>JBBSHU010000005.1:0-51686 GCA_038232455.1 Acidimicrobiales bacterium
GGCCAACTCGAGCACGGTTGCCTCACCGTCGGCCAACCGACGCACGATCGAGCGCCGCGTAGGGTCCGACAAGGCGGCGAAGACGACGTCGAACCGATCGGGGGCCGTCACGGTCATCGTTGCCGTCGCTCCTGCAGATACGTCACAGACTGGTTATTTAACAGAGTGACTACATATAGTCAAGGGGGCCCGGCGTGTCGACGCAGCACATCGCTCCAAAGTGCCGCTTGTGGTCAGCCGCCGGCGACGAAGGCGACGACCTGTGTCTGACTTCGCGATGGAGATCCCGGTTTGATCAGACCACATCGTCGGGTCCCGGGTCGGGTTGCTGCTGGTACTTAGTTCGATGGTAGGCCAGCCGGCGAAGCCGTGATGCCTCGAGGCCTGCCTCGCGGGCCTTGCGGATGGCTGGGCCACGTCCCCTCGTGCTCGTCGAGCGGCGTGACATACCCGATCCCAGCGTGGAGGCGTACCCCGTTCCAGTGCGTGCGGACGACGGCCAGCTCCGCGCGCAGGACCACCGGGTCGGTGATGCGTCGTGCCCAGGGGCAGCCGATCTTCAAGCCGTAACTCGACTGGGCTGGTAGCTCAGAGCCACCGCCCCCGACCGGAATTCCTGGCGCCCCACGAGCTTCAGCTCGAGCCGCTCCCTCAGGCCGGCGAACAACGTCGGCCCGTGGCCAGCAAGGATGGGCTGCACGACGAACTCGTACTCATCGATCAATCCCAGATCCGCCAGGGCCAGCGGGAGGGTCACGCCTCCTGTGAACAGGCCTTTGCCTGGCTCCCGCTTGAGCTGCTGAACGGCTTTCTCCAGGTCACCGTGCACGAGCTCCGCGTTCCAATCGACCCGGTCCAGGGTGCCCGACACGACGTACTTCTTTGCCCCGTCGATCGTCCGGGCGAAGGGGATCATCCAATCAGCCATCCAGTCGGGCCACGTTCCCGTCGCCAGCTGCCGCCACGCTGCCTCCATCATCTCGTAGGTCACCCGGCCAAGGAGCAGGGCATCGGCTCGTTCCAGATTGGCGGCGTGATGGCGATGCAACTCCTCGTCCGGGATCGCCTCCCGGTGATCGCAGCAGCCGTCGAGGGTGACGTTGATCGAGTATCGGAGCGGTCTCATAGGTTGCTCTCCCTTTGCTGCGGTCGCGGGCACCTGGCGGACCGTCATCAGACCGGCGCCGCCGCCATTTCTCATCGGTCCCCCGGTCGGACCTGCTGGGAAGACGCGAGGATCGCGCACCGGTAGCACCGAAGGGCCGGCGCCCTGTCCCGCAAGTGCCGTTGGAGGCGCCTTGCCGAACCAGGATTCTTGGTGGCGCTTGCCAGCGGAGGGCCGCCGGACCGGACCGGATTCGCCGGTGGCGGGCGAGGGCGCGTGCCCTCCGGCTCACCGGGCGTTTCGTTGGATGTTCCCAGGCACCCTGGACTCGCTACCGGCGCCTCCGGACCGGTCGACAGATTGGCCTAAGCGTTCAGGATCCTGCGCCGATCCTCGTCACGGGCCTGATTGAGCTCGCTGTCGGTTTCCTCGATCCCGTCGAGCGATGCGTCGAAGAGCAGCAGGACATCGTGGTCTTCGAACAAGACGTCCCGGGCCCACTCGAAGTCGTGTTCCCGGGCGGCGTGTTCGGGAAGCGAGAGATCTACCGGCACGGTGCCGTCGTTGATTCCGGCCTCGGCAGAATCGATGACGAGGTGTAGCGCCATCTCCTCGCCTGTAGACGACGCGCGCGTGCTTGGCTCGAACCACGCTACCGAAGGAGTGATTCTCGGCACCAGAGCGACCACGATCGGGCGGGGCGCGTACTCTTCGTTCCGTGGGCTACCACGAATCGTTTCCGCTCGAGCGGTGGCATGGAGCGAGACGGGAGGCCATCGACACGCTTGCGGCCGCGCATGTCGCGATGGGGGAGGTCGAAGGCCCGGGACGTCCGCTCGAGATTGGCCGTCCTATCGCCCATGCCTACGTCCTCCGGGTCGTGGCCGAGTTCCAAGCATTCAGCCGAGACCTTCACGACCTGGCTGCAGAGAAGACGGTTGAACTCTCGGGCGCTATGCCGGAGCACCGGCCCTTGTTGACCACGGCCACGACCGAAGGGCGGTACATCGATCGCGGAAACGCTGATCTGCGAAGCCTCGCGTCCGACTTCAAACGGATAGGCATCAGCGGCGTTTCGCGGAAGACTGGGGCGTTGAACGGCCACTGGGAGCCGGCACCCGTCGACGCGGCGACCGTGGCTACTACGGCGACCTCATTGAGTTGCGCAACTGCCTGGCTCACGGCAACCAGAGCCAGCTCGACCGACTGCGGGAAAGAGGCGTCCCCGACACCGTGACGTGGGCACGAAAGCGACTGCCAGGACTGGATCGAACCGCCAGCGCGCTGGATCGTGTTGTGTGGCAACATTTGACCACCTCGTTCGCAACGGATCCGTGGTGAGACCGATGGCCGATCAGCTCAAGGTAGGCGATTCCGTCCTCGTGCCCTGGGGCCTCGGGGAACCGGTCGAGGCCACCGTGCTGGAGGTATGGGGCGATCCTCCGAGACATGTCAGAGTTCAGCTGCGACCGAGCGACGGCGACGAGACGGATGAGCCGACGGTGATCCTGGTGTCGCCCAGCCTCCTTTTGGCCGCCTGAGCAAGACGAAGCCGCCCTCGCCGCTGTTCGCCCGGTACGGGCTCGTCGTGGTCGACCAGCGCCACCATGTACCTGCCGTGTCGTGCGTAGCTTGCTTGACGGGCAGAGGGCCGCGCTGGCTCGGCCTGACTGCCACGCCCTACCAAGGGATCGTCTCGAGGCCATCATCACCCTGCAGTGCGACTCGACCGGCCCCGAGATCACGGCAGAGGAGGCTGCCGGTTCCGCGCTCGTGCGCCGTGAGTATCGTTCACCGGACCCTGGCGGAGGTTCCCGGCGACCAGCACGACCTCGGACTGATCTGCTTCGGCCTGGCGTTGCGCCAAAACGGGTGGCGCATCACGTTACTGGGGCCCGACACGCCGCTCCCGACGATCACCGGGACGGCGCTCCTACTGCGACCGGCATTGGTGGTCATGACGGCCGTGGTCCGACCCGGGAGAGATGCCCTGAAGGACGATCTGGCATCGATCGGGACCCATGCGCCGCTGGCCCTCGCACGTGCCGGAGTGAAGGAAAGCGACGCTGTGACCGCCCGGGCCCGGTTTCTGGTCGGAGACCCTTTCACCGCGGCGGCAACGATCGCCGCCGAGACCGCCGCCGCCGCCGGCGGAGCGGCGCGGCGATCGACGCCTCGGACGACACGGCGCCGCTGAGAGGCGTCGGGGCGCCGAACCGCAGCACGGCCGACAGGGGTTGTGGCAAACCGGCGCCGACGACACCGCGTAGCCACCCCAGGTCAGCGGATGAGGTAGCCGAGCGACCCGGCGGCGCGAACGAGATCGGGCAGGAGTCCGGGATGCGACAGGGGCACGTCCAGATCCGGGCTCCGCGGCAGCGCACGTTCGGCCCGTTCGAAGAGCACGAAGGCGGCATGGCCACCGTGCATCGACGACGGATACCAGATCCCGTCGATGCCGGGGTACGCCTCGTAGATCGTCCGGGCCCAGGCCTGGGCTCGCGGGCGAGGTCCCGACGCGAGTGCCTGGCTGGCCCCGGCGCGGGTCGGCCAGTCGCGTGTGAGGTCGAGCAGGCGGACTGATCGCGTCAGGCGAAATCCGGCGAGGCACCGGTCGGCGGCCACCCGGTCGACGAGGCGGGATCCCTGGAAGACCTCGGCCACGCAGGTGACGAGATGGCGTGCCCCGTACAGCACGCCTCGCAGATCGCCGGCGACGTGATGGTCGAAGCGGGCGCCAGGAAGGGGCCCGTCGAAGCGAAACTGCCACCAGGTTGTCGAATACGGTCCACGCCGGGGATAGATGCGGGCGACCTGGGTGCCGGCCCGCAGGCTGTGGCGATCCGCGGGGACGAGCCGGAGCCCATCAGGCGGCGGTGGCCACGGGAACTTCGCCAATCAGAGCTCGTCGATGGCGCCGGCCAGGGCTGCTGCCGCGTCGGGCGCCCCTCCCGAGGACAGCCAGACGATCGGCGAGACCGCCTCGTCATCGACGACGAGGTCGACGTTCGGCGTGGTGAACCAGCGGCTCACCGCCACGGGATGGAGTGCCGGCGACAGCTTGGACGCCACGGTTGTGATCCCCGGAACGAGCTTGGGTCCCTCGAGCTGGAAGGTGGGAATGAGCCACACGCCGCGGTGCTTGAAGGCGTGAAGCGAACGCGCATAGATGCGCTGGCGGACCCGGCTGGGGTCGACGCCCAGGCGTTCCGCCAGGTCGGCGACGTTCACCGACTTCGACACGAGCTGGGCGTGGGCAGCCGCAAGCCCGGCGATGGGCCCGAGCTCGCCCGGGCGTAGTGGTCGTAGCGACGCGCCGAGCTTTCTCACGGCGGTCTGCTGGGCCTCGCCGAAGTAGTCGGCGGGCCGGACATCGACCAGGGCAAGTGGCCCCGCCCCATCGGCGAAGTCCTCCAGTGCGGCGGCGAACTCGTCCTCGTCGACGCCGAATCTCCGCTCCAGCAGCTCGTGTAATGGCATGGCCATCGCGACTCCTCCTGACCTCTCCTGACAGGATAGCTCAGGATAGCTCAGGAGAGCCTGGAGGCCAGCCCGTGGAAGGGAAAGATCAGCTCTCGGACCCTCTGGATCGACTTGGCGACGGCGACGGCGGCGAGGTTATTGACCGGGTCGCATCCGGGGAGCGGATCACCGTGACCCGTTCCGGAAAGCCGGTCGCAGAGCTTCGGCCGCTCCGGCCGGCCATACCTGCCGAGGTGTTGATCAAGCGCCGGGAATACCTCCCCGTCATCGACACACGTGCGTTGCGCGCCGACGTCGATGCGCTCCTAGACGGAAGTCTGTGAACGAGGCGGAGCGGGCCCCACGGGGTGTGCTCGACACGAACACCGTCATCCTCCTGGGGCAGATCACTGATCTCGCGGTTCTGCCGGTCGAGCCGCTCATCACGGCGGTGACCCTCGCCGAGCTCTCGGTGGCGTTGCTGCTTCGCTTCGCAGAGCGGGACGCAAGACCCACGCCCGCGCCTCGACGCCATGATCGCCGCCACGGCGATCGTCCACGACATTCCGCTCTTCACCTGCAACCCGGAGGACTTCGAGGGCATCGCCGCACTCGACGTGCGGGTCATCCCCCATCCGGGCGCCGCTCGAGGGTAGAGGCAACTCGTTCCATCGCCGCCGCATGGCGGCCGGGCGCTCATCGCACTCCGGCGCAGGCTGACGAACGGCTCGCGACGATGGGCCTGTGGAACGAGGACAAAGCCGATCCGTCCCTCCGACATGAGGATGTCCCAGCCGGCGACCCGAGCCGCGGGCGGGAGCTGAGGCCGACATCAGCGCAGCCCGTGGAAGGGAAAGATCAGCTCTCGGACTCCCTGGATCGAGTTGGCGACGGCATCGGTGGTGGCGCCGGGCCGGCCCACTGCGGGCTCCGACAGGCGGGAGGGAAGGGCATGGCCGGCTTCCCGTCCGGCTCGCTCCGTCCAGGCGGCGGGCAGCTCGTCGGCGATGTCGACTCCGGCCATCTCGGCGAAGTAGATGGTCCACGCCCGGGGCACCACGTCGGCCCACCGGTACCCGCCTCCGCCCGTCGCCAGCCATCGACCGCCGGCGGCCCGGTGGGCCAGGTCGTGGAGCGCCGTCGCCGTCTTCGTGTAGACGGCGGTGGTGAGCGACAGCTGGGCGAGGGGGTCGGCGTGGTGGGAGTCGCAACCGAGTTGGGTGACCAGCACGTCGGGGCGGAAGGCCTCCACCAACGGGGGCACCACCTCGGTGAACGCCCGCAACCAGTCGTCGTCACCGGTGAACGGCGGGAGCGGGACGTTCACCTTCGTCCCCGCGGCGTCGTCGGCTCCGGCCTCGCCGGTGGCTCCCGTTCCGGGGAACAGCGTTCGCCCGTCCTGGTGCAGAGAGATGGTCAGCACCCGGGGATCGCCGTAGAAGATGGTCTGGGGCCCGTCGCCGTGGTGTACGTCGATATCGACATAGGCCACCCGGGCGGCACCCTGGTCGAGCAGCCAGGCGATGGCCAGGGCGGGATCGTCGTAGACACAAAACCCGCTCGCTCGCTCGGCCAGCGCATGGTGCAGGCCGCCCGCCGGGTTGAAGGCGTGCTGAGCGCGCCCGGTCCACACCGATTCCGCGGCCACCAGCGAGGCTCCTGCCACCCGGGCCGAGGCCTCGTGCATGTCCGGGAAGATCGGGTTGTCGCCGGGGCCGAACCCGAACCGGCCCCACGGGCCCGGCTCACCGTGCCCGGCACTGACGACGGCGTCGATGTAGCGGTCGGTGTGCACGAGGTTGAGTTCCTCGCGGGTGGCGTCGCGGGCGAGCGTCTCGACCACGCCGGGGCGCTCGAGGATGCCGTAGTCGGTGATGAGCCGGCGGGTCAGCACGACACGTTCGAAGCGAAGTGGATGCTGGGGGCCGTGGTCGTAGCGCGGCCGGTCATCGCCGTACCAGACCAGCTCCACGCGATCGCTCACGCGCCCACGGTAGGTCGTGCCGGCTTCCGCCCGACGGACACCCGCCCTCCAGCATCGAGATCATCGCGGCCACGCTGGAGGAGCGTCTCAGGCCCGCGTCGTAGACGCGCCGGGCACGCCAGGTCCGTCAGCTCATTCGGCCCGATGAACACCCCGACTTCGGTCGTCGAGCGGTATGGTGTCGCTGGCGCCACCCGGCTGCCGACGGTGGCGGTAGAGACCGATTAGACCGATCAACTCGGGAGGACCCACGACGATGGCGATTTCGGGCCCCCGAATCCTGGCCCTCCTGGCCACCACGGCCCTGCTGTCAGGGGCGGCCTGCGGCAGTGGGTCGGCCAAGCCCTCAGCGGCCGGGGACAAGGCGAAGGCGCAGAGCATCGTCATCACGTCGGCCGACGTTCCGGACTTCACCGCCGAAGCGGACGACAACAGCGACGAAGGCTCCCCCAATCCGCTCGACCGGTGCGTCAAGAACAACCCGCTGCTGACCAAAGGCGACAAGCCACGCGGGGCCGACGGTACCGGTTTCACCAAGGACGACGGCGACCTGCACATCGGGTCCGGTGCCGTCCTGGCCGAGAAGGAGGCCGACGCCCGCCAGGCGTTCTCCGACCTCAAAGGTGCCTTGGTCAGCCAGTGCGTGAAGGACGGTCTGAAGACGGCGGTCGAGGACGCCGCCGACCCCGGTCTGAGGGTGGGCGACGTGTCGGACACACCGTTGACGACTCCGAAGGTCACTGACGAGGTGGCCGCCTCCCGTCTGACGGTACCGCTGGAGGCCGGTGGCAAACGGTTGTCGGTGTTCGTCGACCTGACCATCCTCCGGCAGGGCCGGGTGTTCGGCGGCGTCTATGTCACGGGGTCAGGTTCGCCCTTCCCCGACGCCGAGCGCACCCGCCTGGCGACGCTCGTCGGCAAGCGCATGAGCGGCAAGGCCAGGAACACTCCCGATACCGGTCCGAAGCCGACGACGTCCACCACGACGGGGAGGTCGCCGACGAGGGGGGCGGCGAAAGCCGGTTACACCCCGTTCCGAGACCCCTCGGGCGTGAGCCTGGAACATCCGAAGGAGTGGACGGTCGAGCCGAGCAGTGCCGGCAGCCCGCTCTACGTGTTCATCGACCCGCCGGAAGACGCGCCGTTCCGCCGCAACATCAACATCCTACGCCAGAGCGGTTCGGGCCCCGTCACCCTCGACGACTACACCAAGCTCAGCCTCAAGCAGGTCAGCGACATTCCCGGGTCGACCACGGGGGATTCGGGACCCACCACGCTGGCGGGCTCGCCCGCCTACCGGGTTTCCTACCAGGCGGATCTCGGCAAGGGCGACCTTCGCGTCCTTTCGGTGTGGACCATCCGCAGCGGCAAGGCCTGGCTGGTGACCTATACCTCCGACCCCGCCCGGTTCGACTCCGCCCTCCCCGACGTCGAACGCTTCCTCACGACCATCCAATTGCCTGCGTAGGCGTCTCTTCTGGACCCTAACCGACGCTGCGGGCCAGCCGGATCCAGCGGTACCCGTAGGCGTCGACCTTCATCTTCTTCAGCTCGGGGTCGACCGGCCCGTAGTCGCCATTGGCAAAGACCTCCAGGGGCTCGCCCTGCTGGCCGGGCTGCGGTCCGAGGTCGACCTGGCAGCTCTCGTCGGCGAGGTTGACGATGCTGAGCATCACACCCGTTGGTCCCTCGTGGCGCAGGGCGAGCACCGACGGCACACCGCTGTCGACGGGAAGGGTCTGTCCAGCACCGAACTCCGGGCACTCGCGCACGGTGTGCAACATGCGTCCCATCCATGACACCAACGACGTCGGGTCCCCACGCTGGGAGACGACGTTGACCTTCTCGTGACCGAAGTCGCCGCCACTGATGACGGGTTGGCACAGCTCGTCGGGGTCGGCGGCCGAGAAGCCGGCATTGGCGTGGGGGGTCCACTGCATGGGTGTGCGAATGGCGTTGCGTTCGGGAAGCGCGAGGTCGTCGCCCATGCCGATCTCCTCGCCGTAGCGGACCACGGGCGTGCCCGGCAGCGAGAACTGCAGGGCATAGGCCATCTCCAACCGGCGGCGATCACCCCCGAGCATCGGCGCCAGGCGCCTACGGATTCCCCGTCCGTACAGCTGCATCTTCGGCGACGGCCCGAAGGCCTCGAAGACCTCGGCCCGTTCCTTTTCGCCGAGCCGGCCCAGGTCGATCTCGTCGTGGTTGCGCAGGAACGTGGCCCACTGGCACGAAGGGGGGATCGTCGGCATGGCCTCGAGGGCGGACAGGATGGGCGCCGCGTCACCTCGGGCCAAGGCCAGGAACGTACGCTGGTTGAGGAGGAAGTTGAACAACATGGGCAGGCGGTCGCCCTGGCCGAAGTACTGCACCAGCTCGTCGCGCTCCACGTTGGCTTCGGCCAGGATCACCGCGTCGCCCCTTCGCCACGACAGCAGCTCCCGCAGCTCGGTCAGGTAGCCGAAATCACGGGCCGCGTCGGGCTCGTTGGGCCTGGTCGACTCGATGACGAACGGCGCCGCGTCCATGCGGAACCCCGAGACCCCGAGCCGCAGCCAGAAGGCCATGATCTTGCGGACTTCGGCCCGCACTTCGGGATTGTCGGAGTTGAGATCGGGCTGGAAGTCGTAGAAGCGGTGGAAGTACCACGCCTTGGCCTTGGCATCGCGCGTCCAGGTCTCCTTCTGGACTCCGGGGAAGACGACCCCCTGGGTGAGGTCGGTGGGGCGCTCGTCGGACCACACGTACCAGTTCCGCCTGGGCGAGTGGGGATCCGACCGCGCTTCGACGAACCACGGATGTTGGTCGGACGTGTGGTTCACGACCAGGTCGATGATCACCCGCAGGCCACGGTTCTCGGCCTGGTGCACGAACTCGACGAAGTCACCGAGGGTCCCGATGCGAGGATTGACGTTGTAGTAGTCGGTGACGTCGTAGCCGTCGTCGCGGTCGGGACTCGGGTGGATGGGATTGAGCCACAGACAGGTCACTCCGAGCCGGGCGAGGTAGTCGAGACGGCTCGTGAGGCCACGGAGATCCCCGACGCCGTCGCCGTCGGAGTCCTGGAAGGTCTCCACGTCGAGGCAGTAGATGATCGCCTGCTTGTACCAGCGCTCCTGCATCCGAGGGTCCTACCCCGCGAGTCCGTCTACTGCACGTGTACGGGCAGAGACCGCAGGAACTCGTCGGCCTGCTCCTGGCCGCGAGCCAGCAACGAGGTGATGAACGCCGGGCTGCGATCGAGCTTCGACTCGGAATCGAGATCGACCTTCATGTCCATCTCGATCGTGCGTACCTCGATGCACTGGTACTTCGAACCCGTGAGCTTGTTGCCCTTCCCGTCCCCCTCGATCAACTGGTTGATCTTGTCGATGAAGAACAGCTCCTGACGCAGCGACAGGTTGCCGGACAACTCGTTTCTCCGGTCGCGTCGCCCATGGACGTGGGCTCGGCCCGGCGCTCGGTGGGATTGATCTGCAGCACCCAGATCTCGTCGGGTTTGGCATCGGGAAGGTCGCGCACGGGAGGGTTCTGCGAGAACAGGCCGTCCCAGTACATCCCGCCGTCGATGTGCACAGCCCTGAAGAGCGTGGGAATGGCGGCCGAGGCCAGGATGGCATCGGCGGTGACCTCGAGCAAGGGTGCGTCGTTGTCGTCGTCCCAACCGTTCCTGAACACCTTGAACTTCCCCGACAGGACGTCGGCTGCGCCGACGAGCAACAGCGGCGTCGGTGGCCCGCACCGGGCCACGAGGTCGGGGACCCGATCGAAGTCGACGTGATTCCTCAACACCTTCTTGAACTGCTCGGCGGCTACGGGCGGGTACAGGTACGGGCTGATCTCGGGCGTGAGCACTGTCGACAGCGCCCGCGAGGTCCACAGCGTCCACTCGTTCGTGAGGAGGTCGACGGGCGACGTCGCCGACATCTCGTGCCAGAACGCCTCCAGGCGGTCGCCCACCGTCTCCGGACCGTCGGCCAACAACGCGTACCAGGCCAGGACGGCGTCGATCGCTCCCCCCGACGTGCCGGTGAGGGCCACCACTTCGTAGCCGTCGGTCACCAGTCTCTTCAGCGCTCCCGCCGAGAACGCGGTGTGGCTGCCGCCGCCCTGGCATGCGATGGCCAACCGCCGCCCGGTCGTCTTCATCGGTGCCCTCCCTCTTCGGCGTCGACTACTTCTGGTGGACGTAGGTGCCTGGCGCGTCGGCGATCGGCGGGTGGTCCTGGCTGCCGAGGGCCGGCGGCGGGCGGCGGTCGCCGGCCCGAGTGGCGATCCAATCGGCCCAGTCGTGCCACCACGATCCCTGCTGCAGGTCGGCCGCGCCCAACCACTCGTCGGCCGCAGCAGGAAGGGCATCGTTGGTCCAGTACCGCCTACGCGAGGCGTCAGGGTTCACGATCCCGGCCACGTGGCCGGAGGACGTGAGCACGAAGCGGCAGTCTCCGCCCAGCAGCGACGTGGTGGCGTACGCCGACTTCCACGGTGCGATGTGGTCGTCCTTGGCCGACAGAACGTAGGTGTCGGCGGTGACCAGGTCGAGGTCGAGCTGGGTGCCGGCCAGGTTCATCTTGCCCCGGGCCAGCTGGTTCTCCACGTAACAGCACCGCAGGTAGAACGAGTGCATGTCCGCCGGCATCCGGGTGCCGTCACCGTTCCACGCCAGGATGTCGAAGGCCGGGGGCGGCTCACCCATGAGCCAGCCGCTCACCACGTAGTTCCAGACCAGGTCGCGGGCCCGAAGGAGGTCGAACATGCGCGCCATCTCGGACGCGTCGAGGTAGCCGCGGCTCGACATCTGGGTGGTCATGCGTTCGACCGAACCCTTGTCCAGGAAGCGGCCCATGGGCCCGGGCTCGCTGAAGTCGACGAGCGTGTTGAGCAGCGTCGCCGAACGCACGCGAGCGCCGCCGTTGGCGGCCAGGTGTGCCATGAGCATCACGGTGAGGCTGCCGCCCAGGCACAGCCCGACGATGTTGACCTGGTCGGTGCCGGTCACATCGGCGATCACCTCGAGGGCGTCGTAGGGCCCGCGGAGCAGATAGTCGTCGAGCGTGACGTTGCGCATCGACTCGTCGGGGTTGCGGTAGCTGATGGCGAAAACCGTGTGGCCGTGGGCGACCGCCCACTCGACGAAGCTCCGCCCCGGAGCCAGGTCCATGATGTAGTACTTGTTGATCCACGGCGGGCTCAACAGCAGCGGGACCTCGAAGGTGGTCTCCGTCTGCGGGGCGTACTGGATCAACTCCATGAGGTCGTTCCGGAAGACGACCTTGCCCGGGGTGGCAGCCAGGTTCTCGCCCAGGGTGAACGGCGAGGTGTCGACCTGGCTGGGCATGCCCCCGTTGTCGGCCATGTCGGCGAAGAAGTTCCGGATGCCGGCCAGGGCGGATTTGCCGCCGGTGTCGAACGCTCGCTGCATCGCTGCGGGGTTGCTCAGGAAGAAGTTGGTGGGGGCGAGGGCATCGACGACCAGGTCGGTCGCGAACCTGGCCTTGTCGGCGGTGGACGGATCGACGTCGGCGACATCGACCAGCTCGTGCAGATACCTGGCCCACGCCAGGTGCGACTGCCGTAGGCCGTAGAACCAGGGGTTGCGCTCCCAACTCGGGTGGGCGAAACGGCGGTCACCGTCGCCGTTGGCGACGGGCCCGGCCACATCCAACCCCCAGGCGCGTGCGGTCGCAGCCCAGCCCACGTGGGCGAGGGTGGCGAAATGGCGCGTGGTGGCCAGGCCGACGGTGAAGGGATGGCGGGCGAGGTCGGCCCACACCGTCCTCATGGCGCGGGAAAAGTTGCCTGTGTCGACACCTGCGAGCAGACCCTCTTCGGGGCTCAGTTCCTCGGTGGCGATGCGCCCGACGTCGACCGCCGGGTGTGTGGGCTCGACTGCTTCAGGCGCTCCCGTCGCTGGCGAGATAGCTCCGGTAGACAGAGAGCAGCGCCTCCTTCTGATCGGCGGTGAGCCTGCCGTCGGCTCGGATGGCCGCCTCGGTGGTGGATCGTGGCGCCGGCCCGTGCTCGTCGACTGATGCGTCGTCGATGAGGCCGGCCTGGGTCAACATGGCCTCGGCCGAGAGATCGAGCGCTCGGGCGATCGAGTTCAGGACGCGCATGGACGGTACATGCATGCCCCGTTCGATCTGGCTCAGGTAGGCATTCGAGACCTTGGTGCGCTCCGCCATCTCGCGGAGCGAGAGATTGGCCAGGCGCCGCTGGGTGCGGAGAAAGCCGCCGAGGGCCCCGACCTGGGCTTCCCACGGGTCGCTCAACGCACGTCCCGGCAAGCGCAGTTCGTCATCCGGCCATCTTGGCGCATGCCCGGAGGACGTTCACCTCCGGGCATGCCACAACCAGGCTCAGGGCCGCGCTGGCCAGCGCCTGGTTCAACTAGCGGGACTTGGCCGCCGAGGCCGCCTTGGCCGGCGCGCTGGTGACGGGCTGAACAGCCTCGAACATCTTGGTGGCGAACTCGCGCTGGCTGGCGAGCACCTTCTTGCTGAAGTCGAGCGACGTCTCGAACAGGTCGCCGGCCTTGGGGTCGGGAAGCTCGAGCTGGGGCAGCGTGGACGCCACCGCCTCGAACGTCTCAGACCAGCTGCGGGCGCTGTCGAGCATGGCCTTCTGGCTGACCTGCATGCTGGCGAAGATTTTTTCCTGGATGGCTGACGTGGTCTCAACGGGGGTGGGCATGGGTGGTCCCCTTTCGTTTTGGGTGTTGCGTTAACTATACCAAGCATCTGCTCGATTGAAACCCCGTTTGTGAATTTGCATACAAAGGGGGACCACGGGGTAGGGTGGATGGAGCGACAGCGCGTCCAACGGCGAAAAGGCGGCGGCGGTGTGCACGACGCAGCGTCGGCTCCTCGAGGTTCAGACGAGCTTCACAATCTCGTCACCGAGGTGTTGCCGAACCGGCATCGAGGCGACATGCGCGTCGGGCATCGTTGCTACCACAGCGACAGAGCAGGGTGGAGGGCGCGGCTTCGAATCACGGTTCCATGACCCACGGGAGAAGGCAACCATGACGACCTCCGGTCCGATGACCGCAGTGATGGACTTGACCGAGCTGGCATCTCGGGCAGGCGAGGTCCTCGGGACCAGTTCCTGGCGACGCATCACCCAGGACGAAGTCGACACCTTCGCCGAGCTCACCGGCGACAAGCAGTGGATCCACATCGATCCCGAGCGGGCCGAGGCCGGGCCCTTCGGCGGCACCATCGTGTACGGGTACCTCACGCTGTCGCTGTCCACGCTGTTCCTCGACGAGGTGTTGTCCGTGGAGGGGGCCGGACTGGTCCTCAACTACGGGTCGAATCGCGTGCGCTACCCGGCGCCTGTCCCCGTCGGCTCGCGCGTCCGGGCAGTGATCGAGCTGGCGGCGGTCGAGGCGATCGCCGGCGGCCTGCAGACGACGTTCCGCCTCACCTTCGAAGTGGAGGGCAAGCCCAAGCCCGGATGCGTCGCCGACATCGTCTACCGGTACTACGAAGCGTTCCCCGGGACCCCGACCACCAAGGGGACCTCATGACGACAACGTTCCCACCCCCTTCTTCACACGATCCTGCGGCCTTCGGGCCGGTGCTCACCCGCCTGGCGACAGGTGCGGCGCGCCATCCCCTGTCGAGCCTGAAGCTCGGCGCGCGCCTGGGGGGCAGGCTGGCCCAAGCCGGAATCGAGACGGCGGCCCGCGCCATCGGCCGGGACAATTCGCCCGCCTTGTCGCCCATGCCCGGGGACCGTCGGTTCGCGGATCCTGCCTGGGACGACAACCCGTGGCACTTCGGTCAGCGACAGGCCTACCTGGCGTGGTCCCAGTATCTGCGCGACCTGCCCGGTGCCGCCGGCCTCGAAGGTGACGACGCCGAGAAAGCCACCTTCGCCCTCGGATTGACCGCCGACGCCCTGGCCCCGACCAATTTTCTCCTGGGCAACCCGGCGGCGCTGAAAATGGCCGCCGAAACCAGGGGAGCGAGTGCCCTCGCCGGACTCACCAACTTGGTCGACGATGTCGTCGACAACGGAGGCAGGCCGCGCCAAGTGGACTCGTCGACCTTCGAGGTGGGCGGAAACCTGGCCTGCACGCCGGGCACGGTGGTGTTCCGCAACGATCTCGTCGAGTTGATCCAGTACGCCCCGCAGACCGAGACCACCTTCGAGATCCCGCTACTGCTGAGCCCGCCGTGGATCAACCGGTTCTACATCATGGACCTGGCGCCGGAGCGCAGCTTCGCCGAGTGGGCCGTCGGCCACGGCCACACCACCTTTGCCATCAGCTACCGAAACCCCGACGCCACCATGCGCGGCGTCGACCTCGACGACTACCTGCTCCAGGGGTTGGGGGCGGCGGTCGACGTCGTCTGCGAGATCACCGGCGCCGATCGGGTGAACGTGGCCGGACTGTGCGTGGGCGGCACCCTCGGCGTCATGCTCGCGGCCTACCAGGCCCAGGTCGGCGACGATCGCGTGAGCTCGCTGACGCTGCTCAACACGCTGGTCGATTTTAGCCAGCCCGGTTCCCTTGGGGTCTTCACCGACGCCGACGCGGTGGCGGCGGTCGAGGAGCGCATGGCCGAGAGCGGGTTCCTCGACGAACGCGACATGGCCACCACCTTCGACCTGCTGCGTCCGAACGACCTGGTCTGGAACTACGTGGGCCGCAACTGGCTCATGGGCGAGTCACCGCCGGCGTTCGACATCCTCGCCTGGAACGCCGACGCCTCCCGGGTGCCGGAGGCGACCCACTCCTCCTACCTGCGCTCCCTCTATCGCGAGAACCGCCTGGCCGCCGGCACCATGACCATGGCCGGTCGGCGCCTGGCGCTCGACGACATCGGCGCCGACACGTACATCCTGGCCGCCGAGGCCGATCACATCACGCCGTGGAAGTCGTCCTATGCCACCACCGGCCTCATCGGCAGCCCGCTTCGTTTCGTCCTGACCTCGGCTGGCCACATTGCCGGCATCGTCAATCCCCCGGAGCCCGAACGGCTCCCTGAGCAGGGTGCCAAGGCGAAGCGGAAGTACTGGACCAACGACGACGTGCCTCCCGAGCCGGAAGAGTGGCGGGCCGGGGCCGTGCAGCACCAGGGCTCGTGGTGGCAGGACTGGGCCGACTGGATCGAACCCCGGGCCGGCAGCCGTGGCCGCCCGTCAGACGAACCGGGGAGCACCACCCACCCCGCCCTCGCCGACGCGCCCGGCACCTATGTGCACGGGTGAACCCACTGACTCGACAACGAACGACATCCACCGAGACGAAGAGGAGACAGAGATGAGTGACATCAAGACCGTAGGAGTGGCCGGATCCGGGATGATGGGATCCGGTATCGCCGAGGTGGCGGCCAAGGCCGGCTTCGAGGTGCTCGTCCGGGGCCGGACCCAGTCGGGCGCCGATGCCGCCGTGGGCAGGGTGGCCAAGTCGCTCGACGTCCAGGTGGACAAGGGCAAGCTGTCCACCGAGGACAGCACGGCCGCCTTCGCCCGGGTCACGGCCACGACCGAGCTCGACGACTTCGAGCGTTGCCACATCGTCGTGGAGTCAATCGTCGA
The DNA here is from genome assembly GCA_038232455.1 of Acidimicrobiales bacterium. Classification (GTDB taxonomy): domain Bacteria; phylum Actinomycetota; class Acidimicrobiia; order Acidimicrobiales; family AC-14; genus DATAQC01. Next base: position 16,104 of record JBBSHU010000005.1, read on the forward strand.
GGACCTCGAGGTGAAGAAGCAGCTGTTTGCCGAGCTCGACCGCATCTGCGCCGACGACACCATCCTCGCCACCAACACCTCAACGCTGTCGGTGAACGACATCGGCCTGGGCACCAGTCGCCCCGAGAGGATCCTCGGCCTGCACTTCTTCAACCCCGCGCCCCGGATGCCGGTCGTGGAGCTGGTGCACACCCCCAGCACCGCGGAGGAGACCATCGACACCGCCCGCCAGTTCGCCACCGACTGCGGCAAGGAAGCGGTCACGGTGAAGGACAACGCCGGGTTCATCGTCAACGCCCTGCTGTTCCCCTACCTCAACGGCGCCGTGCAGATGCTCGACAACGAGATCGCATCGCGCGAGGACATCGACGCAGCCATGAAGGGCGGCTGCGGTTTCCCGATGGGCCCGCTCCAGGTGCTCGACCTCGTGGGCCTCGACGTCAGCCTGTCGATTCTGGAAGCCCTCTACGAGGAGCGCCACGATCCGTGCACGGCTCCGGCCCCGCTGCTGCGGCGCATGGTCACGGCCGAGCAGTTGGGTCGCAAGACCGGCCAGGGCTTCTACACCTACCCGGCCGCCAGCTGAAAAGAGGAGAGCTCACATGCCCGGATCAATTATCGCCTCGTACGCCCGGACTCCTATCGGCAAGCTGGCGGGCTCGCTGGCCTCACTGACGGCCGCCGACCTCGGCGGTTTCGCCATCACCGCGGCCCTGGCCCGAGCCGGCATCGAGCCCGATCAGGTGGACCACGTCATCCTGGGCCACGTGCTCCAGGCCGGCCAGGGCCAGAACCCCGCCCGCCAGGCCGCGGCCAAGGGCGGGATCCCCATGGCCGTTCCCGCCGTCACCGTGAACAAGGTGTGCCTGTCGGGGATCCAGGCCATCTACCTGGCCGACCAGATGATCCAGGCGGGCGACGCCGACATCGTCGTGGCCGGAGGCATGGAATCGATGACCCAGGCGCCTCACCTGCTTCCCGGGTCCCGCAGCGGCTACCGCCTGGGCGACGTCACCGCCGTCGACTCGATGATCAGCGACGGCCTCTGGTGCGCCTTCGACGGCGTGCACATGGGCGCAGGTACCGAGGCCTATGTCGCCAAGGCGTCGATCTCGCGCCAGGTCCAGGACGAGCTGGCGGCCAAGAGCCACGAGCGGGCCGCCTCGGCCATCAAAGAGGGACGCCTGGCCGACGAGATCGCCCCCGTCACGGTGCCCCAGCGGAAGAGCTCGATCGTCGTCGAGACCGACGAAGGGGTCCGTCCCGAGACCACGCCCGAGTCGCTGAGTCGCCTCAAGCCCGCCTTCGCGCCGGACGGCACCATCACTGCGGGCAACGCTTCGCAGATCTCCGACGGCGCCGGAGCCGTGGTCGTGGTGAGCGCGGCCAAGGCGGCCGAGCTGGGGCTGACGCCCCTGGCCGAGCTGGCGGGATTCGGGATGGTCGCCGGTCCTGACGCCTCGCTGCTGACCCAGCCGTCACGGGCGATCACCCGGGCCCTCGACAAGACGGGTCGCACAGTTGGCGACGTCGACCTGTTCGAGATCAACGAGGCGTTCGCCGCCGTCGGCGTGGCCTCCATGGCCGACCTGGGGATCGGCGACGACATCGTGAACGTGAACGGCGGTGCCATAGCCCTGGGCCATCCCATCGGTGCCTCGGGGACGCGGCTGGTGATGACCCTGGTCGAGGAGCTCCGCCGTCGAGGCGGTGGGCTCGGCGCCGCTGCACTGTGTGGCGGCGGGGGACAGGGCGAGGCCGCTCTCGTACAGGTAGGAGCCAGATGACGCCCCCGGCCAAGCTCGACGGCGGCTTCGCCCGTCAGCTGCCCGACTTCGACGCCGGCCTCACCGACGAGTGGGTCGACTCGCTCGACGCCGTCATCGACGCCCACGGCCCGACGCGGCCCGCCTGGTGCTGACCCGACTCCTTCACCGCGCCGCCGAGCGGGACATGGGTTTCCCCACCCGCAGGGACACGCCGTACCTCAACAGCATCTCGCCCGGCGACGAACCCGAGTACCCGGGCGAGGTGGCCCTGGAACGACACATCGAGGGCCTCGTCCGCTGGAACGCTGCGGTGATGGTGACCCGGGCCAACATCTTGTCGGACGGGATCGGCGGTCACCTGTCCACCCCGGCCTCGGCGGCCTGCCTCTACGAGATGGGCTTCAACCACTTCTTCCGGGGCAAGGACGACGGTCATGGCGGCGACCAGGTCTTCTTCCAGGGTCACGCCACGCCGGGGATCTACGCCCGGGCCTTTCTGGAGGGACGCCTCACCGAGGACCAGCTCGACCACTTCCGCCGGGAGATCGACGGCCGGGGGCTGCCGAGCTACCCCCATCCCCGCCTCATGCCCGACTTCTGGGAGTTCCCCACGGTCTCAATGGGACTGGGCCCGCTCAACGCTATCTACCAGGCCCGGTTCAACCGCTACCTGGCCCAGCGCGACATGGTCGACACCAGCGCCGCCAAGGTGTGGTGCTTCCTGGGTGACGGCGAGTGCGACGAGCCCGAGACCCTGGGCGCCCTGTCCATCGCCGCCCGCGAGGGCCTCGACAACCTCATCTTCGTGGTGAACTGCAACCTGCAGCGCCTCGACGGCCCTGTGCGCGGCAACGGCAAGATCATCCAGGAGCTGGAGTCGGTGTTCCGGGGGGCGGGCTGGAACGTGGCCAAGGTCGTGTGGGGTGCCCGCTGGGAGGAGTTGCTGTCGGCCGACCACGGCGGCGTCCTGCTCGACAAGATGGACGCCACCCTCGATGGCGAGTATCAGAAGTACGCGGTGGAGGGCCCGGCCTACGTGCGCCAGCACTTCTTCGGAGCGGATCCCCGACTCCAGGAGATGGTGGCCCACCTGCCCGACGACGACCCCGTCTTCACCCTGCCCCGCGGCGGCCACGATCGCCGCAAGCTGTACGCCGCCTACGTGGCGGCCACCGGGCACAAGGGTTCGCCCTCGGTGATCTTGGCCAAGACGTTGAAGGGCTCCCGCCTCGGGAACAAGATCGAGAGCCGCAACGCCGCCCACCAGGTCAAGAAGATTGCCCGCGACCAGTTGGGGGCCTTGCGCGACCGGCTGGGCCTGGCCGACCGGATCTCCGACGAGGCTCTCTCCGCCGACCTGCCGCCCTACGTCCGCCTGCCGCCCGGCTCCGACGAGGAGCGCTACCTCCTGGAACGCCGCCGGGCCCTGGGTGGGTCGATCCCCAAGCGGGTCGTGAACTTCCGTCCACCCGGCCAGCCCGCCCCTGCGGTGTTCGAGGATCTCCTCGGCGGCTCCGGGGACCGGGCCGTGTCCACCACCATGGCTTTCGCCGGGCTCCTCCGCTCACTGCTGCGAGACGAGACGATGGGTGACCGGGTGGTGCCGATCGTCCCCGACGAGGCCCGCACCTTCGGGCTCGATTCGTTGTTCAGCGAGGTGAAGATCTACGCCCACGCCGGCCAGCGTTACGACCCCGTCGACGGGGCCATGACGCTGTCCTACCGCGAGAGCGAGCAGGGCCAGATCCTCGAGGAGGGCATCACCGAGGCGGGTTCGATGGCGTCGTTCACCGCCGCCGGCTCGGCCTACGCCACGTGGGGCGAGGCGATGATCCCCTTCTACATCTTCTACTCGATGTTCGGGTTCCAGCGGGTGGGCGACCTCATCTGGGCCTTCGGCGACATCCGCGGCCGCGGCTTCCTGCTCGGCGCCACGGCGGGGAGGACCACCCTCAACGGCGAGGGGCTGCAGCACCAGGACGGCCACAGCCTGGTGCTGGCGTCCACCGTGCCCAACCTGGCGGCCTACGACCCCGCCTTCGCCTACGAGGTGGGCACCATCATTCGCGACGGCATCGCCCGCATGTACGGCGACGACCCCGAGGACGTCTTCTATTACCTCACCCTCTACAACGAGAACTACCCGATGCCCGCCATGCCCGCGGGCGTCGAGGAGGGCATCGTCAAAGGGATCTACCGCTTTGCCGCGGCACCGGACCGGGCTTTGGGCACGCAGCCGGCCCGGCCGGCGACGATCCTGTTCAGCGGCACCGCCCAGGGCGCGGCCCGGGAGGCCCAGCAGCTGCTGGCCGAGCACCACGGCGTGGCCGCCGAGCTGTTCAGCGTGACGTCCTACAAGGCCCTCCGCGAGGACGCCCTGGCCGCGGTCCGGTGGAACCGCCTGCATCCCACCGACCTGGCGCGCACGCCGTACGTGACCGAGGTGCTGGCCGACACGGATGGTCCGACGGTGGCCATCACCGACTTCATGAAAGCGGTACCGGATCAGGTTTCCCCGTGGGTTCCCGGCCATCTCACCACTCTCGGTACCGACGGCTACGGGCGCTCCGACTCCCGGGCTGCGCTGCGGCGCCACTTCGAGACCGACGCCGCCCATCTGGTGGTGGCCGTACTTGCGGCTCTCGCCGACACCGGCAACGCCAAGGGAGAGGAAGTGGCCGACGCCATCGCGCGCTACGGCATCGACCCCGAGGCCATCGAACCGTTGAAGGCATGAGCGTCGTCGGGTCCTGTCCGGTGGCCGGCCCCTCCCACCGCCATCCGGGCGGCGGGCCCCTCCCCGCCGGCCACTTGTCTTGGGGGCGGGAAATCAACGCCCTACGGGCGGCGGTACGCCCATGAGCATCGAGCGCGTGGGAGTTGTCGGGTGCGGCCTCATGGGTTCGGGTATCGCCGAGATCTGCGCCCGGGCCGGGCTCGACGTCGTCGTTCGCGAGGTCGACGCCGACGCGGTGGCCGGCGGCCAGGCTCGCATCCAGGGTTCGCTCGACCGGGCCCGTCGGCGGGGCAAGTTGTCCGACGACGAGGCGGCGGCTGCCCTCGCCCGCCTGCGTTACACCACCGACCTCGGTGACTTCGCCGACCGGCAACTGGTGGTCGAGGCGGTGTCGGAGTCCGAGCCCCTCAAGCTCGACGTGTTCGCCACGCTCGACAAGGTGGTGCCCGACGACGCCATCCTCGCGTCCAACACGTCGGCCATCCCGATCATGAAGTTGGCCATGGCCACCGGCCGGGCGGACCGGGTCGTCGGGCTTCACTTCTTCAGTCCCGTGCCGGTGCTCAAACTGGTGGAGCTCGTCGCCTCGCTGCTGACCAGTGTCGAGACAACCGAGGTCGTACAGGCCTTCGCCGAGGCCACCCTCGACAAGCGGGTCATCCGCTCGAAGGACCGGGCCGGCTTCATCGTGAATGCCCTGCTCATCCCCTACCTCGTCTCGGCCATTCGCATGCTCGAGTCCGGCTTCGCCACCGGCGAGGACATCGACGCCGGGATGGTGCTGGGCTGCAACCACCCGATGGGGCCTCTCGCCCTCTCCGACTTCATCGGCCTCGACACCACCCTGGCCGCAGCTCGATCGCTCTACGAGGAGTTCAAAGAGCCGCTGTACGCCCCGCCACCGTTGCTGTCGCGGATGGTCGAGGCCGGCCTACTCGGGCGCAAGACCGGCCAAGGGTTCTACGAGTACGAGGCTTGAGAGCCTCGGCGGGTTCTGTCATTTCGTAGGACAGTGGGTGGTGTTGCCGGCCCCAGGGCCGGACCATCCACCCCGGCTGATGTCGAGCCGTTGCCGAACGGACCAGGCACGGGTGGCCATTCCGGGCCATTGCCAGGTCGGCGCCATCGGCGCATGCTCTACCGGTCACCGGGAGGACGACCACATGACCAATACGATCGACATCGGGCATCCCATCCGGCGCGGCAAGCCGGAGGACGTGCCGCCGCCCATCGACGCAGGGCGAGGCAACGAGGAACGGGCGGGCGCCCTCGAGCGCTGGGGCAAGTTCTGTGCCCGTCGGCATTGGCCGGTGATCGTTGCCTGGCTGGTCATCCTGGTCGCGGTCGGCGCCTTCCACGAGGCCCACCACGGGGTGACAAAGGACAAGTTTGCGATCCCGGGTACGCAGTCACAGAAGGCGGCCGACCTGTTGGCCTCCGAGTTCCCCGCGGCGTCGGGCCCGAGCGCGACCGTCGTGTTCGAGGCGACCTCCGGGTCGCTCGCCGACCCGAACCACAAGACGGCCATCGATCAGACAGTGGCGAACCTGAAGGGTCTCCCGCAGGTCACGTCCGTGACGGGTCCGTTCGACCCCACGCCCACGGGCATCCAGGGGTTCGACCAGGGCCACGCCGTCGTAAAGAACGAGAATTTGAACGTGAACGCCCGCCAGACCGTCGGCTTCGCCATAGTCCCGTTCTCGGAACAACTGAGCGTCGACCGGGCCACGGCGATGTTCACCGAGCTGGAGAAGGCCACCCAACCGGCGGTGGCCGCCGGCCTGAAGGTCGACATGGGCGGCCCGGTCGTCGACCTCGGCAACCCCCCCGATCCCGGTCTCTCCAAGTACGCCGAGCCCATCGGCCTGCTGTTCGCGGTGATCATCCTCATCGTCGCCCTGGGATCGTTCCCGTCGATGGCGGTACCGATCGGTGTGGCCATGCTGTCGGTCGTGCTGTCGGAGGTCCTCGTCGGGATCCTGGAGGCATCGTTCTCCATCGGGTCGGTGGCCCCCGTCCTCGGGGCGATGATCGGGCTCGGCGTGGGGATCGACTACTCGCTGTTCATCGTGAGCCGATACCGACAGGGCCTGACCGACGGCATGGAGCCTGATGACGCCGTCGGCCGGTCCATCGCCACCTCCGGGTCAGCGGTTCTCTTCGCGGGGATCACCGTGTGCATGGCCCTGTGCGGCCTCTACTTCATCGGCATCCCCTTCGCGGCCCAGCTCGGCTACGTCGCCGCTCTGTTCGTGGTGGTGACGATCGTCGCCGCTTTGACGTTGGCCCCTGCCCTGCTCGGGCTCCTCGGCCATCGGATCAACTCGCTGTCGATCCATCACCGCCACGAGACGGCCGACATCCACAAGACACTGTCGGCCCGCTGGGCATCGGCGACGTCGAACCATCCGATGCGTTACGCCCTCGTCAGCCTGGTGGTCCTGCTGCTATTGGCGGCCCCGGTCCTCAAGATCGAGTTGGGGTTCACGGACGACGGCAACGTGGCGACCCAGCTCACGCAACGTCGGGCCTACGACACCCTGACCGCCAACTTCGGCGCCGGCGTCAATGGTCCGTTGCTCTTGGCCATCGATCTCCGGGGCGCTGATCTCACCAACCAAAAGACGGTGGCCGACGGGTTCGTGGCCCTGGGGCGGCTCACCGACACCATCAAGACCACGCCCGGGGTTGCTCGCGTGTCGTTGCCGATTCCCAACAACGTCCCGACGGAGCAGGACCCCAAGCTGCCGACGGCGCTGATCATGCAGATTGTGCCGACGACGGCGCCCAACTCCGAAGCCACCGCCGACCTGGTTCGCACCCTGCACGACAAGGTGATCCCGACGGCGTTGAAGGGGACTACTGGAGACGCCAACAAGGTCTATATCGGTGGTCAGACCTCGACCCGCATCGACCTGACCGACGCCCTCGCCGGGCGGCTGCCCATCTTCATCGGGGCGGTGCTCCTGGGCGCCTTCCTGTTGTTGATGATGGTGTTCCGGTCGCTGTTCGTGCCGTTCAAGGCCGCCATCATGAACCTGCTGTCGATCGGTGGGGCCTACGGCGTGATCGTCCTCGTCTTCCAGGAGGGCTGGGGCAAAGGGATCATCGGCCTTTCCGACACGGTACCCATCGTCGCCTTCGTCCCGGTGATCATGTTCGCCGTGCTCTTCGGGCTCTCGATGGACTACGAGGTGTTCCTCATCTCCCGCATCAAAGAGGAGTACGAGAAGTCGGGCAGTCGCCAGAGCGTGGTGACCGGACTGGCGGCCACCGCCCGGGTGATCACCGCGGCGGCGATGATCATGATTGCGGTGTTCCTGGCGTTCGTCACCAATCCCGACCCGCAGATAAAGATGATCGGGCTCGGCATGGCCGTCGCCGTGTTCATCGACGCCACCATCGTCCGCATGATGCTCGTGCCGTCGACGATGGAGCTGGCGGGCAAGGCCAACTGGTGGCTCCCGTCCTGGCTCGAGCGCATGCTGCCCCACATTCACGTGGAGTAGGACTTCAGGGGTTCGTCAGACCTTCTGCTCCTCCTCGGCCAGCAGGAGGGCCAACTCGGCTTGGACGGCGGCTTCGCCTTCGATGTGCACCTCGGGCAGGAGCTTGCCGAGCCACTTGGGCATCCACCAGTTGGCGTTGCCGAGAAGCTCCATGGTGGCGGGCACCAGCACCATGCGGACGACGGTGGCGTCGACCAGCACCGCCGTGGTGAGGCCCATACCGATCTGCTTGATGAACACGTTGGGGTCGAAGATGAACACCCCGAACACGAACACCATGATCGCCGCCGCCGCGGTGATGACCCGGGCCGTGGCCGCCAACCCGTCGGCCACGGCGAGACCGTTGTCGCCGGTGCGCACGTACTCCTCCCGGATGCGGCTGAGGAGGAACACCTCATAGTCCATCGAGAGCCCGAACAGGATGGCGAACATGATCATCGGTATGAACGCCGGAATCGGCGTTTCCGGGATGTTGAACAACTTGCCCAACCAGGTGCCCTGGACAGCGTAGGACATCACGCCGTAGGCGGCGGCGATCGACAGCAGGTTCATGATCCCGGCCTTCAGAGCCACGAGCGGCGACCGGAACACCGTCGTCAGCAGGAGGAACGACAGGAGCACGACGGCGCCGATGAAGATCGGCAGGCGCCGGGTGATGTAGTCGCTCTGGTCGACGGAGATGGCGGTGAAGCCCCCGACCAGCACCTTGGCTCCGGTCGAGCGAATCACCGGCGGCAGCGCCGCGTCGCGGAGGCGATGCACGACCTGGGCGGTCGAGTCGGCCTGGGGCTTCTCCTTCGGAAAGACGGTGATGATGGCCGTGTCGTTGGCCGGGTTCTTCCTGGCCGGGGCCACGAAGGCCACGTCCTTGGTGGCCTTGGCCGCGTCAGTGAGCTGGGTGATGGCGGCGTCGGGGTTGGCGACGCCCTTGAGGTCGGCCACCACCAGAAGCGGGCCGTTGAAGCCTGCGCCGAACCCGGCCGTCAACTCGTCGTAGGCCTTGCGCGACGTTTCCGATTTGTCGTTGTTCCCGGCATCCGGGAACCCGAAGCGGAGGGAGAGGACCGGCAGGGTGATGATGAGCAGCACCAGGGCGCCCCCGACGAAGGCGACCCAGGGGCGGTGCTGGACCACCCTGCTCCACCGGTAGAAGAAGGCCTTTTCACCCTGGTGGGACTCCCGGCCGGTGCCCGGCACGCGCAGCTTGTCGATGTTGGTGCCCACGAACCCCAGGACCGCCGGCAACAGCGTGAGCGAGGCCGCCAACATCGTCACCACCGCCAGCACAGAAGACGAGACGACACCGTTGAGATAGCTCAGGCCCATGGTGAGCATGCCCAGGAGGGAGATCACCACCGTTCCACCGGCGAACAGCACGGCCCGGCCGGCGGTGCCCATGGCCGTGATGTTGGCCTCCCGGGGCGAGAGACCTCCGGCGAGCGAGGTGCGGTAGCGCGTGATGATGAACAGCGAGTAGTCGATGCCTACCCCGATGCCGATCATGGAAGCGACGATCGCCGCCCACTCCGGCGTCTCGATGTACCGGGACGCGATACCGCCGACGGTGGCGCCGATGCCCAGCCCGAACAGAGCGGTGACGATCGGCAGCCCCATGGCCAGGACGGAGCCGAAAGCGAGGAGCAGGATGAGGGCGGCGAAGATCAGACCGATGAACTCCGAACCCGGTTGTTGCTCGGCCACAAAGGTGGTCACCTCGACCTCGAGCCCCTCCCTCTGCCCTGGCTTGATGGCGTTCAGGAAGTTCTTCTGGAACTGAGAATCGGCGTTGGTGAGCTTGTCGAGAGTGCGGTCGAAGGTGACCTCGGCGTAGGCCACCCGGCCGTCTCTCGAGATCTGTGCAGCCGGGTCGGAGTACGGGCTACGGACGTCCGACACGAAGCGCTGCGCGGTAACCTTGGCCAGCTCGGCGTCGACCTGGGGCCGAACCGCGCGATTGTTGATGTCGCCGCTGAAGACGATCTGGATGCCGTCGCCCCCTCGCTGCGGGACCCGCTCCTTCAAAAGCCCATAGGCCTTGGTGGACTCCGCCCCCGGGGTCTGGTAGTTGGCCTTGTGCTCAGCCGGAAGCGCGCCCCCCGCGAAGATGACGCCGACCAGCACCAGGACCCAGGCGAGGAGCACGTAACGCCGCCGCCGGTAGCAGAAATCAGCGATGTGGATCATGAGTGGCCTCCAGGTTCGGGTCGAGCGAGGGTGGGCGACGGGGTCGTGCGGCGACGGGCAGGTTTAGGGGTTCGACGAGCGGGGGACGGCGTTCTCATCGGCCTGACGGAGAAAGCCTGTCTGCCGCTTCCATCGGAGCATGTTGCCCGTCCCTCGGTCACCGATTTCGTCCTCCCTGCCCTGCGCCGTGCGATGGCGCCGGGCTCCCATCACATGAAAGCGCAGAAAGTTAAGCTAGTCAACTATGTTCTTAGTGAACTATCATGAAACCATGGTGACAAGCCGAGACGCCGCGCTCATTCACGCAACGGGCCGGGATGGCGATCCCGGCCTGGACGAACTGGTGGCCCTGCTGTTCCGGCTCACCGGTGATCTCCGTCAGCGTTTCACCGAGCGCTCCGCCGACTTCGACCTCTCCTTCGCTCAGGCCATGGCCCTGCGCGAGCTCGACCAACCCCTGCCCATGCGGGAGCTGGCCCAGCGATTGTGCTGCGACGCCTCCAACGTCACCGGCATCGTCGACCACCTCGAGGCTCGGGGCCTGGTCGAGCGACGGGTGGCCCCCGACGACCGACGGGTCAAGCACCTCGTGCTCACCGACGCAGGTCGCGCCCTCCGCCAGGAGCATCGCGACGGCCTCACCGTCGACCTGCCCCTCCTGCACGACCTTTCGCCCGAGGAGCGCCAGTTGCTGGCCGACCTCCTGCGGCGGGGGGTGGGCGAGGGTCGTACCCCGAGGTAGCGTTCAGGTCACACCGACGACGGCCCTCCACCCGGCCGGTCGGGGGCCCTGCTCCAGATCCTGGCAGCGCGACGACACGCCGCTTCTCTACCAGGGACGTCTGGATGGCCTACACGTTGTCTGCGCATCTTCCCTCCGTGGCCCGAGCGCGACCGTGGGCCGGGTCCGGCCGGTGAGCGGTGGGCGGCGGGATCGCATCCTCACGACCCTGGCCGACGGGGGCGATGGTGAGATCACCGCCATGCGGTTGGGCGAGGTCTCCAAACGCGTGACCGGGTTGACCGGCGCGGGGATCATGCTCATGTCCGGTGACCTGCCCGTCGGCTCGATGGGCACCACCGGTGACGTCAGCACCCTCATAGAGGATCTCCAGTACACACTCGGTGAAGGCCCGTGCGTGGACGTCTACCGTCTCGACCGGCCGGTGATCGAGCCCGACCTGGCCAAGCCGACGACGCCCCGATGGCCGGCGTTCACCGAGCCGGCCGTCGGCGCGGGGATCCGGGCCATCTTCGGTTTCCCGATGACGGTCGGTGCCGTACGGCTGGGCGCTCTGGACCTCTGGGGGGATGCGCCTGGTCCGCTCAGCGATGACCAGCACGCCGACGCGCTGGTGATGGCCGACATCGCCGCCGAGGCCGTTCTGGCCATGCAGGCGCAGGGGTCGGCAGGCGTGCTGGCCGCCGAGCTCGAGAAGGGATCGAACTTCCAGTACGTCGTGCAACAGGCCGCCGGCATGGTGTCGGCGCAGCTGGAGGTCAGCGTCGCCCAGGCCCTCGTTCGCCTCCGTGCCCGCGCCTTCGCCGACCGGCGCCTAGTCGCCGAGGTGGCCGCCGATGTCGTAGCCCGCCGCCTTCGGTTCGATGACCGTGACGAATAGTCGGCGCTGGTTCTACGATGGCTCCTGAGCCTCAAGACCTGGGGTGGAGGGGGTACCGAGATGCCGAGGGAACTGTTGCTCGCCCGTACCTTGGTGGAACTTGCCGACAGCCTCGTCGACAGCTTCGACGTGGTCGAGCTCTTGACCGTGCTGGCCGACAGATGTATCGAGGTCGTCGATGTCGCGGCTGCCGGCCTGATGCTGGCCAACCCGGCCGGGGAGCTGCGGGTGCTGGCCTCGTCCAGCGAAGCCATGCGTATCCTGGAGCTCTTCGAGAAGCAGGCCGACGAGGGGCCCTGCGTGGACTGCTACCGCAGCGGCCGGCCGATCGTGAACGTCAAGCTCGACGGGGCCGGCACCCGGTGGCCCCGTTTCGCTCCCAAGGCCATCGAGGCCGGTTTCCGTTCGGTCCATGCCCTGCCCATGCGACTGAGAGGACAGACCATCGGTGCCCTCAACATGTTCCAGGTCGACGCGGACGAGACGAGCGACACCGATGTCGCCGCCGCCCAGGCGCTGGCCGACGTGGCCACGATCGCCATCCTGGCCCACCGTTCGGCCGCCGACGCCCAGGCCCTGAACGAGCAGTTGACCGAGGCCCTCAAGACCCGGATCGTGATCGAACAGGCCAAGGGCATCGTGTCCGAGCGGGCCGGCCTGGTCATGGACCGTGCCTTCGATCGATTGCGACGGCATGCCCGCAACCACAATCTCCGCCTCACCGACGTGGCCAGCGCGATCAGCACCAAGGCCCTTGCGGTCGACTCCCTCGATCCCTGACCTCCGTTTCGTCGTAGCCTTCGTGGCGTGACTGACCAGCCGGATCGGCCCCTGATGGCGACGTTGTGTCCCCACGGCCTGACCGCGGGGGAGTGCCTTATCTGCTCGACGCTCGCCACCTCGCCGGCCGAAGTACCCCGGGCCGCCAGCCAACGGTCGTCGTCGGTGCGCCGGCCCCGCACCGGGGGAGCGGGCCTGGTTCTGGCTGTCGTCGTGGTGTTGCTGGTGGGGTGGTGGCTGGCGGCGTTGGTGTCATTGATCTTCCGCCTGGCCGGGTTCGTGGCGATCTCTGTCGGCTCGGGATGGGTCGGCTGGCGGCTGGGCGTACGCCACGGTCGTCGCACCAGCTCGGACTGAGGTCGCCATGGTGCGCAGGCGATCATCCACCACCGCGACCCCGCGCGACGTCCACACCGAGTGGTGGTGGCCCCCGTCACCCACGATCTTCCGGACCACTCAGGCCGGCTTCGCCAGTTTCGAACACATCGTCCTGCCCGAGATCGACCCCGGGCCCCAGACCTCCGTTGCCATGTTCCACGAGTTCAAGCTGGCCGGCGGCGACGGAGGGTTCTTCGGCCTGGAGACCGGCGACGACGGCGTCTCGCCCGGCGTGGCCAAGTTCGCGGTCTTTTCCATCGTTAACGCCGTTGGGGCCGACAACGGTCGGGCCGAGCCGGGGACCGGTGACGGGCCGGCGTGGACCTGTCGGATCGCCCTGCCCTGGGACGCCGGGCGGTCCTACGGAATGCGGCTCTGGAGCGAGGAGCCCGGATGGTGGTCGGCCGCGGTGACCGACCTGGGCGCCGACCGGGAACATGTCATCGGCCGCATCCGGGTCCCCGACGGCTGGCGACAACTCGCCGGATGGTCGGTGATGTCCACGCGGTACCGCGACGCAACGGTCGGGCGTTGCGACGACCTGGCCGAATGCCGGGTGGCCTTCCGGGAGCCCACGGCCAACGAGGGTCGGATCCAACCGGTGCGCCACGAGAACCACCTGGGACCGGGGACGTGTGAGAACTCACGGGTCGCCGACGTGCGCGGCGGCGTCCGCCACGAGATCGGCGGGCCGTCGTAGGCTGCCGGTGCCGCTCAGGGTCCAGAAGATAACTACCTGTGCATTCCGGAGCCACCTACCAGCGGATTCTCATCATCGAATGCACAGGTAGTTATCTTTCTGACCCTCAGGAGCCGACGGCGGCGTTCTCCTCGGTCAGGTGGCTGCCGACGAAAAACCCTCCGAACGGGACGGCGGAGGCGACGATCACCAGGATGGTCCTCACCAGGTCCCAACCCTGGCTGGCGCGAATCTGGAGCACCATCACGAAATAGACGAGGAACAGCACCCCGTGGACAGGACCCATGACCGGTACGAGGTTCGGTCCGTGGATCACGCGCTTCACCACGACGCAGACCAGGAGAATGAGAAAGGTGGCGGCTTCGGCGTAGGCGACGAGGCGAAATCTGGCGATCGTCGCGTTCCGCCCGGCATCGGCGGGGCGGGTGTTCACGGGGCGAGGGTCCATGGGCCGAGTATGGCCCGCCGCCGACCTGTGACCAGCATCACCCCGGCCACAGGGGGCCCGGGGGCCCTGATGCTCAAGCCTTGACGGCGTCGTACACCGAGGCGTGGATGGGATAGGCCTCGAGCAGTGCAGATGCCTCCCGGAAGCCTGCGCTCTGGGTGGCGGAGCGGAAGGCGTCGGCGCTGGCCCAGGCGGCCACGTTCACGAACCGGAAGTCGGGGTTGGCCGATGCGCTCCGGTGCAGGGTGGTGCTGACATGGCCCTTCTGCTTCTTGAGGTGAGCCTGGGCCTTTTTCCACGCATTCAGGAATCTGTCTGAGTCGTCGACGTTCACTTCATAGGCGATTATTGCCGTGCACGCGCTTGCAACCACTGTGTACTTCCTCCTGGGAGTCGGCTCGCTTTTACGCCTCGGTGATCATAGATAGCCGACCTGTCGGGGGCAAGCGAGAGGACGGACGAATTGGACTGCAGGGCCGGTGACCGGTGCTGACTCAGCGGCAGTTGTTGACCTCGACCGGTCCGGGCTGCGTCACCGTCGCCCCCGGCTGGCCGACCGCCCATGCCTGCATGGCGGTCACGATCTCACGGGTGTCGGTGTCGTTGTCCATCTCGATATCCCATCGGATGCACGTCTGGTCGCCCTTCTTCCACGCCCGGTAGCTGTCGCCGGCCCAGCCCTCGGAGGCTCGGAGTGAGCCGGATCGGGAATTGGCATTGCCGGTGACCAGGATGAGCCCGAGCTCGCCCAACGATCCCTCGTCGACAATCTTTCCGTCGGCGGCGGGTGGCGGAACCTTGCCGGCCGCCTCGCCGGCCAGGAACCGATCGGGGTGCAGGACCTGTTCGGTGGTCACCGGAGGATTCCGAAAGGCGGTATCGAGGCGAGCCTGGCCACCGGCGGCCAAGACGGCCTCGACAAAGGGAAGGCCCACCGCGTAGGGAAAAGCCATGAGCCGGGTGAACACGTCGGGCTTGGCCCCGTCGCTCGCCTGGGAGGATCCGGAATTCTCGGCCCCGTCAATGGCGTCTCGTTCCTCGGGGGTTCGCGACTCGTACCACTGTTGTTCGACGTGCAAGGCGCTGCCCTCGGCGAGAGCCTGGAAGGCCGGGCCAGAGTCGTCGCTGGAGTCGGAGAGCCCGGGACGGTCGAGTCCGAAGTGCTGATCGTCGAGAGCATGGGTCAACTCGTGGACGAGGACTTCTTTCGCATAGGGAGTCGGGCTCACGCCACGCACGTAGAGCGCCTTCCTCTTGGAGTCGTAGAACCCCACGATGTCACCCACCTGCTTCTTGGCCACATCGCCGAGGTCGACCTTGTCGCTGACCAGGCCCAGGGCCCTCATGACGCCGAGGAATGCCTGATCGTCGGCGGCTGAGCTCTCGTCGCCGGAGCTGGTGTCGAGGAGGAGGCTCTCGAACTTCGAGTCGGGTATGAGCTTGACCTTCGGGGAGTGCTTGAACTGAAGGCCACGGGTCTGCTGCACGAAGGCTTCCAGCTCGGGGAGAACCGGTTTGAGCCCGGCGGGCACCGCCGCCTCCTGGCTGTCTCCCACCCGGAGGGCCACGACCGTGCCGTTGCCTACCAACAGGGCGAGGATGACCCCGGCGAGGGCCGGTACTGCCCAGCGGATGTTCATCGCGTCCCACACCGCGCTCGCGCCGCCGCAGGTGCAATCGCCGTCATGAAAGCTTTATCGGCACGTTCAGCCCGGACTTTCGTTCCAATTGCCCTCCCAGGAACCCGGCATGGGACACCCACCCGAAATTTGGGTAGATCCGTCCCACCACGCCGCCAAGGGAGGACGCACATGTTCGCGAGCATCGATCGGGAGCGGGTCAAGGGGTTGGTCGACGAGGGCGCTCAGGTGGTCGAGGTCCTCGAGCAGGAGCAGTTTCGCATGGCTCACCTCCCCGGAGCCATCCACATCCCGGCGTGGGAGATGACCTCGGCCCGGGCCGACGGCCTCGACCGTGGGCGCCCGGTCGTCGTCTACTGCTTCGACAACCTCTGAGACCTGAGTCCCCGGGCGGCGTGCCTGCTCGATCTCTACGGTTTTGCCGAGGTGTACGACTACGTCGACGGCAAGGTCGACTGGATGGCCTACGGCCTGCCCGTCGAGGGTGAGGACGGGCCGTTCGTGGGCCAGGCGGTGATCGACGCGGTCACCGTCGACGTGGGCGCCACGGTGGGACAGGCCCGCCGCCGCCTTCACGATGGCGGAACCGACGCAGCCATCGTCACCCATGGCCAGGGCTTGGCCGTCGGTGAGGTCGACGGCGAGATGCTGGCGGCGGCCGACGACGACGACTGTTCGCTGTTGGCGGTCATGCGCCCCGTCCCCTCGACGGTACGGCCCAGCGCAACAGTGTCGTCATTGGCCGGATCGAACCGGGAACGTGTCGTGGTGACCACCTCCGACGGCCACCTCCTCGGTCAGGCCATGCTCGATCCCGACGACCACGGCCACGGCGACGACGGTCACGACGACCACGACCACGACGATCACGACGAGGCACTGTCCGAACGACTCCATCTCGCGGAAGCCGAGCTCAACCAGGTCATGGAGGCGGTGGCCGCCCATTTCGGCGACCGCGAGCCGCCCGAGGACGAGTTACGGAGCTTTCTCCGCGACCGACTGGTGGCCGAAGGGCGCTCGCCGGAGGAGGCCGATCAGTTCATGGCCGAGCTCGACCACCAGAACAGCGAATGACCGCGGGGTCTACTGCCCGCGCCCGATACCGGCCGCTTTGAGTACCCGGGGCTCGACTCCGACCTCTCGCCAGGCGTCGTACCCGATGCCCTTGCGGAGGCTGTAGGGCCCGGCGGCGGCCACGAACCCAGCCTCGAGTCCTTCCATGTCGACCTTCTCGCTTCCGGCGCTCAATTCTCGCTCGAGATCGATGCGCTCCTGGCGCAGATGCACCCGGCTGAGCGGATCGGCACCGGGGAGCTCCTCGTCGATCCTCTCGAGGCGTTTGGCGATGTTCTCAGGATTGCGCTTGCGGCCACGACGGGGCTTGTGAGCTTCGAGGGCTTCGAGATAGCGGCGGACAGCCCGCCCCTGCTCTCGGCCTTCGGCCAGAGCGGCCTTGTGCTCATCGCTCATGGAACGGGTCGGCTTGGCTGCTGGAGGAGCCGCCTTTCGGGGCATGGAAGGTCGTCCTTTCATGGTGCCGCCAACGTTGGATTCGGTGAGATAAAACTCTACCAGGCGTCTGCAGGACGCGTTGTGGAAGCCGTTCAGGCCTCTCGCGTGCAGAACATATGAGATATAGGAGCCGTTCGCACGTCAGAAGGGATTCATCGTGCCGGGATCGTCCCTGCTGCCAGCAGCACGACGAGCAGCCCGGCCAGCGCGGTTCGGTAGACGATGAACACCATCAACGAGTGGTGGGCCAGCAGCCGCAACAGGCCGGCAATGGAGGCATACCCGATCGCGAAGGCGGCGATGGTGGCAATCACGGTGATGCCTGCCGAGGCCCCCCCGGAGTCGCCGATCTTGCGCAACTCGAAGAGCCCCGAGAGCACCACCGCCGGCACCGAGAGCAGGAAGGAGAATCGGGCCGCGGCGGCGCGGTTGAACCGGCGCGCCAGTCCCATGCTGATCGTGGCGCCCGAGCGGGAAACGCCGGGAATGAGGGCGAGCACCTGAGCGACGCCGATGGCCACCGCATCGGGCACCGTGGCCGAGGCCAGCTCGCGCTCGTCGGCGGCGTAGCGGTCGGCGGCCAGCATGACGAAGCTGAACAGGCCGAGGCCGCCGGCGATCACCCAGAGGTTGCGTGCGGGGCCTTCGATCACGTCCCGGAGGGCGAACCCGACGACGACGATCGGGACGGTGCCGATGATGATGCCCCACCCGAGCTTGGCATCGGCGTCGGCCATGGCCCTGGTGCGAAAGGAGCGCAGCACCGCCGCGGAGATGCGCCACAACTCCACCCGGAAGTACACGAGCACGGCGGCGAGCGTGCCGAGCTGGATCACCGCCGTGAATGCCGCGCCCGGGTCGGGCCAGCCCGCCAGGGCCGAGGTGATCCTGAGGTGGCCGGTGGAGGAGACGGGGAGGAATTCGGTGAGCCCCTGGACGATCCCGTAGACGACGGCCTGAACTGACGTCAAGGACGAGCGCTCCGAGCCTTCTTGGCTACTGACTTCTGGGCCACGCCTCTCTTGGCGACGGCCTTCTTGGCCGCAGCTTTCTTGGGAGGAGCCTTCTTGGCCGCGGGTTTCCTGGTCGCGGGCTTCGGTCCGGCGGCGGGGACGGTGGCCGCTCCGAGGCTCATCGGCTCGGGCGGGGGTAGCTCGCCGGGCTCCTGGTGGTCGGGCTCCTGGTCGTCGGGGCCGGCCGGGGGGCTGGGCCAGTCGATGATCCCGATCTCCAGTGCGTGGGCGTCTCGTGCTTCGGCCCTGACCACCTCCCAGGCGGGCAGGCCGAGATAGCGGACGGCCGCCTGCCAGAGGAACTGGGCGGCCAGCACTGCTCCCCCGGCCGTCCCCTCCTCGACCCACAGCTCGGTTTCGTAGGCCCCGGAACGCTCGGAGACGACGGCGTAATGGGAAGCCAGCTCTTCGGCGAGATCGTCGAGAGCCCCTGATTCGATACCCAGGCCCGCGCGTTCCCCCTCGGTCGCCACCGCTTCCAGAATCACGACCCAGATCCCCAAAGGCCCTACCCCTGTTCGGTCAGCCTTGGTGGGCTGAGGGTCAGAAGATAACTGAGACGCGAAGAACGGGTGTCAGCGGTCGCCGGCGGGGAGGTGCAAACCGCATTCGGTCTTGCCTGATCCCGCCCAGCGACCGGACCGGGGATCCGCGCCGGCTCCGACCGGCTGCGTGCACGGCCAGCAGCCGATCGACGCATACCCGCGATCGGCCAGAGGGTGGACGGGCAGCTCGCGGTCGGCTGTGTAGGCGGCCATATCGGCCGCCGTCCAGGTGGCCAGCGGGTTCATCTTCACCATGGCGCGGGCGTCGTCCCAGGCCACGATAGGGGCGTCGGCGCGGGTGGGGGAGTGGTCCCGGCGGACCCCGGTGAGCCAGGCCGACTTGCCTACCAGGCCGCGCTCCAGCGGCTCGACCTTGCGCACCTCACAGCATCCGCCGAGGTCGAGTTGCCAGCGATTGTCCGGCCGAACCAGCGGCTTGACGACGCGGAGGTTCAGGTCGTAGCGAGCCCGGACCTCTTCGACGAACCACAGGGTTTCGGCGAAGTGGTACTGGGTGTCGAGGAAGAGAACCTCGATATCGGGCTTGACCGATACGGCAATGTCGAGAAGCACGATCTCCTGGAACGACGACGCCAGGATGATGCCGGCGCCGAAGTGCTCGACCGCCCAGGCCACGATCGAGCTTGGCGGGGCCGTCTCGAACCGTTCCGAGATGGCGGCCAGCTCGGCGATGTCGAACACGGGCGTGGGTGCGGTCACAGGAGCTGGGCCGATGTCGGTATGGGCGCTCACGTGGCGCACTCCGAGGCGCCCACCTCGGCTGCGTACGGTCCCGTTTCGTCGAAGTCGACGTAGTAGTCAGGCCCGTCGGCGGGGGTGGGGAAGACGTCGAGATGGGCCAACTCGGCGCCGACGGCCCTGGCTCCGCCGGCGCGGGTGATCCAGGCGGGGAAGGTCTCGCCGGCCGTACGCTCCCCGGCGAAGCGCTCGACCAGGGTGACGACCGCCGTGGCCACGTTCTTGGCGGGCAGGCGTAGGGCCTTCTCGCCGAACTCGATCTGGGTCTGGCCGACGTGGCCGCCGAGCAGCATCTGGTAGCCGGGAGCGGCCCGACCGTGGGCTCGGCGTTCGACGCCGCAGAAGCCGATGTCGGAGATGTGGTGCTGGCCGCACGAGTTGGTGCAGCCCGAGATGTTGACGCGCACGCCACCGACATCGGCCAACCCGGCGGATTCGAGGGCCTTGCCTATGTCGTCGGCCAGGCCCCGGCTCTGGGTGACCGCCAGGTTGCACGTGTCGGCGCCCGGGCAGGCGACCACGTCGCGGGCCAGCTCGGCACCCGGTTCGGCCATGCCGATGGCAACCAGTCGCCGGTGCAGGTCGGGGAGCTGTGACTCTTCGAGGTCACGGAACACGAAGTTCTGGCGGTTGGTGACCCGCACCTCGGCGTCGAAGTCACGCTGGATGGCGGCAAGGGAGCGGAACTGGTCGGTGGTGATGTCGCCGAGTCGGGCGAAGGCATAGGCGGAGACGGTGCCCTTCGCTGCGCCCCGGACGACGTTGGCCGTCTCCCACGCCTGGAACGGCTCCCCGTCGCGACGGAGGCGCAGGGTGACCGGCGTGCCGACCGGCGTGGCCTCGACGGCGGTGCTCACGCCCGCGGGCGCGTCGGTTCGCTCCTCCACGACGTCGGGTATGCCGCCCGGCCAGGTGGCACTGGCGAGGAGAAAGCGACGCTCCTTGAAGACGCGGGCCCGGACCTCGTCGATGCCCAGGGTGTCGACCAGCCACTTCATGCGAGCCCGCAGCTTGTTGTCGCGGTTCCCGTGGTGGTCGAAGACCCGAAGAATCGACTCGATGGTGGCCAGCAGGTCTTCCCGCGTGGTGAAGTCCTCGAGCGCCTGGGCCGGGTGGGGGTTGGCCCCCAGGCCCCCGGCCACGAAGACCCGGAAACCAGGTTCAACGGTTCCGTCGTCGCGGGGCCGGCTCACGGCCACCACACCCACGTCGTTGAACATGGCCTGGCCGCAGTCGGTTGCGCACCCGGAGAAGTTGATCTTGAACTTGCGGGGAAGGCGCTGGGCGATCGGCGAACGGAGGAAGTGCCGGTAGGCCGCCTCGGCCCAGGGGCTGATGTCGAGAACCTCGAAGGGGCAGGCCCCTGCCAGATGGCAGCCGGTGATGTTGCGGACGGTATCGCCGCACGCCTCCCTGGTGGTGAGTCCCACGCTGGCTAACTCGCGCAAGACCTCGGGAATGCGCTCGAGCTGCACGAAATGGAACTGGATGTTCTGGCGGGTCGTGATGTGTCCCCAACCGCGGCTGTAGGTGTCGGCGATGGTGGCCAGCACTTCCAGTTGCTCAGCGTTGAGAGCGCCGTAGGGCACCTTCACCCGCACCATCTGGTTGTGGCCCTGCTGCCGCTGGCCGTAGATGCCGTTGTTGAGCCGGAACACCCGGAACACCTCGCCGTCGAGGTCTCCGGCCAGGTACAGGGCGAGTTGCTCCTCGAACTTCTCGATGTCCTTACGGGCATCCGGGCTGATCTCACGGGTGAGGGTCATCGCTGACCTCCTCGGGTGGCGGGCGCCGGGTCGAGGTGCACGACACGACAGTAGCAGGGAATCCTGACAAATCCGATCAAGTTTGCGACCTTTTGGCCACGAACCGGCGCGGGGACGTATCAAGGGCCTTCCCCGGCGCTCTAGTTGCTGAACATCCACTGAGGAGAGCGACATGTCCGGAAACGACCTGCACACGATGACAGGGACGATTCCGACGGCGGTGGGGAGTCTGCCGGCGGATGGTGCCGACGAAGGATACGGGAGCGAGCCAGGGCTCGACGTCGTCGATCTTTTTCGGTCGCGGGCACCCCGCTCGGAGGGCCGCTCCGGCCCGCCACCCCGCTCGGAGGGCCGCTCCGGCCCGGCACCCCGCTCCGAGGTCGACTCCGGCCGCCTCGCCGAGGTCATGCTCGCCCTGTCGGGCCACATGGACGTCGAGGAGCCGAACGGTCCGTCGGCCGCCGAGATCGACGAGGTCCGGACCTACGCCACGCTCGAGCGCCTGGCCATGCTCGGGATGCCCTTCGGGATCTAGTGCCTACGCTCCTCGGAGCGTCAGTGCCTGACGCTCCTCGGAGCGTGCTTATCTATCCGCTCGAACAGCAGTCAAGCGGAGCGAAAGTGCTGGTCGTCTCAGGCGTTCGACTGCCAAGCGGTCGATCCGTGGATCAGCACGCTCCTAGGCCTGATCGGTCCGACTGGTCGTCGGGGTAGCGGCGGCCCGTACGCGAGTTGCCGCCGAGGCCGAGCCCACGAACAACAGCAGGGCCAGGGCGATCCAAGGCCGCCGGTTGAGCGACCCCTCGGGGCCCCCGAGCGCGGCAATCTTCGGAGGCGACGCGACGCTCACCTGCGTCCCCCCGCTCGGTGCCGCTTCGCCGACCGCGTCGGGTGGTCGTGGCGGCGGCGGTTCTTCGGTCCTCAGTGCGAACAGGGTCGAGCGCAGCTTCAGGACGGTCTCGAACCGTTGTGCGTCGACGACCAGAGGGCCGGCGCCACCTTCGAAGGTGATCTCGAGCGTCCTTCCCGAGGGGCCTGTCCGTGACACATGGGCGCCGGTCGCGGCGCCGCCGTACCCGAATCGTCCGGCCATCTCGGCCAGCGTCGACCGCACGGTCCAGGGCTCCGGGTCGAGGCTGGGATACGGCACCGCCTGCAGGTAGGGGGTGTCGGACTGCGCGCCTCCGAAACCCTCCTCGGGGGTGGCCGTGAACCCACCGCCGTTGGCCGAGTACACGGTGTCGGCCAGCGCGCCCCCGTAGCGCACCACCACGCCACGGGTGGCGGCCACGGCGGCGTCCATGGCCCCGTACTCCACTGTCTGGCCCAGATAGACCTGGCACTGGTCGGTACTGCACAGCGTCGAGCCGGCCGACCTCATGGCGTAGGTGCGCGCGGCGATGGCCTGGGTCTGGAGCGACGCCGCCGGCCAACCGGGCTCGCGTATCTCACCCATGCCCCGGAGGTACTCCTCGACGTCGATCTGATTGACGAGCTGGAGGCCGCCGCCGGCCTCTCCGGCCCGGATCACGCCCCGGTAGCGCCGGCCGGTGGCGGCCACGGCCACCGTCGACCCGTCGGGGGGCACCGCCTCCAAAGGCCCGGTCGACGTCGGCTCCAGTGGCGGGGCCGGCGGCGGAGGGGCGGTGGGCGGAGGGGTCGTGGTGGCGTCGCCGGGGAGGGTGACGGGAGCTGTTGTGGTCGGCGGGGCTGTCGTCGTGGGCGGAGTCGTGGGCGCCGGTGTCGCCCCGGCCAACGGCTCGGCATGGTAGAGCCCGCCGCCGGTCGACAGGCGGACGCTCCCGCCGGGGGCCACGGCCACAGGGAACCCTCGTGAGTCGCCCGAGGCGAGGAGCTCGCCTCCATCCGGAAAGGCCAGCTCGATCGCCGGCTTGGGGCTGTCGAGGCTGACGTTGATCGTCCCACCGCCTTCGCCGAGGGAGGTGCCTGGGTAGAACGTGGCCAGGATCTCCTCCGTGCTCTTACCGGCCACACCCAGCGCGTAGGCGCCGTCCTGGGCCATCCCCACGCCATGTCCGAAGCCCCTTCCGTCGAGGATGACCTCGGTTTGGACGACGGCGTGGGCCGGGTTCACCGGCATCGGGACGAGGGCGACCGCCCCCACCACGGCCAAGGCGGCCATGACGGAAAGGCGCGGTCGCCCGCCGGTTGGCGCCGCACCCACCAGCGGGCGCGCTAGCGGCATGCAGCTGTACGCCGTCGGGGCCACATGAAATTGAGCGTCGCCATACGGGACAATTCCTTCCCGCCGTCAGACCCCACCAACGTCTGTCTAGTATCTCAGCGATGAAGGGTCGTGGCTAGTCGTGCGCCTCGCTGGTCGCCCGACGGCATCGACGCTTCTCATCGTATTCGGTTTGGTCGCGACAGGCTGCGCGGGTGGTTCGAAAAAGGCGACAAGCATCGATGCCATCCGTTCCCGGGGCAAGATCGTCGTGGGCACCGACTTCGAACCGGGATTGAGCCTGCGGAACCCGACGACACATCGCTTGGAGGGTTTCGACGTGGCCATCGCCGAGTTGATGGCCGTCGGTATCTTCGGGGGCACCCGTGAAAAGCTCGGTGAGAAGGTCGAGTTTGTCGAGACCGTGGCCAAGGACCGGGAAGCGGCGATCGACAACGGCAAAGTCGACATCGTGGTGGCCAGCTACACCATCAACGACGAGCGGAAACAGGTGGTCGATTTCGCCGGACCGTACCTGGTAACCCACCAGGACATCATGGTGGCGTCGGGAGACACCTCCATCAACAGCGTGGCCGATCTCAACGGAAAGAAGGTCTGTTCTTCCGAGGGCACGACCTCGGCGGCCAACCTGGCCCGGAAGGTCCCCCAGGCCGAGCTCACCCTCTTCGACACGTTGACCGAGTGCACCGAGGCTCTGGGCGCCGGACAGGTGGCGGCCGTCAGTACCGACGAAACCATCCTCACCGGGTTCGTGGCCAAGGGGGGCGGCTCGTTCAAGCTGGTCCACGCACCGTTCAGCGAGGAGCCCTACGGCATCGGCCTCACGAGGGGGGATTCCGAGCTGCGCTCGTTCCTCAACGACCGGCTGAAGAAGGTCGAACAGAGCGGGGAGTGGGCCGACGCGTTCGCCGCCAGCCTGGGCAAGCTCGGGCTCACCACACCTCCGCCGCCGCCCATCGACAGATATGCGGCGCAGGCCCCTCCGGGGCGGTGAACCGATGATGGACGCGTCCTCGTCGAACCGGCTGCGACGCGTCGGTGCCATCGTGCTCCTCGTCATGTCGGGCGTGCTGCTGCCGGTGGGGCTCCTGTCGGGCTGGGCGAACACAACGCTGTTCGACAGTGGCACATTCAGCCAGCGCTCGGTCGACCTGTTGAGCGAACCCGCCGTCCGCAAGGAGCTGGCCACCAGGCTCACCGAGCAGCTGGCCCTCAAGGGGAACACCGAGGCCGTCAATTTCCGTCCCGGGTTCCAGCTGGCCATCGAGGCCGTCATCGACACGGACACCTTCAAGTCGATCTTCCGCACCGCGGTCCGCCGTACCCATGCCGCCATCCTCAAAGGCCAGACCAAGGGCCAGGCCCTCAACCTGTCCGACTCGATCGCCATCATCTCCAGCACGCTCAAGTTGCCCAGCGACACCAAGCCGGGCCAAGAGACGAAGAACGGGCTGGGTCAGAGCCTGGCCGACGCCACCCAGCGGATGGCCGACCTGGGCGTCTGGAAGCTCCAGGACCGCACCTCGGCCATGAGTGGCATCGGAATCGTCGGCGGGCTCCTGTGCGGGGCGGCCGCCATCGCCCTGGCCACCGATCGCCGGCGGACGACCCAGTTGTTCGGAGCCGTCGTCGTGGCCGACGGACTGATCGTCGCCGCCCTGGTGCCGGCCACCCAGTTCTTCGCCGGCCGAGCGGTCGGTGACGCCGCCGTCGCCGACGCGGTGAGGGGTGCCATCGGCCAGGGCATGGCCGACCTGATGCGTATCGGACTGTGGACGGCCGCCTACGGAGTGGTTCTGGCCGGGGCGGCCAGCATGGCCGCCAGCTCCCGCCGCCTCACCCCTGCCCGCGTGGCCGCCGCCTTGGGGGCCTGGGCCGACCGGCGCCGGGCTACCACTGCCGGTTCCATCGCGCTGGGCGGTGCCGCCATCGCCGCCGGTCTGGTGATTCTCGCCGATCCGGCTCTGTGGACGAGGCTGGCGGTCCTGGCCACCGGCCTGTGGTTGGCCTACTTCGGGGCCGCCGAGCTGATGCGCCTGGTGCGCGCCGTCACGCCCGTTGCCGTCGACGCCGCCGCCGGGGCCGCGGCGGTCACGCGTTCGCGCTGGCGGCGCGCCGGTTTCGCCATCGTCGTCGTAGCCGTGCTCATCGGGTTCATGAGCGTCGGACTGGTGCTGACCACGCGGGGGGCAGCAAAGCGGGCCGACGCCGCCGGCGTCGAAAAATGTAACGGTGACGCTTCGCTGTGCGACCTGCCCCTCAACCTGGCCATGTTCCCGGGCACCCACAACTCGATGTCGTCGGCCCAGTACCCCGGCTTCCTGTTCGGCGAGCAGCTGACCACGATCAAGGCCCAGCTCGAGAGTGGCGCCCGGGCCCTGCTCATCGACACCCACTACGGCGTGAAGACATCGGCCCGCCTGCCCGGCTCGGAGACACCGCTGGTCGTCACCGACCGGGCCGCCGAAATTGCCAGCGCGACCACTGAGGCGGTCAATCCCGCCCTGGCCGAACAAGCCGCCGTGCTCGCCCAACGGGCACCCAAAGGGGCGAACGCCCAGCGCGACATGTACCTGTGCCACAACTTCTGCGAACTGGGTGCCGTCTCTTTCTCCTCGGTGCTCGGCGACCTCAAGGCGTTTCTCGACACCCACCCCGACGAGGTCGTCATCACCATCATCCAGGACGCGGTGGAGCCCCTTCCCACGTCGCTCGCCTTCATCGATGCCGGCCTGGACCAACGGGCTTACACCCTTCGTAAGGACCAGCCCATGCCCACGCTGGGCGAGATCGTCCGGTCGGGCCGCAACCTGCTGGTGTTCTCCGAGGTGGGCGGTCCCGGTGCGCCCGAGTGGTACCAACCGGCCTACGACGGGTGGTTCCAGGAGACCGAGTACAACTTCGACCGGGCCGGCAAGATGAACTGCAACCCCAACCGGGGCAGTCCGGACTCACCGTTGTTCATGGTGAACCATTGGCTCACCAACGACCGGCCCGACCCCGGCGACGGACGCAAGGTCAACGCTCGGGCGTTCCTCGAGGAGCGCCTGCGTAAGTGCGCCGAGGAACGGGGCCGGCTCCCCAACGTTGTGGGCGTCAATTTCGCCGAGATCGGCGACCTCCACGCCGTGACCCGCGAGATCAACCGAGAGCTGCTCGACCGGTTCCGAAAGCTCCGTAGTGCTGCCCATGGCAAGAGCCCGCCCCGATCCGTGCCCCCGACCGTCGCCGGCACGACCCCCACCCCGACGCCGGCCGCCCTGAGCCCCATCAACCCGGTGACGGTGCTGAACACCCTCACCGGTGGCGATCCCGCGCAGTTCTGCCAGACGGTGGCAGCCACGCAGGCGGCCGTGTCGGCCTGGGCGATCGCCAGCCTTTCCGCCCCGCCGGGGATACGGGGGCTCCCCGACCTCGCCTATGGCCCGCTCGTCGAGCGCACCCTCGGTGCGTCGGTGGCGGCCGCCCCCAACGAGATCGCGGCCCAGGCCGGCCCCGCCCTCGACCGGGCCCGGGCCGCAGTCACCACGCTCCGCAGGCTGGGTCTTGACCAGGCCGCCATCGACCGGCTCGCCGATCTGGGTTCGACGCTCGTGCAGGGTGACGATCGAGACCCCGGAGTCATCCAATCCAAGCTGGTGGCCGAGCTGCATTCCAACGTCGGCGCCGATCGGACCACCGCGGCTGCTGCCGATTTCGCCGCCGCCAATCCCGAGCCTCCGGGACTCTTCGATCTCGGTGACCCGACCGACAGTGCCGCCCGAGACGGGGGTTACGCCTGCGTGGTGAGCTGACGCCACCTTTCGCCGCCGGGACGTGAAACCCGTGGGAGGATGCCCCGTGAGCCCTGCGGCCGGCGAGGCGGACCATCGGGGGCTGCTGGGCGACGTGCTGGCGGCGATGGTGAGCGAGGCGACCCTGCCGGAGCTGCTCCAGCGTTGCGCCGAGGCGCTCGTCAAGCGCCTCGACATGGCGTTCGCTCGCGTGTGGCTCCTCGGTCCCGCCGGCAACACCCTGGAGCTCCAGGCGAGCGCCGGGCTCTATACGCACCTCGATGGGGCGCACGCCAGCATTCTTGTGGGTGCGTTCAAGATCGGCTGGATCGCCGACCACCGCACGCCACACCTCACCAACGACGTCCTGGGCGACCCCAGGGTGAGCGATCACGACTGGGCCCAGCGCGAGGGCATGGTCGCCTTCGCCGGCTATCCGCTGCTCGTCGGCGACCAGCTGGTGGGGGTGCTCGGCATGTTCGCCCGCCACGAACTGACCCCGGACACTCTCGAAGCACTGGCCTCGGTCGCCGACTCACTCGCCCTCGGCGTGTGTCGCAAACGGGCCTAAGACGAGCTTCGCGACGAGCGTCACATCATCGACGTGCTCCATCAGGTCGCCACGACGCTTGCCCGCAAGCTCGACGTGCAGGAGGTGCTCCAGTTCGTCACCGATGCCGCCACCCGACTGTCCGGTGGGGCGTTAGGGGCGTTCTTCTACAACGTCAGCGATGAACGGGGTGAGAGCTACATGCTCTACACCTTGTCGGGAGTGCCCCGCTCGACGTTCGGCGGTCTGGCGATGCCCCGCAACACCGCCATCTTCGGACCGACGTTCGCCGGAGAGAGCACAATCTGTATCGACGACGTCACCGTCGATCCACGGTATGGTCACAACCCCCCGTATCAGGGCATGCCCGACGGTCATCCTCCGGTACGCAGCTTCCTGGCCGTGCCCGTTCTTGCCCGGAGCAAAGACGTTCTCGGCGGGCTGTTCATCGGTCACCCCGACGCCGGGGTGTTCACCGAGCGAGCCGAGCGAATCGTGTCGGGAGTGGTGAATCAAGCGGCGGTCGCCATCGAGAACGCCCGCCTGTACGAGCGCGAGCGATCGGCGGCCCTCACGTTGCAGCGGAGCTTGCTGCCGGGGTCGCTTCCCGAGGGGCCCGGCTTCGAGCTGACGGCCGCCTACCTGCCGGCGAGCCACAGCGCCGAGATCGGCGGCGACTGGTACGACGCCGACATCTTGAGCGATGGTCGACTGTTCATCACCGTCGGAGACATCGGAGGCCACGATCTGCGGGCAGCGGCCGTCATGGGCCAGGTTCGCACCGCAGTGCGGATGTCGGCCCTGGAGAAGGCCGGTCCTGCCGAGGCGCTCGTTCGAGCCGACCGGTTCCTGGCTCTGTCGGGCGGACAGTTCGCCACCGCCATCCAAGCCGACTACGAACCGGCCACCCACCGGCTCACGGTCGCTTCGGCAGGCCATCCTCCCCCGCTGCTGGTCACCGGCGACAGTCGGGCGACCTTTCTCGACATCGACCCCATGCCGGCGCTGGGCTACGGGTTCCTGGCCCAGGCCGCCGGCGAAGCCGGGCAGACGACCTACCGGCTCGAACCCGGGTCCACCGTGATCTTGTACACCGATGGCCTGGTGGAGCGTCGCGACCGGAACATCGAGCTCGGCCTGGAGCGACTGCGGGGCGCGGCGGCCGCCGGGCAGGACCTCGACCCGGACGCACTCTGCCGCCATCTCCTCGACGAGGTCGTCGGCGACTCCCCCCAGGACGACGACATCGTCGTACTGGTGCTCAGGATCAGCCCCTAGAAGCGTCGCCGGTGTGCATGTGGCGAAGGGCGGGATTTGCGGCGGCGGCGGCCTGGCGGTCGCGGGCGACCGAATCGATGTAGCCCTGGGTGGTGGCCAGGGACGCGTGGCCCATCAGGCCCCGAAGGTCGGCGACCGGCGTGCCCTCGGCGGCCAGGAGCGTGCCGTAGGTATGGCGGAAGGCGTGGGCGTTGGCCCCCACCGGGCGGCGGCTGGCCAGGCCTGCGGCGGCCAGGACCTGGCGCAGGAGATAGTCGAGCTGGCCCGTCGTGAGCCGCCGACCGCCGGCCCGGGGTGCGGTCGTGCCCTGGGACGGCCCCACCAGGAGGGGGTGGGACAACGCCGGCTTCCAGGCCGCGAACCGGACGGCCCGCGACGCCGTGTAGACGTCGATCAGCCTTGGCAGCGGGGGAGGTGTCGGGACTGTGCGGGGTTTGCCCCCCTTGCCGACGACACGGACGGAGACGTCGCCCTGCGCGGTCTCCTTCGAGCCCAGGTTGAGGCCCAGGAGCTCGCTGGCCCGCAGCCCGGTTCCAAGCAGCAGGCACACGACCACCCGATCGAGCTCGGGCCACACGGCCCGTCCGGGCCGCGAGTGATCGAGGACGAAGTTGATGAGCCCGGCCACGGTGTCGGTGTCCCAGCCGGCCAGGGGCTTGGGCTCGCGGGCGGTTAGGCGGGGTGCGGGCACGGCGGCGATGGGACTGCCGTCGAGGGTGCCGTTACGGACGAGAAGGTCGAACAGTGCCGACCAGGTCGAGCGGGCCCGGGCCACCGATGCCGGAGCGTGGGAGGCGGCATGGGTGGCGAAGGCCTTGTGCAGCACCGTGGGGGAGAGCTCGGCCACGGTCCACGGGCCTTGGTGGGGCCCGAGCAGGCTTCCGATCACGCGGAGGTCGGTCCGGTAGGCCTTGACGGTGCGAGGACTGACTTTGCGGATGGTGAGGTCCTCGACGAAGCGGTCGACTGCTTCGTCGAAGGTCACGTCCACGGGAGCCACCTCTTCAACCTACTGCGTGATATGCGTTCGTATCCTGAAGTTTTGGGAGGCTTGTCAGGGGTGACCGACGTCATGTCGCGCCAAGTGCCGGTGTGCACTCCCGAAGACAGCCTTCAAAGCGTCATGGCCGAGATGACCAGGAGCCGGAACCGGCATCTGCCGGTGACGCCGGGGGCAGGCTCGTGGGGATCATCAGCATCGGCGAGGTGGTGAAGCACCGTCTCGACGACATGCAGTTGG
The DNA here is from genome assembly GCA_038232455.1 of Acidimicrobiales bacterium. Classification (GTDB taxonomy): domain Bacteria; phylum Actinomycetota; class Acidimicrobiia; order Acidimicrobiales; family AC-14; genus DATAQC01. The sequence continues at coordinate 46,513 of JBBSHU010000005.1, forward strand.
AGACAATGTGCTCCGCGACTCCTATCGTGCCAGTCATAGCGGATAGCCCCTTGAACCGGAGAAACGTCGGTAGTTATCTTCTGGACCCTAAGAGCGGGGGATGCCGGCTTCCTTCAGGACGCGGGGCTCGACGCCCACCTCGCGCCATGCCGTGTACGTGATGCCCTTCCGCTGGCCGTATGCGGCCGCGGTCTCGATGAACCCAGCCTCGAGGGCAGCGAGGTCGATCTGGTTCTCGCCGCTGGCGAGGTGGCCTTCGAGGTCGTATCGCTCCTGGATGAGCTGCACCCGGGAAAGGGGGTCGGCGGTGGCCAGGGCCACGTCGATGACGGCCAGACGCTTCTGCATCTTCTCGGGCGTGCGCTTGCGCCCGCGCCGCGGCCTGGTGGATTCGAGCGCCTCCAGGTACTGCCGGACCACCCGCCCCTGTTCCCGGCCTTCGGCCAGGGCCGCCTTGTGCTCATCGCTCATCGTGCGGCTTGCAGCCTTGGCGGGGGATCTCTTTGCCACGGATCGGACCTACCTTTCGTCCCAGCGAAATTGCGTCTCTCTCATAGATTCGTTGCCCCCACCCGATATCCCTTGTCAGTCCCGCCGGGACTGCGCGTGCTTGTTACTGCCGAACCATGACCCGAGGTCGACGGCGAAGCCGATGGCGACGATCAACCAGCCGAGAGAGCTGACGCCCGAGCCTGGTCGATAGGCGATCGCGTAGAGGGCGGTCGTCCAGGGAAGAAACAGGAAACCCGCCAACCCGACCCATCCCGACCTGAAGGCGATGGTAAGACGATCGGTGAACAAGTAGAGCAGGGCAACGACCACACGCGGCGAGAACAGCGCGGCGAGAACGATCAAACAACCCATGCGGGCCTCCAGTTATTGCCATCGACTGCGCGGCAGGATAGGTGCCATCGGCTGCGAGAGTGTGGCTTATCCACCCGCCGCCGGCCGGGGGTGGTCAGGATACGGGGGTGTCGGGTTCGACCCAGGACCAAGGGCAGAAGCCCGGGTCCCCGCGTTCGCCTGCGGCTGCCGAGGGCATCGCCCGTTTCGACAAGGCCATGCAGCTCCCGCTGGTCCTGGCCTCGATGCTGCCCATCCTGTTGTGGCTCGGCCACCGGAGGTCCTATCTGGGCGCCGGGATCATCCTCGCTTCGTGGGTCGTCTTCCTCGTCGACCTGGTGGTCCATGTGCGCCTGCTGGAGCGCTTCGTCCACACATGGCGTGGACGCTTCGACGTGGGCATCGTCGTCATCACCGGGCCTTGGAGCTTTCTTCCCACCTTGGCCGATTCGGGGTTCCTGGCCGTGGTCCGACTGGCGCGGGTGGCCCGGCTCCTGTTCGTCACCAAGCACGCCCGTCGCCTGGTCGAGCAGCCCTGGGTCGGGCGTTCGTCGTCGGGGTGGCGATGGTCTTTGTGTGCTCCGACATCGCCTATCACGCCGAAAAAACCACCAACGCCGAGTTCAAGTCCTACGCCGACAGCCTGTGGTGGGCGGTCGTCACGATCTGCACGGTTGGCTACGGCGACATCAGCCCTCAGACGCCCACCGGCCGCTGGGCGGCTGTCGTGCTCATGATCACCGGGATCGGCATCATCGGCGCCCTCGCCGGGAGCCTGGCCAGCTTCTTGAGGCTGGCTCCCGCAGCCGTTCCTGCCGGCGATCCCGGCGGGCGGCTACCGGCCGACATCACCGCCGACGAGATCACGACCCTCCGTTCCCATTTGAGCGTGCTCGACGCCCACCTCGAACAACTCGAGGGTCGTGGCCTCCAGACCGGCGATCCCCCGAGCGGGCGCGACTGAGCCGTCAAGCGTCGACGCCTATGATCGCCGCTGACGGGCTCGCCGCCTGCGGAAGCCGAACGACGCGGAGGTCCTAGCCGATGGGCGCAGACAGGAACGTGTTTTTGTTTGCCGGGATCTATCCGAGCGAGGGCGAGGCGCGCCTCGACCACGAGGTGTTGAAGGAGCTTCACGTCGAGGGCGATGCCGCAGGCGTTCACCGACTCGATGGCCGGGGCGGCCAACGACTGATGACGCTTCCCTAGAGCTTCCGCCCAGACCCGATGGACCATCGTTGCCAGTTCGGCGCCCTGGATCGGCGCGACTTCCTCACGGTGGTCGGCGTGGGGCTTCTCGCCAGTCTCGGGGCATGTTCCACCGGGGGGCCGGCCCCCCGGCCTGGCGCGGCCGCCGACCCCGGGCCTCCGGAGACGACCACCACTACGGCGCCCCCCCCCGCCCCACCGCCGATCCCGCCCGCTCGACCGGGAAAGGCCGTCGTGGTATCGGCGGCCCCGGCCCCCACGTCGCAGGTGGCGTTCACCGTGGACGACGGGTACTGCGCCGAGTGTGTCACCGGGTATGTCGACTTCACCGAGCGCACCGGCACCCACCTCACCTTTTTGCCCAACGGCACCTACGACAAGTTCTGGGCCCCCCACGCGGCCCGTCTGCGCCCCTTGATCGCTGCCGGCCAGGTGCAGATCGCCAATCACACCTGGTCGCACAAGGACGTGACCAAGCTCGGTGAAGCGGCGGTACGCGACGAGATCCAGCGCAACGACGGGTGGATCGAAAAGACCTTCGGGATCACCGGCCGCCCCTATTTCCGCCCGCCGTACGGAACTCACAACGCCCGCACCGACGAGGTGGCGGCCAGCCTCGGCTACACCCGCATCCTCCTGTGGAACGGGACGCTGGGCGACGCCACGTTGGAGACGCCCGAGGAGCTACTCGAGCTGGCCGACAAGTGGATCCAGGCCGGGGCGATCGTGCTCGGTCACGCCAACCACCCCACCGTGCTCGGCCTCTTCGACCAGCTCCAGCAGATCATTGCCAAGCGGAGCCTTCAGCCCGTGACCCTCGACGCCATGCTGGGCACCTCGCGCGCTACCGGCTGACGCAGGGTCAGTCGCCGCCGGCCGCTGCCAGGACCGCCCGCGCCCCGGCCGCCGGCCCATCGGCGTGGCCGAAGACAGCGGTACCGGCCACCAAGACGTTGGCGCCGGCGTCCGCGCAGGCCTTGGCGTTGCTGGCATCGACGCCACCGTCGACCTCGATCTCGGTGGACAGGCCCTGGCGCTCTACCTGGTCACGCACCTGACGAACCTTGGCGAGGGTGCGGGGGAGGAGCTTCTGGCCACCGAACCCCGGGTTGATGGTCATCACCAGGGCGAGGTCGCATTCTTCCAACACGTCGTCGAGACATGATGCCGGCGTGCTGGGGTTGATCGCCGCCCCCGACCGGCAGTCGAGCTTGCGGATCTGAGTGAGGGTGCGATGGAGGTGCGGAGAAACCTCGTAGTGGACGGTGATGGCGTCGGCACCGGCGTCGGCGAAGGTCTCGAGGTGGCGTTCGGGCTCGACGATCATCAGATGCAGCTCGAGGGGCAGGTCGGTCACCTTCTTCAGCGCTCGCACCGAATCGGTGCCGAAGGTGTAGTTGGGGACGAAGACCCCGTCCATCACGTCGACGTGGAGGCGCTCCACCCCTCCGCCCTCCAGAGCGGCCACAGAATCGGCGAGGTGGCCGAAGTCGGAGGCCAACAGGCTGGGAGCAAGGTGGATCGCTCCCTCACACGGCGTCCAGCTTGATCGAGGCATGGCGCATCATGCTAGCGGCGCACGCCGGGGATCAGTCGTGCCAGACGGGCTGGAGGCGCTCGGAGGTGAACTGGCTGCGCAGACGGGGAGCGGGCAGCACGACGAAGTGGTCGACGACGGCCTCGATGATCGATCGTCGCTCCGCCAGATCCATCTCCTCCCAGCGGGCCCGGACCGTCTTCGCCGAGCCGCACAGATCCCGCTGGCGGCTGAGGAGGCTCTGGCGGGCGAGTTCGGACTCATCGGCGCCCGCCTTCGCCTCGAGGATCTCCTTCAGCTTGTCCCATGCCTGGTCGTCGATCCTGGGACCGTTGGTCCACAGACCGGCCACAGGGCCGTCGAGGTGCCTGCCCATCACCGCGTCGGCCACCAATTCGGTCATGGTTCTCTCCTCGGCGGCCAGGAGTGCTTCTCTCGTATCGACGGACTTGACGAACTCGGGATCGTCGATGCGAGCCAGGACGATGTCGCGAGCGGCGTTCTCGGCGTGGGACGCATGAACGACTGCTCCGGAGCATCCGCCCGCCCCCCGCGACGGACAGCGGTAGTGGGGCTGGATGGTCGTGGCGCGCGGCGTGATACCGCCGAGGCGGCTGCCGCAACGCCAACAGCGGAGAAATCCGGTGAGCAGATACCGCCGCCCGAAGCCGTTGCCGGCCTGCCGAGCGGTGTGCTTGCGACGAGCATGCCGGAGAGCGATGAGGGCATCGTGGGTCCTCGTATCGAGGATGGCGGGGAGTGGGTCGGGTGCATCACCGATTTCATGACCACCGTTGGCATCGACGACGCCGTTCTCCCGGGTGACGCCGTTCGCCTGGGTGACGCCGCTCTCCTGGGTGACCTCCAGGCCGGCCAGGCGGGGTTGGATGAGAAGGGCGGACAGGGCGTTGATCCGCCACGGGCCTCCCGTGGTCGTGGTCACCCCCCGTCGGTTCCAGTCGTCGACGACCGACGACAGTGTCGCCCCGTCCAGCACCCGTCTAGCGGCCTCGAGAATCAGCTCGGCCTCGGCGGGCACGACCTGGCGCCGGTCCTGGGTGTGCCCGAAACCGCGGCGGCCCCGCGAGTCACGCTGCACGTGTCAGGCCGTGGTGGGGGCTGAGGCGCGTCTGCGCAGTGTCGGGAGTACGATGGCGCTTCCTCTCCGGCGTCACGCGTCGTTCGGGCGACGACATGGGCCTTCAAGCCACGGTCTGGCGGTCAGAGAGGTATTCGAGGCCGTGAGGGTGGGCGGATGGAGGCACCTCCGGCTTCATGTATGGCGTAACCATGCAATAAAGGCCGCCGAATACAATGCGTGGTTATTGTCCTATGCGGCCTCGGAAAGTCGGCGTAGAAGTGTTGCTCCCGGCGCGCCGGTGCAATAGAGTGCGGCCGCTTCAGTTGCCGAATAGCTACCGGAACAAACGGACCGCCGCAGCCTGCTTCGCCGCAGTGTCGCCCCAACCGTCTCCGGCCCAATCCAACCCCAGGGGGGATGCACATGTTGCAACCGTGGAGGCACTCCACGGATGACGAGCGTGGACAGGCCACTTTCACGCTCATCATCGTGGTCGCAGTGGTA
>JBBSHU010000006.1:0-49812 GCA_038232455.1 Acidimicrobiales bacterium
GACGTGTACGAGCCGTTCCTGCTCCAGCAGGGCCTCCTGATGCGTACACCCCGTGGCCGGGTGGCCACAGCCGCCGCCTGGGCCCATCTCGGCCTGTCCGGTCCAGCGGTCGGCACTGACCCTGCCCTGTTCGGCGCTTAGGGTCAGAAAGATAACTACCTGTGCATTCGATGATGAGAATCCGCTGGTAGGTGGCTTCCGGAATGCACAGGTAGTTATCTTCTGGACCCGTAACCGAGGTTCGGACCTCGCGCTAAGCTTTCGGTCCGCCCCCCGGGGCGTTCTCAGCCATGGCCTCCCTTCTCTTTCTCCTACCCCTCGCCCTGCTCTGGGTGCTCTTCGTCCGCCCCCAGAAGCAACGCATGCGCCAGGCCCAGGCCATGGTGGCCTCCCTCGAGGTGGGTGACGAGATCATCACCTCCGGTGGCATCTACGGCACGGTCACCGACACCGACGACACCAGCCTGTGGTTGGAAATCGCTCCCGATATCGTCGTGCGTGTCCTGCGGGCGGCCGTCGCCCAGCGCGTGGCCACCGATCTCGACGAGTTGGTCGACCACGACGACGACGAGAGCGACGACGACGGCCACGACGACGACGTCGCCGATCACGCCGCCACCGAACATCCCAGGTCGAACGGGTTGAGTGCCGGGGTACCGAACGCCACCACCCCGAAGGCCCCGTTGCCCGAGACGACGCCAGGCGACCCAGAAGCCTGATGCGCCGCTCCCTCAAGGTCTCCCTCGCCGTCGTCGTCCTCGGCGCCATCCTGTCCCTCGGCGCCACCCTTGTCTCGGGCAACACACCCCAGCTCGGCCTCGACCTCCAGGGTGGGGCCTCGGTGGTCCTCCAGCCCAAGAACAAGGTGCCGTCGGGCACCCTCGACCAGGCCATCTCGATCATCCGTAGCCGGGTCGACGCCCTCGGCGTGTCCGAGCCCGACATCAGCCGGCAGGGCAACTCGATCATCGTCCAGCTCCCCGGCGTGAAGAACAAGGACCGGGCCCTGCAGATCGTGGGCCAGACCGCCCAGCTCTACTTCCGGCCGGTGATCCAACCCCTCCCCGTCGAAGGGTCCACCCCGACCACGGTTCCGCCCACCACCGTCGAGGGATCCCCGCCCACCAGCGCCCCAGCCCCCGCCGACGTCCCCACCACGCCCTCCGACCAGGACGACCCGGCGAAGGAGGTGGTGCTTCCCCAGAAGGACTCCAAGGGAAAGGTCAACGGCCGCTACGCCCTGGGCCCGGCCGAGGTCAAGGGCCAGGCCATCTCATCGGCCAACGCCCGCATCGACACCGCCAGCGGGCAGTGGGCGGTCAACTTCGGGCTCTCCGGCGACGGGGAGAAGGACTGGAACAAGATGGCGGCCAAGGTGGGCAAGGGCAAGCAGATCGCCATCGACCTCGACGGCATCGTGAAGTCGGCACCCAGCCTGAACGAGACCAACTTCGCCGGCAGCGGGACGATCACCGGCAACTTCACCGAGGGAGAGGCCAAGGACCTGGCCCTGGTGCTGAGCTACGGCTCGCTGCCTGTCCAGCTCGTGCCCCAGACGGTGCAGACGGTGTCGGCCAGCCTGGGTAAGGACTCGTTGCACGCCGGCCTCGTGGCCGGCATCGTGGGCTTGGGCCTGGTGGCGCTCTACATGCTCCTGTACTACCGGGCCCTCGGCCTGGTGGTGTGGTTCGGCCTGGCCGTCACCGGTGCCTACATGTACTCGCTCATCACCTACCTGGGTCAGAACTACGGCCTTGCTCTCAGCCTGTCCGGCGCCACCGGCATCATCGTGTCCGTCGGCGTGACCGTCGACTCCTACGTGGTGTACTTCGAGCGCCTGAAAGACGAGATCCGATCGGGCAAGACCGTCCGCTCGTCGGTCGACAAGGGGTTCGCCCGGGCCTACCGCACGATCCTCGCCGCCGACGCCGCCTCGTTCATCGGCGCCGTCGTCCTGTACCTGCTCTCGGTGGGCTCGGTGCGGGGCTTCGCCTTCTTCCTCGGCCTGTCGACCCTGCTCGACGTGTTCGTCGCCTACTTCTACACCCGGCCCATGGTCGTGATGCTCGGACGGAACCGCTTCTTCACCGAGGCCCGTTGGGTGGGCGTGGCCCGGGGCCTGTCGTCCCCCGCCCCCGCCGAGCCCGCGAAAGTGTCGGCATGAGCACGAAGACGGCTGGCACCGAGGGCGCCGAGAAGGCGAGCCTGCGTCACCGGCTCTACAACGGCGAGACGTCCTACGACTTCGTGGGCCGCAAATGGTGGTGGTTCGCGTTCTCGGGCCTGATCATCCTGATCGGCGTGGTGGCCCTGTTCACCGAGGGCCTCAACTACGGCATCGACTTCAAGGGCGGCACCTCCTGGGAGGTCAAGGCGCCGGGCGTCTCGGTATCCGAGGCGCGCGATGCCGTGAGCCCTCTCGGCCTGGGCAGCGCCAAGATCCAGATCGCCGGCGGCGACACCGTACGGGTCGAGGCCAAGCATCAGTCACCCGAGAACCAGGTGAAGGTGGCCGAGAAGCTGGGGTCGCTGGCCAAGGTCGACGCCACCCAGGTCAGCGTGAACGACGTCGGCCCCTCCTGGGGCAAGGACGTCACCAACAAGGCCCGCACCGCCCTGATCGTGTTCTTCGTGCTGATCACCATCTACATCGCGTTGCGGTTCGAGTGGAAGATGGCGGTGGCCGCCATCCTTGCCGTGGTCCACGACATCCTGGTCACTGTCGGCATCTACGCGTTGTCCCGCTTCGAGGTGACGCCGGGCACGGTGGTGGCCTTCCTCACCATCCTCGGATACTCGCTCTACGACACCGTCGTGGTGTTCGACAAGGTCCAGGAAAACACCAAGTCCATGTCGACATCGGCACGCATGACCTATACCGACATCGTCAATCTGTCGATGAACCAGGTCCTCATGCGCTCGATCAACACGTCGCTCGTGGCCATCATGCCCGTCGTGTCGGTGCTGTTCATCGGCGCGGGTGTGCTCGGCGCCATCGCCCTCAAGGACTTTGGCCTGGCCCTGCTCGTCGGCCTCATCAGTGGGGCCTATTCGTCCATTTTCGTGGCCTCGCCGATCCTGGCCATGCTGAAAGAGCGCGAACCCCGGTACATGATGATCCGCCAACGGGCGATGTCCAAGGGCGGCACCGGTGGAGTGCTCACGCCGGCCGCAGCCGCCGCTCAGGCCGGGGGTCGGGGTGGGGCCAAGTCGGGCCGGGGCAACGGCTCGGCTGACGCCGCCGACGCCGCCGGCGACGAGGCCCTCGTGCCCGCCACCGCGCCGGGCAAGGGAAGTCCCACCCGCACCGCGGCCCGTACCAAGACCGGCTCCAGCAACCGCCATGGCGCCCCCCGACCCCGCAAGAAGGGCAAGAAGCGCTGAAGCCGGGCGTGCCGCTTCCTCGGCCGCGGCTGTAACCTGGGCGGGGATGGGAGACGCAGGGTCGCTGGCAGATCACATCCGAGCCGTTCCCGACTTTCCCCGGCCCGGCATCGTGTTCCGTGACATCACCCCACTGTTGGCCGAGCCTGCGGTGTTCCGCACCGTGGTCGACGCCCTCGTCGACCACGTGGGCGACCGCCGGGTCGACAAGGTCGTGGCCATCGAGGCGAGGGGCTTCATCGTGGCCGCCCCGCTCGCCTACGCCCTCGGGGCCGGTTTCGTGCCCGTTCGCAAGGCGGGCAAGCTGCCCCGCCGGGTCGAGCGGGAGGAGTATTCCCTCGAGTACGGCAACGACTGCCTGGAGATCCACGCCGATGCCGTCTCCCCCGGCGAGTCGGTCCTGATCGTCGACGACGTCCTGGCCACAGGCGGGACGGCTGCGGCCACCCTGGCCCTGGTGGAGAAGCTGGGGGCCTCGGTGGCCGGCCTGGTGTTCGTCATCGAGCTCGATGCCCTCGAGGGTCGTCTCCGCCTCGGCGGGCGCGACGCCCACTCCCTCCTCCACTACGCGTCGTAGTTTCGAGAACGACGATCGTGCCAGCCGTCGACCGGGTCCTGCCGTGGCGACGCAGCGGCGCATCGGCCGTCACCGATGAGCTGGCCGAGGTGGTCCGGTCGTACCGGCAGCGCCACCCGCGGGCCTCGACGGCCCTGATCCGACGGGCCTACGACGTGGCCGTCGAGGCTCACGACGGCCAGGTCCGGGTGTCAGGAGACCCCTACATCGTCCACCCCGTGGCCGTGGCCGCCATCCTGGCCGACCTCGGCCTCGACGACGCCACGCTGGCTGCGGCCCTTCTCCACGACGCCGTCGAGGATACGGCCGTCACCCTCGGACAGGTGTCAGCCGACTTCGGCGCCGAGGTGGCTGTCATGGTCGACGGCATGACCAAGCTCGACCGGGTCCGCTTCGAGAACAAGGAGGCCCAACAGGCAGCGAGCATGCGCAAGATGCTCGTGGCCATGGCCAAGGACATCCGCGTCCTGCTGATCAAGCTGGCCGACCGCCTCCACAACATGCGTACGCTCGCCGCCCTCCCCCAGGAGAAGCAGCAGCGCATCGCCCAGGAGACCCTCGACGTGTACGCCCCCCTGGCCCACCGCCTGGGCATCTCGGGCGTCAAGTGGCAGCTCGAAGACCTCGCTTTCGCGACCCTCTACCCGAAGCGCTACGCCGAGATCGAACAGATGGTGTCGGTCCGGGCGCCCGAGCGCGAGGCCTACCTGGCCAAGGTCGTCACCGAGGTCACCACCCGGCTGGCCGAGCTGCGCATCGACGCCCACGTCACGGGCAGGCCCAAGCACAGCTGGAGCATCTACGAGAAGATGGTGGTCAAGGGCCGGGAGTTCGACGAGATCTACGACCTCATGGGTATTCGGGTCGTCGTCGGCAGTGTGAAGGACTGCTACGCGGCCCTGGGCACCCTCCACACCATCTGGAAGCCGGTGCAGGGCCGATTCAAGGACTACATCGCCCAGCCCAAGTTCAACCTGTACCAGTCGCTGCATACCACCGTGGTCGATTCTGAGGGCAAGTCGGTGGAGGTCCAGATCCGGACCCGGGAGATGCATCACCGGGCCGAGTACGGCATCGCCGCCCACTTCGCCTACAAGGAGGGCGGGCCCCAGGCCGAGGTCCCCTGGCTGCGGCGCATCGTCGAGTGGCAGGAGGACACGCACGACCCCCAGGAGTTCATGGAGACGCTCAAAGTCGACCTCGATCAGGACGAGGTCTTCGTGTTCTCCCCCAAGGGCAAGGTTGTCACCCTCCCGGTGGGCGCCACGCCCATCGACTTCGCCTACAGCATCCACACCGAAGTAGGGCACCGCTGCATCGGGGCCAGGGTGAACTCCCGCCTGGTGCCGCTCGACTCCCCACTCACGTCGGGTGACACCGTCGAGATCTTCACCTCCAAAGTCGAGGGGGCGGCCCCCTCGCGTGACTGGCTGAACGTGGCCGTCACCCCCCGGGCCCGCAACAAGATCCGCCAGTGGTTCAGCCGCTCGCGCCGCGACGAGGCCATCGCCAATGGCCACGACGAGCTGGTGAAGGCCATGCGCCGGGAGAGCCTTCCGGTGCAGAAGCTGGCCAACTCGCCGCTGCTGGTCGAGGTGGCCAAGGCTCTGCACTATGCCGACGTCGAGGCCCTTCACGTGGCCATCGGGGAGAACCACGTGTCGGCCCAGTCGGTGGCCCAGCGCGTGGCCAAAGAGCTTCGAGGGGGCGGGTACGAAGAGCAGCTTCCCTCCTCGATCGGCCGGCCCCTCGACCCGAGCCGGCGCGACGGGCCGGGTATCCACGTCGAGGGTCTCGACGACATGCTCGTGCGCCTGAGTCGGTGCTGCACCCCGGTACCGGGCGACGCCATCGTCGGCTACGTGACCACCGGTCGGGGGGTGTCGGTGCACCGCGCCGACTGCTCCAACGCCGTCGCCCTGTCCACCACGATGGGGGAGCGGGCCATCGAGGTGGAGTGGGACCGGGAGCACACCGGGTCCTTCGTCGCCACCGTGGAGGTCGAAGCCCTCGATCGCTCGCGCCTGCTACGCGACGTCACCACCGTGCTGGCCGACCACCACCTCAATATCGTCTCGTCGTTCACGCACACGGGCACCGACCGGGTGGCCCGCCTGCGCTTCGACTTCGAGCTCAGCGACCCGTCGCACCTCGAGTCCCTCCTCGGCACGCTCCGGCGCATCGACTCGGTCTACGACGCCTATCGGGTGGTGCCCGGTCACAACAAGGTCGAGGCCACCGACTCCCCTTAGGGTCCAGAAGATAACTACCTGTGCATTGTGGCGAACAAGATCGTTGATAGGCGGCTCATGAAATGCACACTGGGCTGAGCGGCGCTCCCCGGGTGACGGTGATCGACATGCTGGCGGGCCACGGCGGCGGGCTCCCTCCCATACGCCCCGCCCTGTGACCATTCGGACCGCACTACCCTGAAGTGACCCTCGTCGGTGTGTTGCCGGTGTCTGTCACGCCCAGGAGGCAGCACCCCTTCATGAAGGCAGTTCTCTTCCAACCGCGTCGGGGTGGGATCACCGTGGAAGACGTTCCAGCCCCCCAGTTGGAGCCTGGTCGGGTCCTGATCCGCAACGAGTTCTCGCTGATCAGCGCGGGAACGGAACGGTCGGCCGTGGAGGTCGGCCACCAGAACCTGATCGGTAAGGCACGGCAGCGCCCGGACCAGGCCCGCCAGGTCGTCGACAACCTGCGCAAGGTCGGGCTGACTGAGACGTTCCGTATGGTCAACGACCGCCTCGATACGCCTTCGATTCTCGGGTACAGCTCTGCGGGAATCGCGCTGCGGGTTGCCGAGGGGGTCAACGATGTCCCTGCCGGTTCGAGGGTGGCAGCCGCCGGAGCCGGCTATGCGAGCCACGCCGAGATCGTGGCCGTCCCGCGAAATCTCTGCTGCCTGGTGCCGGACCGGGTGCCGTCTCGCTTCGCCGCCTTCTCCACCGTTGCGGCCATCGCCCTTCAGGGGATCCACCAAGCCGATACCCAACCCGGGTCCAGGGTGGCCGTGGTCGGTCTGGGCCTGTTGGGCCAGCTGACGGTACGCCTGTTGACCGCCTATGGCTACGACGTCGTAGGCGTCGACCGTGACGAGTCGATGCTGGCCCTGGCCGGTGCGGTGGGCGTGACGGCGCTGGCGCGTGACACCGACGACCTCGAGCAGGCGGTGCATCGGCGGTGGCGTGATGCGGGTGCCGATGCCGTCCTCGTCACCGCTGCCACCAAGAGCGCAGACCCGATCGAACTGGCCGGTCGCCTGGCCCGTGACCGGGCCACCGTCGTGGTGGTGGGCGACGTACTGGTCGCCCCGCCGCGGTCGAGTTACTACGGCAAAGAGCTGACGGTCCGCTACTCGCGATCGTACGGACCCGGCCGCTACGACCCGGTTTACGAGGATCGGGGAATCGAGTACCCGGAGGGGTTCGTCGCTTGGCCGCTGCGCCGCAACATGGAGGAGTTCCTGCGCCTGGCCGCTCGAGGGCTCGACCTCGACAGCCTGGACCCGGTGGTCTTTCCTGCCGACGAGGCTCCCGCCGCCTACGCCCTCCTCGATGCCACCGGGCCAGATCGGCGAGTTGCGATCCTGCTGTCCTACTCCGCCGAACCTGCATCCGAGTCTCGCCTCGAACCTCCCGCCCCGGCCGTTCCTCGTCTCTCGCGCCAGCCGGGGGGACGCGTCCGCATCGCCGCGGTCGGGGCCGGGTCCTTCCCCACCAGGATGCTGTTTCCCCACCTGAAGCACCTGGAGCAGGTGGACTTCGCCTGGCTCACCACTGGTCGGGGAATTACCGCCCCCTATCAGTGCCGGCGGTGGGGTTTCGATCGCGCCGTGGCCGGCCTCGACGAAGGCCTCCGCGCTGGTGGCGCCGACGCCGTCATGGTGCTCGGCCCCCACGCGACCCACGCCCCTCAGGCCGTGAGTGTGCTGGAGGCGGGGTTGGGGCTGTTCTGCGAGAAGCCGCTGGCGCTGAGCGAGGGCGAGCTCGATGCGGTGGCCACGGCGTGGCTCGCCGGCGGTGGCCCGGCGATGACAGGTTTCAACCGGCGCTTCGCCCCTTCGGTCCAACGCCTGATAGAGGTGAGGAGCCGCCGCCCCGGGCCCGTCCAGGTCGTCTACCGGGTCTTTGCCGGAACCCTCCGCTCGGACCACTGGCTCATGGACCCGGCGCAGGGTGGCCGCATCCTCGGTGAGGTCTGCCACTTCGTCGACCTGGTTGGTTTCCTCGCTGCTTCACCGCCGCTCTCGGTGATGGCCACCAGTGGCGACGGGACCGCAGATCCGGTTCGGGCCCAGTCCGCGTCCATCCACATCACCTACCGCGACGGGTCGACGGGATCGATCGTCTACGGCGGGTTGACCCCGCCGGGCGCGCCGAAGGAGCTGATCGAGGTGGCGGGAGACGGGCTCGCAGCCCGAATAGACGACTTCAAGACACTCCGCCTCTGGTCGCGCCGTACCGGTACGTCGCGCTACCGGGGAGGTCCCAAAGGTCACGCCGAGGAGATGGTCGGCCTCGTCGCTCTCATCGAGGGCCGGTTTGCGCCCGAATCGGACTTCGTGGCTTCCCTCTGGAGCACCCTGGCCACGTGCCGGGCAACGACGTCGATCCTCACCGGTCAGGTCGAGCCGGTCGGCCCTGCGACGGCGAGCCTGGCCCGGGCCCTGGGCGTCGATCTGGCCGCAGGAGTCGGGGAGGAGGCCGGTCACACCGCACGGCCACGATGAAGGCGCTACTGGTCTTCGGGGCGCGTCCCAACTTCATGAAGGTCGCCCCGCTGTACCGGGCCATGACGGCGCACGACTCCTTTGACGCCGTCTTGATCCACACCGGTCAGCATTTCGACCGGGCCATGTCCGAGGAGTTCTTGGAAGTGCTGGAACTTCCGACGCCCGACTGGCATCTCGGCGTCGGCGCCGGCACGCAAGCCATCCAGATGGCCGAGGTCATGCGGCGCCTCGAAGGGGTCATGGCGGATGTCCGCCCCGACATCACCGTCGTGGTTGGCGACGTCACCTCCACGCTGGCGGCAGCCATCTCCTCCGCCAACCTCGACATTCCGGTCGCCCACGTGGAGGCCGGTTTGCGCAGCCGGGACTGGGGAATGCCCGAGGAGCGCAACCGGGTTCTCACCGACCGCCTCTCGACGTTCCTGTTCACTCCGTCGGCCGATGCCGACCAGAACCTTCTGGCTGAGGGCATTCCACCCGAGCGCATCTTCTTCGTCGGGAACGTGATGATGGACTCACTCGACTGGGTCCTGCCCCGCGTGTCGATCGCGGCTGCGCAGGAAACCTACGGGGTGGCCGGACGCCCGTACGGGCTTGTCACCCTTCACCGGCCGAGCAACGTCGACACCGCAACGGTCCTCAGCGGGATCGTGTCAGCCCTGGAGGGCGTGGCTGCCGATCTGCCCCTGCTCTTTCCCGTACACCCCCGCACTCGTCAACGTCTGGACACCTTCGGTCTGGGTATCGAAGGTCCGGGGCTCGAGGTGGTCCCGCCCATTCGCTATGACCTGTTCACCGCGTTGTTGACCGGTGCCTCCATCGTGCTCACCGACTCAGGCGGCATCCAGGAAGAGGCCACTGCCCTGGGGGTGCCGTGTCTCACTCTGCGCGAGAACACTGAACGCCCGATCACGTTGGCGTCGGGCGGCAACGAACTCGTCGGTGCCGACCCCGAGCGGATCCTGGCCGCCGCCCGACGCCGGCTGGCGGTGCCTCCGGGTGACGTCAACCGGCCTCCGCTCTGGGACGGCCAGACGGCCGGGCGCATCCTCGCCGTTCTGGGTGGCTGAGCCGGCAATGTAGGGCATTGCCGGCCTAGGGCCTCTAGGGGGTCGCGGCGCTCCGTCTCCGGTACAAGCTCGCCGCCGGGTTCGACTTAGGGAAAGAACACCTGCCGAATCGCCACAGGCAGCGGCAGCGGGCGGTCGCCGGCGCCACCGAAGACGGTGACGGTGCCACCGCCGCCGGGGCTTACGTACCAGACGCCGGTGGAGGGCCGGAACACGGCGATGTCGGTGTGTGAACCATCTCTTTGCTCCTCCTGGATGGACCACGCCTCAAATCCGTCACGCTGGAGCCCTTGGTGCCGCATGGTCAGTACGTTGTATTCCCACAATAGCTTGGAAGTTGACATAAGGCGCTTGCAGCCCGGGTGCTGGCGTTCCGGGAAAACGCCTCTTCACCGGGAGGCGCTGCGTCTGCGAGGCGACCGGTAGCCTCCCTGAGTGCCCGAGTTCCGTTCCCCGCCGGGAACCCATGACGTGCTGCCCCCCGAGTCGGCCCGGTGGCAGGCTCTGGTCGCCCGCTTTGCCTCCACGGTCGGCCGGGCCGGATACGGGCTGGTCGTCAGCCCCCTGTTCGAGGAGGTGGGTGTGTTCAACCGCCTCGGCGAGGGCACCGACGTGGTGGGCAAGGAGATGTACGACTTCCGCGACAAGGGCGACCGCCACCTGGCCCTGCGGCCCGAGGGCACAGCGTCTGTGGTCCGGGCCTGGGCCCAGCACCGCCCACCGCTTCCCTTCAAGGCCTGGTACGCCGCCCCCAACTTCCGTTACGAGCGGGCCCAGGCCGGTCGTTATCGCCAGCACCACCAGGTAGGCGTCGAGGTCCTCGGCCCGACCGACCCCGATCTCGACGTCGAAGTGGTCGCCCTGGCCGTCTCCGTCGTGGCCACCCTGGAACTGAGCCGGATCGAGCTCCTTCTCAACTCGCTCGGAGACTCGGTCTGCCGGCCCGACTACACCGCCGCCCTCGCTTCGTACCTCGCCGATCGGCGGGACCAGCTCTGTGACGAGCACCGTGAAAGGGCTCTCGACAATCCCCTCCGGGTGCTGGACTGCAAGCGTCCCGCCTGCCGGGCGGCCACCGCCGACGCTCCTCGTTCGATCGACCACCTCTGTGATCCGTGCCGCGACCACTTCGCCCGGGTTCGCCGCGGGCTCGACTCCCTCGGCGTCGCCTACACGATCGAGACCAGGCTGGTCCGGGGACTCGACTACTACACCAGGACCACCTTCGAGCTGGCCGCCCCGGCGCTGGAGTCGGCCCAGAACGCCATCGGCGGGGGCGGACGCTACGACGGCCTGGCCGAGGCTCTGGGTGGGCCGCCCACGCCGGGGATCGGGTTCGGGATGGGGATCGAGCGCCTCCTGTTGGCCTGTGACGCCGAAGGGGTGTTCCCGGCTCCCATCGCGGCGGTGGAGGTCTTCGTGATTGACACGACGGGAGGCGCCGAAGCGCTCGAGCTCACCCACGAGCTGCGCCGGGCGGGAGTCGCCGCCGAACGGGGCTTCGACGCCCGGTCGATGAAGGCCCAATTCAAAGCGGCTGACCGCTCCGGCGCCCGCCTGGCCCTGGTCGTGGGGGAGCGAGAGCTGGCCGATGCCACGGTGACGGTGCGCGACCTGGCGGAAGGCGACCAGGAGACGGTGGGCCGCCACGATGTCGTCGCCCACGTCCGAAAGCGCCTGCGTTGAGCCTCGTCGGGTCCTGTCCCGTGGCCGGCCCCTCCCACCGCCTTGCCGGCGGCGGGCCCCTCCCCACGGGCCACCCGTCTCGGGAGCGCGAAATCGACACCCTTCGGGCGCGGTGTCTGTTTTGAGCCCCGTTGGGGCTGGCGCCGGGGTGGCCATGGGGATGCGCACCCACTGGTGCGGCGAGCTGGGGCTCGACCAGGTGGGGGCGGAGGTGAGCGTGTGCGGATGGGTCGACCGCAGGCGGGAGCACGGCGAGCACCTGGCCTTTGTCGACCTGCGCGATCACACCGGCGTGGTGCAGTGCGTCGTCGACGGCGCCCACGACCTGCGGGCCGAGTACGTCCTTCGGGTCACGGGCACGGTTCGGGTCCGTCCCGAGGGAACGGCCAACGCGGCCCTGGGCACCGGCGACGTCGAGGTGGGCGACTGCCGGGTGGAGGTGCTGAACACCGCCGAGCCGCCCCCGTTCCCGGTGACCGACCGGGTCGACGCCGAGGAGATCGTCCGGCTCCGCCATCGCTACGTCGACCTGCGCCGGCCGATCATGCAACGGCGCCTGCGGATGCGCTCGGTGGTCAACGCCTCCGTACGCCGCTCCATGGGCGCCGCCGGGTTCGTGGAGGTGGAGACGCCGATCCTCGTGGCCTCCACCCCTGAGGGGGCGCGCGACTTCGTGGTGCCGAGCCGGCAGCAGCCGGGCAGCTTCTATGCCCTTCCCCAGAGCCCGCAGCTGTTCAAGCAGTTGCTGATGGTGGGGGGGACCGACCGCTACTACCAGCTGGCCCGCTGCCTGCGTGACGAGGATGCCCGGGCCGATCGCCAGCTCGAGTTCACCCAGCTCGACGCCGAGGCCTCCTTCGTCGGTGCCGACGAGGTGATGGCCGTCATCGGCTCGGTGGTCCTGGCCGCCACCGCAGAGGCGGCCGAGGCGGGGCTGGCCGATGTCACCGTCCCCGGCACCGAGATCGCCGCCATGACCTGGCGGGAAGCCCAGGACCGCTACGGCACCGACAAGCCCGACACCCGTTTCGGGATGGAGCTGGTCGATCTGACGCCGACGTTCGCGTCGACGGGGTTCCGGGCTTTCCAGGCTGCGGCCGTGAAGGGGATCAGGGTGGCCGGTGGCGCCGGCACCACCAGGGCCCACCTCGACCGGCTCACCGATCGGGCCAAGGTCGCAGGCGCCGCCGGCCTGGTGTGGGCCCGTGTGGATGCCGATGGCCAGCTCGATTCGCCCGTGGCCAAGTTCCTCTCCGACGACGAGCGAGCGGCTCTCGTCGGCGGCCTCGGTGCCACAGCCGGCGACCTCCTCCTGGTCGTGGCCGGCGAGCGGGAGGTGGCCAACCACGCGCTCGGGGCCCTGCGCCTGGCCGAGGGCCGCCCCCCGTCGGGCGACGGCCGCCTGCACTACCTGTGGGTCACCGACTTCCCGCTCTTCGACGGGGTGAGCGCCGAGGGCCGGCCCCTTCCCGCCCACCATCCCTTCACCATGCCGCACCCCGACGACATCGACCTGCTCGACTCCGACCCCACGGCGGTGCGCTCCCAGGCCTACGACCTGGTGCTCAACGGGTGGGAGCTGGGCTCGGGCAGCGTGCGTATCCACCGCCCGGAGATCCAGCAGCGCATCTTCGCCTTCCTCGGCATCGACGAGGCGACGGCGCAGGCCCGCTTCGGGTTCCTGCTCGACGCCTTCCGCCACGGGGCACCTCCCCACGCCGGCTTCGCCTTCGGCATCGACCGCCTGGTGGCCCTACTGGCCGGCGAGGACAACATCCGTGAGGTCATCGCCTTTCCGAAGACCCAATCGGGGTCCGACCCCCTCACCGGTGCCCCCACGCCCCTCGAGCCGGCGCAACTCGCCGAACTCGGTCTACGGGTCCCGAAGATCGAGCCGTAGGCCGACAGTCGTTCCGGCCGGTTGGGTCAGGGGGCGATCTTGATGGAACCGGCGACGGCGCTGGCCACCCCGGCCAGGCGGACCCGGTCGTTGTGGCTGCCCAGCACCACGAAGAGGCAGAAGGCGCGCCCGTCGAGGGTGAAGAAGAACTGCGAGGCCGTCCTGCCGGGCACGACCTTGGGCATGGCGTTGGGGCTGAACGACTCCGGCCGCAACGACGAGGGAAGTCCGTCGTTGGCGAAAAGGGCCGTGCCCGCCGCCTCGCGGTCGTATTCGAGCAGCACCACGAGCACGTCGGAGTCGGTCATGTGCTCGACGGCCCCGGCGGCGAAGTCGCCGGGGTCGGCGGGGAGGGCGAAGGTGGCGGCGTGCAACGCCCGGTTGGTCGTGTCGCTCGCCTCGTCGCGCCGGGTGTAGATCCGGCCGTCCCATCCCTGGGGAAGGTCGACGTCGAACCCGTGCCCGGAAAGCTTTCTCACGACTTCCTCTCTCTCGTCGTCATCGGCCGATCGCCACTGCAGCCACGGCCAGGCCGACGGCAGCCTGCACACCAATGGTCGCCTGACGCGACCGGGGATCCCACGACCGCATGCGTCGGTGCGCCCCCCGCAGCTCCTCGGGCTGTTGCACCTGGCGGACGCTGAGGATGACCAGGCTGCGGGCCAGGCCGAAGGTGGTGCCGATGACTGCGCCGACCAGCGGCGACCCCGATACCAGGGCCAACACGAAGGTCGCATAGATGGCTGCGGTGTTCACAACCGTGACCACGCCGAGGCCCAGCTGGAACCCGAAGCTCAAGCCGGTGACCCAGCCGCGATACCGGTCGAGCCAATCCTTGTCGACCTGACGATGGATGGTGGGCAGCCGTAGACCGCCCACACCCAGATCTGCGGCCAGGCCCAGAGCGCACACGGCGACGATGATCGCGGTCGACATGACCAGCCCGACCCATGAACCCAACAGGGCCCCGACCAGTCCGACAAGCGCGCCCATGACCGCGCCACCCAACACCGAGCCCACCAGGTAGGCGGTCACGGTCAGGCTCCATCGACGGTTGTGGGCCCGCTCCCCGAGCGGATTGATGCTGGCCAGCATCGACTCGCCTCACGGCGACCAACTCGAGCGGATCCCCGCGACGGTGGCCATCGACGCGCCGGCGCTCAACACCAACCAGGTCGGCACTCAGCTGACCTCGGGCGGCGACAACCGGTGCCGTCGGGGCGCGGTGGGCGGCGGGACCGGCGACGGGTACAGGCTCGGGTGGCCGGGCAGGATCCCCGCCTCGGCCAGCTCGCGGTCGGACCGGGTTTCGGTGTCGAGTCGACCGGCGTCGGGCCGTCCGGAGCCGGGCGGGATGGGCGAGGCGGTGGTACGTCGACGGGCCCGTCCGCCCGCTTCCTCGGCGTCGGCCAGGGCCTGGCCCAGCAAGGAGGTGACCTGCATCCAGCTCTGCCCGGCGCCCTCACCGATCACCCGGCCCGAGGGCCCGTCGACGTAGACGAAGTAGGGCGCCACGGGCACCCGGTAGTCGGTCCACGCCTGGTTGGACCGTACGACGGGCCCGTCGGAGGACGTCAGCTCAAGGAGGCGGGACTGGCTCTCCTGGTCGGGGCCCTTCACGACGACGACGAGGCGGGCTCCGCCGGGCACCGAGATCCGGCGGTGGTCGCGGAACACGTCCCAGAACCCTGCACACGTTAGGCAGCCGGTGGTGAGGAAGGCCAGGAGGGTGTCGTGGCGGGCACCTACGATCCCGACGCTCATGGGCTCGTCGGTGACGCTGGTGCCGGTGAGGTCGGAACCGCTGGTGGGCGAGGTTCCCGGACGCGGTGGGCGGGCCCGGACCTCGGGTTCGGCGTCGGGATCGAGCCCGGCCCCCAGGCTGTGCAGGCGGCGCAGGATCTCGGCATGGCTACGCAGGAGCCCGAACACGAGCACGCCGAGCAGCACGATGGCCACCGCCTCGATGGCGATCAGCGGCAGCACCGTGTCTCCTCGCTCATGTGAAGGGCACGCCCCTCCACAGCTGGTTGGCGCCGCCGTTCCAATCCCACTGGATCGCTGCGGCGCCGTCGGCGGTGGATGCCCCCGACACGTCGAGGACCTTGCCGCTGTACACGTTGACGAATATCGTCCATATGGACCCGAACGCGTAGAGACGCCAACGCTGGTTGTCGCCACCGTGCCACTGCCATTGGATCACGGGTGCACCGTTCTGCTTCGATGCACCAGCCACGTCCAGAACACGGTTGCTACCGCGACACACGAAGACGAAAGAGCCGTCACCGACTGCCTGGGGCAGCCAGCGTTGGTTGTTGTTGGCATTGGGCGACCACTGGATGACGCTGGCCCCGTCGTTGGTAGCGGCGCCGGCCACGTCGAGGGCCTTGCCACTGTGGGCGGCGAGCAACTCGAAGCCGGGGAGAAGCGGGGGCGGCGGAGGCGTCGGAGGCGGAGGCGGTGGACAGGCGGCCGTGTGGTTGGCGGTGGCGTTGTCGTAACGGAGAGTGCTTCCGCAGGCAGGGACGAACTCGTAGGGCGGGGTGCACGAAACGATGCGGCACACGATGGCCGTCGTGCCGCCGATCTCGGTGTGGCACTGGCCGTAGCGGAAGACGTTGCAGCTGCTTGCCCGGTGGTTGCAGTCGCCGTTGGCACAGTTGCACGGGGGAACGGCGTCGGCGTTGGCATTGCAGTCGATGAAGTAACGGGCGCCGCCGCCGCAGTAGTCGGAACCGTCGGCCCTCCACCACCCGCCCTCGAAGCTGCCCGGTGGGCAGGAGTTGGCCCCGTTGTTGACCACGCAGCAGAACTCGGTGTAGCCGTCGTAGCAGGCGGCGCCGCAGTCGCACGCCGTCCCGTGGTAGTCGCAGATGGAGGCGTAGGCGGTGCCGGGCCGGACCAGGTACCGCCACGGGCCGACGGCGAGGGCCGAGCCGACCACTGCGCTGCGCACCAGGAAGCCCCGCCGCGACGTGCGAGCCTCGAGCAGCGACGACCCCTTCTCCACCAGCCACTGGCTCATGTCGACCTCGGCTCGGGCCGGTGGCCGTCGGTTGCCAATCGAGGAACGAGCGTGAGGGCCAGGTAGGCGAACAGGGCGGCCGAGGTCGTGAGCATCACGAACAACAACACGACCAGAATGTTGGTGTCGAGGTGTACCGAGGCCCATCCCCGGTTGCCAGGAGCCAACGCCACGAACCCCGCCACGACGGCAGCGACCGCGTTGAGCACCAGGTGGCCAACGGTGGGCGGCGTGTCCTCCCGCCCGAAGCACCCGCACGACTGCAGGGGAGCGTGGCGCAGGAGAGCGACGAGGACGAACGTGGTCAACAGGACGTAGAACCCGAGGACGGCCAGTGCGAATGGTCGATCGACCCGGACCACCGCCCCGACGGAGACGGTCGCAGCGACCAGCCCGCCCAACCGGACGGCCGACGCCGACGCCGACGCACCAATGGCCCGGAGGGCGCCGACGGTGGCTGCCGGGCGCCACAACTCGAGCGCTCCACCCAGGCCCAGCAGTAGGGCTGCTCCGACAAATGGACCCCCCAGCACCGCCATGGCTACAGGCTAGCGCCGGCCCGGACAACTGTTGGTCAGGGGACCGGCACGGCCAGGGTGAAGTCGTTCTCGGAGATGGCTACCTCGACCCGGCCGGCGCTACCTGCGGCAGCCTTGTCGTCTATCGCCGGAGTGGCACCGGGCAGCGTCACCGAGGCGCCGGCATCGAGGGCGCCATCGTGGGGGGTGAAGCTGCACGTACCCGACGAGTCGCGCACCGGCGCCGGGGCCGGGGAGCCGCCGGCGTTCAGCTCGACTCGGAGGGGAGGAAACGGAACCGCCCGATTTTCGGCGTTCACGACGGTAACGACCAGCGAGAGCGAGCTCCTCCCGGGCGCGGCGCCGGGCGCGCACACGGTGGCCGTCCCCCCGGGAGTGCGGTCGTCCACGGCGAGGGTGATGCGGTAGCGGCCATTGGCCGTTGTGGCCGTGCCGGTGGCGCTGTGGGCCGAGCCGGCGCCGCCCGGAGCCGAGGTGGTCGTTCCGCCGTAGGTGGCCGAGGCCTTCGGTGGATCGCTCCCACACGCGGCCAGGGCCAACACGACCAGCAGGCCCGCCGCCTTCCCGGTTGTCATGGGGGAACGCTACAGCGGCGCGGTAGCGTCGGCGCGGTGGCCAGCGCGGTCGGGGACCTGTTCGGAGCGGCCCTCCAGGACCGCTTGGCCCGCACCGCCCCACTTGCGGCGCGCCTTCGCCCGGCCACGCTCGACCAGATGGTCGGCCAGGAACACCTTCTCGGCCCCGGTCGCCCCCTCCGCAGCCTGATCGAGGCCGACCGGCTGTCGTCGGTGATCCTGTGGGGCCCGCCGGGGACGGGCAAGACGAGCCTGGCCCGGCTCATCGCCGGTGCCACGGCGAAGGCCTTCGAGACGCTCTCGGCCGTGTCCGCCGGAGTGAAGGACGTGCGCGAGGTGGTCGAGCGGGCCCGGCGCCGCCTGGGCGAGCATGGTCGGGGCACGATCCTGTTCCTCGACGAGGTCCACCGGTTCAACCGCTCCCAGCAGGACGTGCTGTTGCCGTTGATCGAGGAGGGCCTGCTCGTCCTCATCGGGGCGACTACGGAAAATCCCTACTTCGAGGTCAACGCCCCCCTCCTGTCGCGCTCCAGCCTGTTCCGGCTGGAGCCCCTCGGCGCCGACGCGGTCCGCACCCTGACGACCCGGGGGCTGGCCGTCGAGCATGCGACGGCCGAACCGGCCGCCATCGAGCATCTCGTCGACCGGGCCGACGGCGACGCCCGCGTCGCCCTCAACGCCCTGGAGGTGGCGGTAGCCCTGGCGTCAGCCCGGTCCGATGGCGCCCCGTCGGCGGCGGAGCCGCCAGCGAGCACAGTTACGCTGGCTGATGCCGAGGCTGCCCTGTCGGCCCGGGCCCTACGCTACGAGCGCGACGAGCACTACGACATCGTGTCGGCGTTCATCAAGAGCGTTCGGGGCTCGGACCCTGACGCCGGCCTCTACTGGCTGGCCCGCATGCTGGAGGCCGGGGAGGATGCCCGTTTCATCGCCCGACGCCTGGTGATCCTCGCCTCCGAGGACGTCGGTATGGCCGACCCGACGGCCCTGCTCGTCGCCGACGCCGCGGCCCGGGCCGTGGAGTTCGTCGGCCTACCCGAGGCCCAGCTCAATCTGGCCCAGGCCGTGGTCCACCTGGCCGCGGCGCCCAAGTCGAATCGCGTGACTGCGGCGCTGTCCCGGGCCCGGGCTGACGTGGCCGACCGACCGGCCGGAGCGGTGCCCGCCCATCTCCGGGACGCGTCGTACCGGTCGGCACGGTCCCTCGGTCATGGTGCCGGGTATGACTATCCTCACGACGATCCCCGAGGATGGGTGCCCCAGGAGTACCGCCCACCTGAGGTCGCCGGACGGATCTACTACGAGCCGTCGGAGCTGGGCGCTGAACAGGAGGTGGCCGAGCGCATGCGACGGAGAGATCGGGTGAGCGAATGAGTCCCGGCGAAGTAGCGGCGGTGGTGGCCGCAGTGTCCCTGGCGGTCCTCGTCGTCGGCATCCTGCTGTCGTTGGGGGCGATGCTGCGCACGATGGCCGAGATGCGCCGGGCCGTCGAGGAGTTCCGTCGCTCATCCGTGCCCCTGCTCACCGAGGTCCATGCCACCGTTCGTCAGGCCAGCCTGGAGCTGGCCAAGGTCGACACCATCCTCGACCGGGCCGACTCCATCGCCGGCACCGTCGATTCGGCCTCCCGGCTCTCCTACCGCGCCTTCTCGACGCCGGTGATCAAGACCATGGCCCTGGCCACCGGCAGCGTCCGGGCTTATCGCGCCTTCCGTAAGAAGAGCTGAGCAAACCTTGTTCAAGCGCCTGTTCTGGCTGATCGTGGGCATGGCCATCGGGTTCAGCACGTCATTCTGGATCTTCCGGCTCGTGCGCGACACCATGTCGCGCTACGCCCCCGAGCAGGTGGCCGAGAACCTGGCCAGCGCCGCCCGCCGGTTGGGCGACGACCTGCGCGACGCGGTGGTCGAGGGCCGCCAGGCCATGCGGGAGGCCGAAGCCGAGCTGCGCGCCGGCCACCGAGGCCCGTAGGACGCCGGTTCACGGCTGAGGGTCCAGAAGATAACTACCTGTGCATTCCGGAAGCCACCTACCAGCGGATTCTCATAATCGAATGCACAGGTAGTTATCTTTCTGACCCTGAGAGGGCGGGTCGGGCCCCGGGCCAGAGCGCGGTCGGTAGGCTGACGACGCCCATGACTGCCGACGAACTCCGCCGGGCCTTCACCTCCTTCTTCGCCGAGCGGGGGCACGTTCCCATCCCCTCGGCCGGGCTCATCCCCCATCATCGGGCCGCCCCGCTGTTCACCAACGCGGGCATGAACCAGTTCCTGCCCTACATCCTCGGTGAGGAGGCGCCCTCCGCTCCCCGGGCCACGTCGGTGCAGAAGTGCGTGCGCATCCGGGGCAAGCACGACGACATCGCCAACATCGGAGTCACCTGGGGACACCTCACGTTCTTCGAGATGTTGGGCAACTTCAGCTTCGGCGACTACTTCAAGCAGGGCGCGATCCCCCTGGCCTGGGAGCTGCTCACCGAGGTGCTGGGCATCGACCCCGACCGGCTGTGGATCACCGTGCACGAGAGCGACGACGAAGGTGCCCAGCTGTGGCTCGACACCGTCGAGGTGGCGCCCGATCGCATCCAGCGCATGGGCGACGACAACTTCTGGATGATGGGCGACACCGGCCCGTGCGGGCCCTGTTCGGAGATCTATTTCGACATGGGAGATGCCTACGGGGAGGGGGGAGGCCCGGCCCATGGTGCCGATGCCCGTTTCCGCGAGCTCTGGAACCTGGTGTTCATGCAGTACGACCGCCAGCCCGACGGCTCGCTGGTCGACCTGCCCATGCGCATCATCGATACGGGTGCAGGTCTGGAGCGGTGCCTGACGGTGCTCCAGGGCGTGGAGTCGGTGTTCGACACCGACATCCTTCGCCCCCTCGTGGCGGCTGCGGCCAAGGCCACTGGTCGCTCCTACGGGGACGACCCCGCCGTCGACGCCATCCTGCGCATCCTCGCCGACCACGGTCGCTCGATGAGCTTCCTGGTGAGCGACGGTGTGTTCCCCTCCAACGAGGACCGGGGATACGTGCTCCGCCGCATCATCCGTCGGGCCGTCCGCCATGCCTTCACCCTCGGCGTCGACCGCCTGGTGACGCCGGCCCTGGTGGAGGCCACCATCGAGGAGATGGGCGGCGCCTACCCGAAGCTGGCCGACGACGCCGACTTCGTCACCGGTGTGGTCACCCGGGAGGAGGAGCGTTTCCGCCAGACCCTGCGGTCGGGGTCGGCCATCCTCGAAGAGGAGCTCACCGGCGCGTCGGGAGGGCGATTGTCGGGGGCCACGGCCTTCCGGCTCCACGACACCTTCGGCTTTCCCCTCGAGCTCACCCTCGAGGTGGCCACGGAGCGGGGTGTCGAGGTCGATATGGCCGCCTTCGACGCCGAGATGCAAGCCCAGCGCCGGCGCGCCCGCGATGCCACCCATCCCGGGCTGGGAGGGGCTGCCGATCCGGCTCGGGTTGCCGCCTACCGCGAGTTGGTCGAGCAGTTCTCCACCACCGAGTTCACCGGGTACTCCGAAACCGAGAGCCGGTCGCGGGTCCTGGCCGTGCTCGACGGCCCCGACTCCGACGGCTCGCCCACCGTGGAGGTGTTCCTCGATCGCACCCCGTTCTATGCCGAGTCGGGAGGCCAGGTCGGCGACACGGGCGTCATCGCCGCCGAGGACGCATCGGTGGAGGTTTTCGCCACCACTGCCGCAGTGCCCGGCCTCACCCGTCACAGTGCCCGGGTCGTCACCGGTCGCCTCGTCGCCGGCCAGGAGGCGGCGGCGGCGGTCGACGTCGAGCGCCGCGACGCCATTCGGCGCAACCACACCGGCACCCATCTCCTTCATGGCGCACTCCGCGAGGTGCTGGGATCGCACGTCAAGCAGGCCGGCTCGCTCGTCGCTGCCGACCGGCTCCGGTTCGACTTCAGCCACTACGGGCCGCTGTCGGCTGAGGAGCTGGCCCGGGTCGAGGAGGTGGCCAACGTCCAGGTGCTCGACAACGAGCCGGTGCGGGCCTTCGAGACCTCACGGGCCGAAGCCGAGCGACTCGGCGCCATCGCCTTCTTCGGCGACAAGTACGGCGAGGTGGTCCGGGTGGTGGAGGCGGGCCGACGCTCGGTCGAGCTGTGCGGGGGCACCCATGTGGCCGCTCTGGGCACCATCGGACCCATCAAGATCGTGTCCGAGGGTTCCATCGGCGCCAACCTGCGACGGATCGAGGCTGTGACGGGCACCGCCAGCCTCGACCGCATCCGCCACGGCGAGTCCATCCTCGGCCGGGCGGCCGCCCTGCTGCGGGTGGCGCCTCCCGAGGTCCCCGAGCGGGTCGAGCGGGTCCTCGAGGAGAACCGTGCCCTCGGTGACCGGGTGAAGGCCCTGAGCACCGAACGAGCTGCGTCGGCCGCTCTCACCCTCGCCGCCGATGGCGTCGACGGCGTGGTGGTGGCCCGCCGGCCTGACGGCACACCCCGCAAGGAGTTGGAGGCCCTGGCCGTCGCCGTGCGCGACCGGCCCGGGATGCGAGTCGTCGTGCTCGGGGCGGCCGGCGAAGGCGGGGGAGCCACCCTCGTCTCCGTGGTGTCCGCCGAGAGTGACCTGGTTGCGTCCGACCTGCTCGCCGACGCGGCCAAGATCGTCGGCGGCGGCGTGGGTCGCAGCCCCGAGCGAGCTGTGGCCGGTGGGCGCGACGCCAGCCGGCTCGACGAAGCGCTCGACCAGGTCCGAACGCTCATTCCCGGGCCCGAGCGCCCTTCTGAGCGGGATGCCAGCGCCGGATGAGAGTCGTGGGCGTGGACCTGGGTACCCGGCGGGTCGGCATCGCCGTGAGCGACAGCGGGGGCCGGGTGGCCACACCTCACACGGTGATCGTCCGCACGGGCGACGACACTGCCGACCGAGCCCGGCTGATCGCCGTGATCGGTGATCTGGCGGCCGAGGCGGTGGTCGTCGGCCTTCCCCTCTCTCTCGACGGCAGCACCGGACCGGCGGCGCGGTGGGCAACCGACGAAGCCGAGGTGCTGCGTTCCCTGCTCGACGTTCCTCTCGAACTTCACGACGAGCGACTCAGCACCGTGACCGCCCTTCGCGCCCCGGTGCTCGGCGGTGGGCGGAAGGCACGGAGGAAGCCCGTCGACGGGCAGGCCGCCGCCGTGATGCTCCAGTCCTGGCTCGACGGCCGGCGGCGGGCGCCCGAGGAGGCCACCACCCCGTGAACGTCGATACTGCGTACGGCGACGACGACGGTTTCGACGACGACGGTTTCGACGACGACGGTCTCCACGACGTCGGGAGGCCACGACGCTGGCCGCTGATCGTGTTCGGCGTGGTCATTGTGCTTGTGGCCGTGATCGCCCTGGGTGCCAGCTGGGTGAAGGGCCAGGTCAACCCGTCGGGATCGCCGGGCGCGGAGATCCACGTCACCGTTCCCCCCGGGCAATCGACCTCGTCCATCGCCAAGATCCTGCAGGACCGCGACGTGATCGGCAGCGCCACCGTGTTCCGGTACTACGCCCGGTTCACCGGCGCCGGCGACCTCAAGGCCGGCGAGTTCACCTTCCACCACAATCAGCACCTGGCCGCGGTGATCAAGATCCTCCAGAAGGGCGGTCA
Organism: Acidimicrobiales bacterium; assembly: GCA_038232455.1. Classification (GTDB taxonomy): domain Bacteria; phylum Actinomycetota; class Acidimicrobiia; order Acidimicrobiales; family AC-14; genus DATAQC01. Next base: position 23,101 of record JBBSHU010000006.1, read on the forward strand.
GGCCCAGAACGACCGGGTGACGATCCCCGAGGGCCTCACCCTGGCCGAGATCGCCGCCAAGGTGGGCACGATCCCCGGTCGCTCGGCCGACCGTTTCCTGGCTGCGGCCAAGGGCGGCACGATCCGTTCGCAGTTCCAGCCCCCCGGTTCGAACAACCTCGAGGGCCTTATCCTCCCCGACACCTACTTCGTCGACCGCACCGACGACGAAGCCAAGATCCTCACCCGCATGGTCACCGCCTTCGACACCTACGCCAACGAGATCGGCCTGCCTGCGGCGGCGGCCGCCCTCAACCTCACGCCCTACGAAGTGGTGACGACGGCGTCGTTGGTGGAGCGCGAAGCGGGTGTCGACGAGGACCGGCCGCTCATCGCACGGGTCATCTACAACCGCATCAAGAAGGGGATGCCGCTGCAGATCGACGCCACCGTGCAGTACGCCCTGGGAGTCAACAAGAAGAGTCTCACCATCGCCGACACCAAGGTGAACTCTCCCTACAACACCTACCAGATCAAGGGCCTCCCGCCCGGCCCCATCGCCAGCCCGGGGCGTAAGTCGCTGGCGGCATCGCTCAACCCACCCCCCTCGACGTACCTCTACTACGTATTGATCGACAAGAGCGGCAAGCACGCTTTCGCCACCACCGACGCCGAGTTCTCCAAGCTCGCCGCCGAGGCCACTGCCAAGGGGCTCCGCTGACCCCGGCCGAGGGGGTACTGGCACCAGAGACGTCGATGGTCCCGGGACCCCGCACCCGGTTGGTCGCCATAATCGGCGATCCGGTCCGCCATTCCCTCTCGCCGGCCATGCACAACGCCGCTTTTGCGGCCCTCGGGCTCGACTGGGCCTACCTGGCCTTCGAGGTCCCGGAAGGTCGCGCCCACGAGGCCGTGGCCGGGGCGCGGGCCCTCGGGCTGGTGGGCCTGTCAGTGACCATGCCCCACAAGGCGGCGGTGGTCGACGCCGTCGACCGCCTGTCGCCGGTGGCCGCTGCCCTGAACGCCGTGAACACGGTGGTACGGCGCTCCGACGACGTGCTCGAAGGGGACAACACCGACGGCATCGGGTTCCTCGACTCGGTGCGCCAGGACGAGGGTTTCGAGCCGAGCGGACAGCAGTGCCTCGTCGTGGGTGCCGGCGGGGCGGCCCGCGCGGTGGTGAAGGCCTTGGCCGACGCCGGTGCGAGCGAGGTGGTGGTGGTGAACCGCACGCCGGGCCGGGCCGCCGCCGCTGCCGCCCTTGGCGGTGCTGTCGGACGCGTGGGTGTGATGGCCGAGGCGGCCGACGCCGACCTGATCGTCAACGCCACCCCGATGGGGATGACGGCGGGGGCTCGGCACGGAGCCGACGTGTTGTCGATCGACCGAAGCGGGGTCGACTCGCGCGCCGACCACGGGGGAAACGAGACGTCGGTGGTCGATCCCGCCTATCTCGGTCCGGGACAACTGGTGGTCGACCTCGTCTACCACCCGCTCGTCACGCCGTTGCTCGAGGCCGCCCGCTCCCGAGGGGCCACCGGGGTGAGCGGCCTCGGCATGCTGATCCATCAGGCTGCGCACGCTGTCCGACTGTGGACGGGCGAAGACCCCCCGCTTGGCGTCATGTCGGCCGCCGCCCTGGGCGCGCTGGCCAAGTGACCGTCGAGTTGGACAATTGACCGTCGCACCGGCCAAATGATCACGAGCCCATGACGCCGACCGTGGCGGTCGTATGCGGTGTCATCGGCCTCTACGTGGGCCTCTACCTCAACCTGGTCATCGATCGGGTGCCTCAGAAGAAGCCGATGCGACCGGTGCGCGCCGGGTGCCGGAACTGCCTGGACGACGCCGACGCGTCCCCCGGTCTTCCGCTGCTGCCCTGGGTCCTGCGCGGTCGCTGCCTGACATGTGGTGCGCGGGTCTCGCTGCGCTACCCGCTGGTGGAACTGGCCACGGCGGTGCTCTACGCGGCCGTCGCCGTCCGTCTGGGCGCCAATGCCGCTCTGCCCGCCTTCCTCGTCTTCTTCGCCTGCCTGGTGGCCATCAGCGTGATCGACATCGAGCTGCAGATCATCCCTAACCGCATCATCTACCCCACAATCGCCCTCTCGCTCCCGTTGCTTGCCCTGGCCGCGGTGGCCGAGGGCGACGTCCGCCGGATGGAGACAGCCCTGGCCGGGGCGGCCATCGCCTTTGCGATCCTGCTGGTCGTGCATCTGATCTCGCCCGCCAGCATGGGCTTCGGCGACGTTCGCCTGTCCTTCATCCTCGGCCTGTTCCTCGGTTGGTTCGACCTGAGTCAGGTGGCCATCGGTCTGTTCGTGGGCTTCGCCCTGGGGGCGATCGTCGGTGTCGGACTCATGCTGTTCGGGGGCAGGACGCGCAAGGACAGCGTGTCGTTCGGGCCGTTCCTCGCCGCCGGGGCCGCCGTCGCCGTGTTGTTCGGCGACCCCATCTTGCACTGGTGGCTGCGGACGTGAGCTGATCGTGCCGCGCTGGCTTTCGACTCAGCGCGGGGTGGTTCCCCCGTCGTCGAACTCGGCGACCTCGGTGGATCCCTGCAGGGCCAGGGTCGAGGCATTGCCTCCGGAGACGATCTTCGCCACCTCGTCGAAGTACCCCGCCCCCACCTCCCGTTGGTGGCGGGTGGCCGTATAGCCCTCGGCCTCCAAGGCCAGCTCCTGGTCCTGGAGGGCCACGTAGGCGGTCATGTCGGCGGTGGCGTAGTTGGTCGCCAGCTCGAACATGGAGGCGTTGAGGGCGAGGAAGCCGGCCAGGGTGATGAACTGGAACCGGTAGCCATGGCCCCCAGCTCCTTCTGGAAGCGGGCGATGGTGGAGTCGTCGAGGTGGCGGCGCCAGTTGAACGACGAGGAGCAGTTGTAGGCGAGGAGCTTGCCGGGGAACCGGGCATGGACGGCTTCGGCGAACTGTCGGGCCTGGTGAGGTCGGGTGTCGAGGTTTCGCACCAGAGCAGGTCGGCGTACGGGGCGTAGGCCAGGGCCCGGGCGATCGCCACGTCCATGCCCGGGGTCGTGCGGAGGAACCCCTCGGGCGTCCGCTCGCCGGTGAGGAACGGGTGGTCGCTGGGGTCGACGTCGCTCACCACCGGGTTGGCGCCGGTCATCTGGAAGGCCTACGAGAACGACGGCGTGCCGTTCCCCACCGATGCCGTCGGCGTCATCGAGGGCCAGCGGGTGTGCCAAAAGTGGGGTGCCCGTCAGGCGTTCGGGTCCGGCGACAAGTTCGCCGACTACGCCCAGTACACCGACACTGCGGCCGGCGAGTTCTGGTGATCGGCGTCCGTCACTAGATTGGGCCGGTGCTCCGATTCCTCACCGCCGGCGAGTCCCATGGGAAAGCCCTCGTCGTCATCGTCGAGGGGCTCCCCGCCGGCCTCGACATCACCGTCGAGGAGATCCAGGGTGAGTTGGCCCGCCGGCGCCTGGGGTACGGCCGTGGTCCGCGCATGCGCTTCGAACGTGACGAGCTGACCCTGCTCGGCGGTATCCGCCACGGCCGCACCCTCGGCTCACCCGTGGCCATCGAGATCGCCAACTCCGAATGGCCCAAGTGGGAGCAGGAGATGGGCCCCGGACCGGGGCACACGGAGAAGCCCCTCACCCGCCCCCGTCCCGGCCACGCCGACCTGGCCGGCATGCAGAAGTACGGCCTGTCCGACGCGCGCGACGTGCTGGAGCGGGCTTCGGCCCGCGAGACGGCGGCCCGGGTGGCGGCCGGCGCCGTGGCCAAGGCCCTACTGGCTCGCCTCGACGTCCAGGTCCTTTCCCATGTCGTCGCCCTCGGGCCGGTCGTGTCGAAGGGCACCGCTCGGCCGGGACCGGTCGATCTGGAACGCATCGACGCCTCAGCGGTGCGCTGCCTCGATGCCGAGGCGGAGGCGGCCATGGTTGAAGAGATCAAGGCGGCCGCCCGCGACGGTGATTCCCTCGGTGGCGTGGTCGAGGTACTGGCCTACAACGTGCCCGTCGGGCTGGGAAGCCATGTCCACTGGGACCGACGCCTCGACGGCCTGCTCGGCCAGGCCTTCCTCAGCATTCCCGCGGTCAAGGCGGTGGAGATCGGTGAGGGCTTCGAGGTGGCCGCGCGGCGGGGATCCGACGCCCATGACCCCATCTCCTGGGACGCCGGCGAAGGCGTCTACCGACGGGCCTCGGTCCACGCCGGGGGGATCGAGGGGGGTATGTCCACGGGCGGCCTGGTGATGGCCCGGGTGGCCATGAAGCCGCTCTCCACGCTCAACCGGCCCGTGCTCAAGACCGTCGACACCGTGACCAAGGAAGAGGTGGTGTCCTTCAAGGAGCGGACCGACGTCACCGCCGTTCCGGCGATGGGCGTGGTGGCCGAGACGGCTATGGCCGTCACCCTGGCGACCGAGGCACTGCGAAAGTTCGGCGGCGACTCCGTCGACGAGGTCGTGCGGAACCGCGATGGCTTCCTCGCCGGGCTCTGACCCTGACGTCGGCCCCGACCGAATCGTCCTGGTGGGGATGATGGGAGCGGGAAAGACCACGGTCGGCCAGGCGTTGGCGCGCCAGCGTGGCTGGGACTTCGTCGACAGCGACGCCCAGATCGAGGCCCGCACCGGTCGCACGGTCGCTGAGATCTGGACGACCGAGGGGGAACCGGCGTTCCGGCGTATCGAGTCGTCCGTGCTGGCCGCGGCCCTGGCCCACGAGCGCCCGGCGGTGGTGGCTGCGGCCGGCGGGGTGGTGCTCGACGCAGCCAACCGCGCCGCGTTGGGGCGGGCCGGCCCCGTGGTGTGGCTGCGGGCGAGGCCGGAAACCCTGACGGCCCGGGTGGGAAGTGGCAACCACAGGCCCCTCCTCGACGACGACCCTTCAGGTGTCCTGGCCCGCCTCGTCGTCGACCGGGCCGAGCTGTACGCCCAGGTCGCCGACATCACCATCGACATCGACGAGCTCGATTCCGACGAGATCGTCCGACGGGTGGAGAACGCCCTCGCCGCGCTCCCCGCTCAGGGGGCCGCTCGGGCCCAGCCCCCCGCTCAGGGGGCCGACGGGCCGGTACTGCTCAGCGGCGAGGACGTGCCCATCAGCACCGACGGGGGACTGTTGCGGCTCACGGTCGGGTTGGGCGATCGGTCCTACCCGGTTCTCGTGGGTCTCGGCGCCCGGCACCGCCTCCTCGAGATCCTGCCCGTCGGCGCGCGGCGGGCTGCCGTGGTCACCCAGGCCGCCGTGGGGGTCACCGTCGACGCCGGCATCGACCAGCGCACGTTCATCGTGGGCGACGGCGAGCAGTCGAAGTCGCTGGAAACTGTCGAGGAGCTGTGCCGGGGCTTCGCCCGCTTCGGTCTCACCCGGACCGATGTGGTCGTGGCCGTCGGCGGGGGAATGCTCACCGACGTCGCCGGCCTGGCCGCGGCCCTCTATCACCGGGGCGTAGCGGTGGTGCACGTGGCCACGTCGCTGCTGGCTCAGGTCGACGCAGCCGTCGGGGGCAAGACGGGTGTGAACCTCCCCGAGGGCAAGAACCTGGTGGGTGTGTTCTGGCAGCCGGCGGCGGTGCTGTGTGACACCGAGGTCTTGCAGACGCTGCCTCCCGACGAGTACCGCAGTGGCCTGGGGGAGATGGCCAAGTATCACTTCCTCACCGACACTGTGTTTCCTGAACACCGAGTCGGCCTGGGCGATCTCCCCCTCGCCGAGCGGGTGGCCCGCTGCGTGGCCATCAAGGCCGCGGTCGTGTCGGTCGACGAGCGGGAGGACCCCTCGGCCCTGCACCCGACCGGCGGGCCGAGCACCACGCCCAGTCGGGCGATCCTCAACTACGGGCACACCTTGGCCCACGCTCTGGAGACGGCCGGGCACTACGGCTTGCGCCACGGCGAGGCCGTCGCCGTCGGGTTGGTGTTTGCCGCCCGGTTGAGCCGCCGCCTGGGTCGCATCGACGACGCCCGGGTGGCCGAACACCTCGACGTGGTTGCCGGCTACGTCCTGCCCACCACCGTTCCTGCGGGAACCGACGAAGCGGAGTTGGTCGACCTCATGGCACGCGACAAGAAGGCTCTCGACGGGTTCACCCTGGTGCTCGACGGTCCCCGAGGCCTCGAGGTGGTCGCAGGAATCGCCCGCGCCGATCTCGAAGCCACCCTCGTCGAGATGCGCCCGGCGGTGTGATGAGCGCGCCCATTGTGCTGTTGCTGTCGGGGCCCAACCTCGGGCTACTGGGCGAGCGCCAACCGTTGATCTACGGCACCGACACCCTTGCCGACCACGTCGAGCGGGTCCGCCGCACGGCCGAAGCTCACGGCCTGGCCATTGAGCACCTGCAGTCCGACCACGAGGGGGTGCTCGTCGAGGCCGTCAACGGAGCACGGGGCCGGGCTGCGGCCATCGTGATCAACGCCGCCGCCCTCACCCATTACGGCTGGTCGCTGCACGACGCCCTGGCCGCCTTCGAGGGCCCTGTCATAGAAGTCCACCTATCGAACCCCGAAGCCCGCGAGCCCTGGCGGCACACTTCGGTCGTGGCGCCGGTGGCCACCGGCACGATCAGCGGTCTGGGCGGTCTCGGCTACGAGCTCGCCGTCAGCGCGGTGGCACAGCTACTGGGTTAAACCCCCCGGTTTCTTGTCGCGGCGCGTCACGAACGGCGGCGTCCAGATGCCGTCAGGGGTCGACGCGGCGGCCGAGGAGGCAGAACTCGTTGTTCTCCGGGTCGGCCAGGACGATCCACGGCACGTCACCCTGCCCGACGTCCACCCGGCGGGCGCCGAGGCCCAGGAGGCGTTCGAGCTCCTCGGCCTGATCACACCCGGAGGGGTTGACGTCGAGGTGCAGCCGGTTCTTGGCCGTCTTCGGCTCCGCCACCGGTACGAAGACCAGGAGCGGCGGCGGCGCCCAGGGTTCGCCGGTGGACGACGCCCAGGAGTACCCGGTCTCGTCGTCGACAACGGGCCAGTCCAGTACCGCACCCCAGAACCGGGCGAGGCGCTCCGGGTCCTGGCAATCGATCACGACTTCCCTCAACAGGCTGGCCATCGGTCAACTTCAGCACACCTGGCGTTCCCAGCCGACCGTCGCCCGTGGGAAGGTTGTTGTCATGAGATCCATGAACGTCGCCGACCGGGCGCCGCGGTTGCGGGCCCGCTTCGACGATGCCGGTTGCCAGGCTGCGCTGATCACCAACCTGATCAACATCCGGTATCTCACGGGCTTCACCGGTTCTGCTGCCCTGCTGGTCGTGCGGGGCGACGAGCTCGTGTTCGTCACCGACGGCCGTTACGGAGACCGGGCCGGCGACGAGCTGGGGCGGGCCGGCGTGGCCGCCGCCATCCATGTCGGACGCACCATGGCCGAGCAGAAGGACATCGTGATCGAGGCAACCGCCGGTGTGGCCCAACTCGGGCTCGAAGCTGAAGCGGTCACCTGGGGTCAGCACCGGCGCTTTGCCGCCGAATGGTTCGGCGACGTCGACCTCGTGCCCACCGTGGACCTGGTGGAGAGCCTGCGCCGCGTGAAGGACGACGGCGAGATCGACCGGATGGCCGAGGCGGCGCGCATCGCCGATGTCGCCCTGGCCGAACATCGGTCGATGCTGCTCGATGGGGTTACCGAGTCGGAGCTCGCCCTCGCCCTCGACGTCGCCATGCGCAACGGGGGAGCCAACGGTCCGTCGTTCGACACCATCGTCGCCTCAGGGCCCAACGGGGCCATGCCCCACCACACCCCCACCCACCGGCGCATCGAGCCGGGCGAGCTCGTGGTGGTCGACTTCGGCGCCCAGGTTGACGGCTACTGCTCCGACATGACCCGCACGCTGTGCGTCGGTGAACCGACGTCGGCGACGGCCAGGCGCATGGCCGCGGTCGTCGCCGACAGCCAGCGGGCAGGAGTGGCCGCAGTGTCGGGCGGTGCCAGCGCCAAGGGCGTCGACGACGTGTGTCGCGCCGTCATCGCCGAGGCGGGCTGGGCCGATGCCTTCCTGCACGGCACCGGCCACGGTGTCGGGCTGGAAATCCACGAGGCGCCGCGCGTGTCGTCCACGTCCACCGATACCCTCGAGCCTGGCCACGTGGTCACCGTTGAACCCGGCGTCTACCTGGCAGAACATGGCGGCGTCCGCGTCGAGGACACCGTTGTCGTCACCGCCGAGGGGTGCCGCACCCTCACCAATGCCCCCAAGGAGCTTGTCGTCGCGTGAACGTGTCTACCAACGATCTGAAGAACGGAATGGCTCTCGACCTTCCCGACGGGCTGTTCACCGTCGTGGAGTTCCAGCACGTGAAGCCGGGCAAGGGCGGGGCGTTCGTGCGCACCAAGATCAAGAATGTCCGTACCGGTGCCGTCCTCGAGCGCACCTACCGGGCCGACGAGAAGCTCGAGCAGGCCATCATCGACAAGCGGGAGATGCAGTACCTCTATCGCGAAGGCGAGCACCACGTGTTCATGGACACGAGCACCTACGACCAGCTCACCGTGGACACCGCCGCCCAGGGCAACGCCGCCAGCTTCTTGAAGGAGGGTGACTCGGCCGTCCTGCAGATGTACGGCGACAACGTGGTCGGTATCGATCTCCCAGCGTCGGTCGAGCTCACCGTGACGGCCACCGAGCCCGGCGTCCAGGGCGACCGCGTTTCGGGTGCCCGCAAGCCGGCCACACTGGAGACCGGCCTGGTGGTGTCGGTCCCGTTGTTCGTGAACACCGGCGACCGCCTCAAAGTCGATACCCGCACGAGCGAGTACCTGACCCGGGTCTGATGACCGATTCGCCGGGCCCGATCGGGGTCCCCGGCCCGGGGCCGACCCTCGCCGGTCCCGAGGTTTCCGCCGAGCCCACGGTGGGCGCCCGTCGCCAGGCCCGCGAGCGGGCCCTGTCGCTCCTCTACGAGGCCGAAGCCAAAGAAGTGGGTGCCGATGTCGTGCTGGCGGGGCTGCCTGTTCCCCCGGACGCCTTCACTGTCGACCTCGTCGGCGGCGTGGCCGTCCACGCCGCCGACATCGACGAACGACTGCGCCGGTTCGCCCGGGACTGGGCCCTCGAACGCATGCCCTCCATCGACCGCACCCTGTTGCGCATCGGTGTGTTCGAACTGGTCCACCGCCCTGACGTGCCCACCGCGGTGGTGATCTCCGAGGCCGTCGAGCTGGCCCAGCGTTACTCCACCGACGACTCCAGCCGCTTCGTCAACGGCGTCCTCGCAGCCGTGGCGGCCGAAGCCCGTGGCTGAAGCCGTGAGTGAGCCGGTACCGGTGGGCCCGCAGCTGGTATCAACTCTCGACCGCCGCTCCGGTATCACCTACCGGCGCAGTCACCTTGTGAGACGTGAGACGGCATCTGGCTCAAGTGCCTGGCAGGCCCGGATTCTCTGGGTTGGTGTATAATCAGGTGTATGCGACGGACGAACATCTACCTCGGTGATGACCAGTGTTCCGCGCTCGACGAGATCGCACGGTCGAACGGCACGTCGCGAGCTGAGCTCATCCGGCGGCTGATCGACCAGGCCATAACGTCCGACCAGCAGGACCTCGCAGGAGACCTCTTGGCCATCGATGGCTCCTTCGGGGCGCTCGCTGACGATGATGTGGTGTTCGAGCGAGGGGACGATGCGAGGTGGCGTCACCTGGAGGACGCCTCCAACACGTGATCCTCGTCGACACCGATGTCCTCATCGCCCATCTCCGCGGAATCGATGCGGCGCGGGAGTGGCTGATCCATGCTCGCACCGCGGCAGGCGGCCGGTTGGCGGCCAGCGTTGTGACCGCGGCGGAGATTCTCGGCGGCATGCGTTCGCCCGAACGAGCGGCAGTGGCCAGACTCCTGGCCACTCTCCATCTTCACCCGGTCAGTGAGGTCGTGGCCCGGCGGGCCGGCGAGCTGATGCGTGAGTACCGCCGGTCCCATGCGGGCATCGGCCTCGGCGACTACCTCGTTGCCGCTACTGCCGAAGTCCAGGGTTTCGACCTGGCGACCCTGAACGTCAAGCATTTCCCCATGTTCAGCGCGTTGCGTCCGCCCTTCGCTGTGCGTTGAACGTCCTCGCAGGTCACAGTCGTGCGACCCTGTCTCGGTGGCCGATAGTTCCTTCTGACCCTGCGGCTGGTGATCAACCGGCCCGAAGCTGACGGCCGGCCCGACCGCCTCGCGATAAGGTTGGGGAGCCGTTAAGGCCGGTCCTGTGAGGCTGGCACGGATGAGGAGCCGGGTTGGCCGAACGAGAACGCTCCGCAGCGCCCCTGTACGGGGGCGCTTTTCTCGCTCGGTCCCAGGTCATGACCGGCGACGACATGCGCCGGGCGCTCACCCGCATCGCTCACGAGGTCGTCGAGCGCAACCAGGGTCTCGAACATGTGGTCATCGTCGGCCTGCAGACCGGCGGTGCGAGCCTGGCCACGCGCCTGGCCCAGGCCCTCCAGGGGGTCGAGGCCACCGAGGTCCCGGTGGGGACCCTCGACGTCGCCTTCTACCGCGACGACATCGGGTTACGCCCGGTGATGCCCGAAGCCGTCACCGATATCGCCTTCGACCTCACCGGCAAGGTCGTGGTGCTGGTCGACGATGTGCTGTTCACCGGGCGCACCGTGCGGGCCGCCCTCGACGCCCTCAACGACTACGGCCGCCCTCGCGCCGTCCAATTGGCGGTCATGGTCGACCGAGGCCATCGGGAGCTGCCGATCCGCCCCGACTACGTGGGCAAGAACCTTCCCACCCGGCGGGACGAGGTGGTCGACGTCCGCGACGACGGGGTCGATCTCGGGGTGACGGTCCCGTCGACCCGTAGGCGCGGATGACCGGCCATCTCCTCTCGGTGGCCGACCTGGGCGTCAACGGGATCAACGAGGTCATGGGCGTCACCGACTCGTTCGTCGAGGTGAGCGAGCGGGCGGTCCCCAAGGTGCCGGCTCTCCGGGCCCGCACCATCGCGTCGCTGTTCTTCGAGGAGTCCACCCGTACGCGCCTCTCCTTCGAGGCCGCAGCGAAGCGGCTCTCGGCCGACACCATGAACTTCGCGGTGGGATCGTCGTCAGTGAAGAAGGGCGAGTCCGTGCGCGACACCGTGCAGACCATCGAGGCCATGGGGGTCGACGCCCTCGTCGTACGCCACTCCTCGGCCGGCGTTCCCCACCAGGTCGCCTCGTGGGTGGACGCCTCGGTGATCAACGCCGGCGACGGCTGGCACGAGCACCCCACCCAGGCACTGCTCGATTGCTACACCATCCGGGCCCACCACCGCCTGCACAGCCTGGCCGGGTTGCGTATCGCCGTTATCGGCGACGTCAAGCACTCCCGGGTCGCCCGCTCCGACGTTCTCGCCTTCGCCATGCTCGGCGCCGAGGTCATCCTCGTAAGCCCGCCCACCCTGCTGCCGCCCAGCCTCGACGGGTGGCCGGTGACGGTGAGCCACGACCTCGACAGCGTGCTCCCCAAGTGCGACGTCGTCTACCTGTTGCGTATGCAGGCCGAACGTCAGACCGAGGCGCTGCTGCCGTCGCTGCGCGAGTACACCACCCGCTTCGGTCTCACCCGCGCCCGCGCCGACCAGCTGGGCGACGACGCCCTGGTCATGCATCCCGGACCATTGAACCGGGGAGTGGAGATCGCCGCCGACGTAGCCGAACTGCCGTGCTCGCTCATCACCCGCCAGGTGGCCAACGGCGTGGCCGTGCGTATGGCCGTTCTCTTCCTTCTCCTCGGATCGAGCCCCCGTGGCTGACACCCTTATCATCCGGGGTGGCCGGGTCGTCGACGTCACCGGGACCCGCCTCGCCGACGTGATGGTGGCCGACGGCCGGGTGGTCGACGTGGGCCCCGACCTGGTGGCACCTACCGGAGCCCGGGTCCTCGACGCCGGGGGGTGTGTGGTGGCGCCCGGCCTCGTCGACCTCCACGCCCACCTGCGTCAACCGGGCCGGGAGGAAGCCGAGACGGTGGAGACGGGAGCGAGAGCGGCGGCCCTCGGCGGCTACACCGCCGTCGTGGCCATGCCCAACACCGATCCGCCTCTCGATACCGCGGCAGCGGTGCGCGAGGTGCTCGAGCTGGGAATCGGAGCCATGTGCCAGGTGAAGGTGGCGGGCGCCATCACCCAGGGCCGCAAGGGCGAGCGCCTCGCTCCTCTGGCCGAGATGGCCGCGCTCGGGGTGCGCCTGTTCACCGACGACGGCACCGGCGTCCAGGACGGTCGTCTCATGCGCCGGGCTCTCGAGTACTCGTCGGACCTGGGCGTGACCCTGGCCCAGCACTGCGAGGACGCACAGCTCGCCGGCGGTGGCCACATGCACGAGGGCGAGTGGTCGAGCCGACTCGGGATCCCGGGGATGCCGGCGGCCGCCGAGGAGGTCATGGTGTTGCGTGACCTGGCCCTGCTCCGTCTCACGGCCGGTCTCGATGCCCGCATCCACTTCCAGCACCTGTCCACCGCGGCATCGCTGGTCGCGGTTCGCGCGGCCAAGGCCGCCGGACTGGGGGTGAGCGCCGAGGCCGCTCCCCATCACTTCACCCTCACCGATGCGGCAGTGGCATCCTACGACCCGGTGTTCAAGGTGAACCCACCGCTACGGCCCCAGTCCGACGTCGACGCGGTGAAGGCAGCCCTGGCTGACGGCACGCTCGACGCCATCGCCACCGACCACGCTCCCCATCCGCCCGAGGACAAGGAGCTCCCCTTCGACCAGGCGCCGCCGGGGATGCTCGGGCTCGAAACGGCTCTTGCTCTGGCCCTCAGCGAGCTCGAGCTTTCCATCGAGTCGGTCCTGGCCCTGCTGTCGTGGCAGCCGGCGCGGGTGGCCGGTCTCGACGGGTCCCACGGTGGACCGGTGGCCGAGGGCCGCCCCGCCAATCTGTGCGTGATCGACCCCGACGCCACCTGGGAAGTCGACGCGGAGCGACTGGCCAGCCGGAGCCGCAACACGCCTTACATCGGCCGCAAGCTCACCGGTCGGGTCCGCCACACCCTGTTGTTCGGCGAGCCCGTGGTGATCGACGCCGAGGCGATGCGTTGAGCCTCGTCCGGTCGCCCACCGCTGCCCTGCTGGTGCTGGCCGACGGCACACTCTTCGAGGGCGAGGCCGTGGGCTACGAGCCGGCTGACGGCGTCACCACCGGGGAGGTGGTGTTCAACACGGTGTTGAGTGGCTACCAGGAAGTGCTCACCGACCCGTCCTACGCCGGGCAGGTGATCGCCTTCACCTATCCCCACATCGGCAACTACGGGGTGACCGACGACGACAACGAGAGCCGGCGGCCCCACTGCCGGGGGGTGGTGGTGCGCGATCTGGCCCGCCGGCCGTCGAACTGGCGCTCGAGCGGCGACCTCGGCTCGTGGATGCAGCACCACCGCCTGCCCGGCATCGCGGGGATCGACACTCGCCGGCTGACCCGCCACATCCGCGAGGCGGGCGCCATGCCGTGCGCCTTCGGTACCGCCGACGAAGCCACGCTGAAGGCGGCGGCGGAGAGCGAGCCCGGCACCGACGGCGTCGACCTGGTCGCCGGCGTGAGCACGACTGCGCCCTACACGGTCGGGTCGGGGCCGCTGCGGGTGGTGGCCTACGACTTCGGCATCAAGACGAGCATCCTGCGCCTACTGGGCGAGATCGCCGAGGTCGAGGTGGTCCCCGCCGACACGCCGGCCCACGAGCTGCTGGCCCGACCCCTTGACGGCGTGTTCCTGTCGAACGGCCCCGGCGACCCCGCCGCCGTCGGCTATGCCATCGAGACCATCGGCGACCTCCTCGGCCAGGTGCCGATCTTCGGGATCTGCCTGGGCCACCAGCTCCTCGCCGCCGCCCTCGGCGGCCAGACCTACAAGCTGCCGTTCGGCCACCACGGTGGCAACCATCCGGTGCGGCGGGTGTCCGACGACGCCGTGGAGATCACCAGCCAGAACCACAACTACGCGGTGGTGGCCGGCTCGCTCGCCGCGGCCGACGTCACCCATCTGAACCTGAACGACGGCGTGGTCGAGGGCATCCGTTCGCGCGACGTCCCCGCCTTCAGCGTCCAGTACCACCCCGAGGCGGGGCCCGGTCCCCACGACGCCCGTTACCTGTTCGCCGAGTTCCGCGCCCTCATGGGCCGCGGGGCGTCGCGCCCGGGCCCAGGGCGCGTCTGACATGCCGAAGCGCACCGACATCGAGTCGATCCTGCTGATCGGCTCGGGTCCCATCGTGATCGGCCAGGCCTGTGAGTTCGACTACTCGGGCACCCAGGCCTGCCGCATCCTCGGGGCCGAGGGCTACCGGGTGATCCTGGTGAACTCCAACCCGGCAACGATCATGACCGACCCCGACTTCGCCGACCGCACCTACGTCGAGCCTCTCGACGTCGACGTGCTGGCCGCCATCGTCGAGCGGGAGCGCCCCGACGCCGTCCTGCCCACGCTGGGCGGCCAGACCGGCTTGAACCTGGGCCTGGCCCTGGCCGACAACGGCGTGCTCGACGCTTTCGGAGCCGAGCTGATCGGCGCCTCGCCGGAAGCCATCCGCACGGCCGAGAACCGTGAGCTGTTCAAGTCGGCCATGACCGAGATCGGCCTGGCCGTACCGCCTTCGGGTTTTGCCTACACCGTCGACGAGGCCCTCAAGGTGGGTGACGAGATCGGCTACCCGGTGATCGTGCGCCCGTCGTTCATCCTCGGGGGCAGCGGAACGGGCATCGCCGCCGACGCCGACGAGTTGGAAGGGATCGCCACCGTCGGCCTGGCTGCCAGCCCCATCACCGAGATCCTCATCGAGCGCTCCATCGCCGGATGGAAGGAGTACGAGCTCGAAGTCATGCGCGATCACGCCGACAACTGTGTGGTCGTGTGCTCCATCGAGAACCTCGACCCCATGGGCGTCCACACGGGTGACTCGATCACCGTTGCTCCCGCCCAGACCCTGTCCGACGTGGAGTACCAGCACATGCGCGATGCCGCCTTCGCCTGCATCCGCCGCATCGGGGTCGACACCGGTGGATCCAACATCCAGTTCGCCGTCGATCCCACCAACGGCGACATGGTCGTCATCGAGATGAACCCCCGGGTCTCGCGGTCGAGTGCGCTGGCGTCCAAGGCCACCGGTTACCCGATCGCCAAGATCGCCGCCCGCCTGGCCGTCGGCTACACCCTCGACGAGATCCCCAACGACATCACCCGGTGCACGCCGGCGAGCTTCGAACCCACCATCGACTACGTCGTCACCAAGGTGCCCCGGTGGGCGTTCGAGAAGTTCCCTGGTTCCTCCGACGCCCTGGGCACCCGCATGCAGTCGGTGGGCGAGGCCATGGCCATCGGCCGCACCTTCCCCGAGTCGTTGCAGAAGGGACTGCGATCGCTCGAACACGGGCGTTGGGGCCTCAACTGCGATCCGGGCGAGGCCGCCTCCGACGGATGGGACGACGACGAGCTGGTGCGGCGGGCGGCCATCGCCACTCCCGACCGCCCCTTCCACCTGGAGACCGCCCTGCGGCGGGGCATCAGCGTCGACCGCCTCCACGAGGTCACGCGCGTCGACCCCTGGTTCCTCGACCAGATCGCCGCCATCACCGAGGAGCGGGCTCACCTGTCGGCCATCGGGTTCGACGCCATGGACCGCCGCGAGTGGCGCCGGGCCAAGCGCCTTGGCTTCGCCGACGCCCAGCTGGCGTGGCTGTGGGGCGTGGAGGAGTCGGCCGTGCGGGCCCGCCGCCTGGCCGCCGGCGTGGCGACCACCTTCAAGACGGTCGACACCTGTGGCGCCGAGTTCGAGTCGGCCACGCCCTACCACTACTCCACCTACGAGGACACCGACGAGACCGTCGCCGCCGGAGCCGGCACCGTGGTCATCCTGGGGTCGGGGCCCAACCGCATCGGTCAGGGAATCGAGTTCGACTACTGCTGCGTGCATGCCAGCTTCGCCCTGCGCGACGCGGGCTACGAGACGGTCATGGTCAACTGCAACCCCGAGACGGTGTCCACCGACTACGACACCAGCGACCGCCTCTACTTCGAGCCCCTCACCCCCGAGGACGTACTCAACGTGCTCGAAGCCGAGAACCGGTCGGGCCGCCTGACCGGGGTCATCGTGAGTCTCGGTGGCCAGACGCCGCTGAAACTGGCCCACGGTATCGAAGCGGCCGGCTACCCGATCCTGGGGACCAGTCCGGCGTCGATCGACGAGGCCGAGGACCGGGAGCGGTGGAACTCGCTGTGCGAGCGCCTGGGCATTCCCCAACCGGCCGGCGGCACGGCCACCGGGTATTCCGAGGCCCTGGAGGTGGCCACTCGGGTCGGGTACCCGGTGCTCATGCGGCCCAGCTACGTGCTGGGTGGGCGGGCCATGGAGATCGTCTACGACGACGACGGCCTGGCCCGGGCCATGACCGAGTTGGAGATGTTCGGCAGTCTCGGTCGTGAGGGCGGCCTGTCGGCCGGTCGGCCCGTGCTGGTCGACCGCTTCCTCGAAGACGCCATCGAGGTCGATGTCGACGCCGTGCGCGACTCGTCGGGCGAAGTGGTGATCGGCGGCGTCATGGAGCATGTCGAGGAGGCTGGCGTCCACTCCGGCGACAGCGCGTGTGTGATCCCGCCGCCCACCCTGGTCCGGGCCACCGTCGAGCTCATGGAAACCCATACTCGTGCCATTGCCGCCGCCCTCGAGGTGTGTGGGCCCCTCAACGTGCAGTACGCCGTCACCAACGTGGGTTCCCGGCGTACGGGCGACGACCCCGAGCCGAAGGTGTTCGTGATCGAGGCCAACCCTCGGGCTAGTCGCACCCTGCCCTTCGTGGCCAAGGCCACCGGCGTGCCCCTGGCCAAGGTCGCGGCTCGGGTCATGGCCGGGGCAACCCTGGCCGGGCTGCGCGAGGAGGGCCTGTTGAAGCCGGGCGTCTCGGGTGGGCACGTGTCGGTCAAGGAGGCAGTGTTGCCGTTCAACCGCTTTCCCGATGTCGACACCCTGCTCGGTCCCGAGATGCGCGCCACCGGCGAGGTCATGGGCATCGACGCCACCTTCGGCCTGGCCTTCGCCAAGAGCCAGCGGGCCGCCGGCGACCGTCTGCCCGAAGGGGGGACGGTGTTCTTCTCCCTCGCCGGGCGCGACAAGGCGGGCGGTGTCGTCGCCGCCCGACGCTTCGTGGAACTGGGTTTCTCCGTTGCGGCCACGACCGGGACCGGGCGCGAGCTCGAGGCGCACGGGGTCCCGGTGAGCCTCATCGTGGCCAAGGTGGGGGAGGAGGGCACGGGCGGGGCGACGGCCGTCGAGCTCATCGCCGGGGGCGACATCGACCTGGTCGTGAACACGCCCCGGGGTCGCGGGCCCAGGGCCGACGGTGCCTACATCCGCCGGGCGGCCAACGTCCACAACGTGCCGTGCCTCACCACCATCGCCGCGGCGCTGGCCGCCGCCGGTGGGATCGCCGACTGGGCGCGGTACCGGTTGTCGGTGCGGTCGCTCCAGGAGTTCCATGAGGCGGGGCAGATGCGGCTGGACGTCTAGCGGTGGGGGCCTTTCAAACCTATCGGTGGATCCACCGGGGGGACGGGTCCTGTCCCTCAGGGTCCCTCCCCGGGCTCGATCTCTCTACTTCGATCGGTTCGGTCTTGCTTCCGCACCCTGTTCTCACTGCCTCTGGTACTGCGGGCCATGGCACGGAACTCGCCTCGTACTTCGATCTCTCCTCGATCGGAGCGATTGTCGTCAAGTCGCTCTCGGCTGATCCCTGGTCGGGTAATCCGCCGCCCCGGCTGCACTCGACCGACGCGGGGATGCTCAACAGTGTCGGGCTCCAGAACCCTGGCGTCAGCGCGTGGCTCGACGAGGAACTCCCCGGACTGCTCGCCACCGGGGCGCGGGTCGTGGCCAGCATCTGGGGGATGACGGTCGCCGCTTACGAGAAGGCGGCCGACCTGCTTGGCGACGCGCCGCCCGGCGTCGTGGCCGTCGAGATCAACTTGAGCTGTCCCAACCTCGAGGGTGGGCGCCACGTCTTTGCCCATTCGGCTTCAGCCACGGCCGAGGTCGTCGGGGTCACCGGGGGGTGTGGGAGGCCACGGTGGGCGAAGCTCAGCGGGGACGTGCCGTCGATCACCGAGATCGCCGGAGCAGCGCTGGACGCCGGAGCAGAGGCCCTCACCCTGGTCAACACGGTGCGGGGACTGGCGATCGACCCTGAGACCCGCCGTCCCCGGCTGGGGGCCGGCAGCGGTGGCCTGTCCGGACCGGCGCTGCGGCCCATTGCCGTGCGCGCCGCGCACGAGTGCCGTCAGGCCTTTCCCGACGCCGGGATCGTCGGTGTGGGGGGCGTGTCAACGGGGGCCCACGCCGTCGAGTTGCTCGTCGCCGGTGCCGACGCCGTGGAGGTGGGGACGGCCACATTCGCCGATCCCCGGGCCCCCATGCGGGTGGGCGGGGAACTGGCGGCGTGGTGCATCGGCCATGATGTGGCGCGGGTGGCCGACCTGGTTGGTACCGTCCGACCGGCGTCGCTGCCGCCGAGCTGATCAGATCGAAAGAAGGCGTGTCCATGGAGGTGCGTGACCGGCTGGCGTTGGCCCTCGACGTCGACGACCTGGTGGCGGCCATGCGGTTGGCCCGGCGCCTGCGGCCATGGTTCGGCGTTGTCAAAGTAGGCCTTGAGCTGTTCACCGCCTCCGGACCCGACGCGGTGGCCTCGATGCTCAATTCGGACTTCAAGGTCTTCCTCGACCTGAAGTTGCACGACATCCCGACGACGGTGCGCAAAGCAGCCCAGGTGGTCGGGGCCTTCGGGGCCAGCTATCTCACCCTGCACGCCTTTGGCGGTTCGGTGATGCTGCGAGCCGGCGTCGACGGGTTGGCCGAAGGCGCGGCCGCCGCCGGCCTCCCCGCCCCGCTCGCCATCGCCGTCACCATCCTCACCAGCGATGCCGGCGCCCCGGCCCACATCCTCGGCCGCCGGGTGACGACGGCGGTCGAGGGCGGGTGCGGCGGCATTGTCTGTGCCGCCACCGATGTACGCGAGGCCAAGGAGCTGGCGCCCCGGATGATCGCCGTCGTCCCCGGGATCCGCCTGGTCCACGGCGAGCGCCATGACCAGGCCCGGGCGGCCACGCCCCAGGAGGCCGTCGACGTCGGCGCCGACCTTCTGGTGGTGGGCCGGGCGGTCACCCACGCCGACGACCCCGAGGCCGCCGCCGCCGCCCTCACCGACGCCGTCATCGCCGCGAGCGCCTGAGGCCCTGGGCCCGAGCGGCCCTCTGAGCGGGATGCCGAGGCCCGAGCGGCCCTCTGCGCGGGATGCCGACGGCCCGGTTGTGCCCTGGGCCGGCGCGCTATGGTGCCCGGCATGCCTCTGCCTCCGGAGCTCTCACCCGACGCCCGTCAGGCCGCCCTCGAAAAGGCTGGAGCAGCTCGTCGACAGCGGGCCGAGCTGAAAGAAAAGCTCAAGATGGGCTCGGTCACACTGCACGAACTGTTGGCCCAGGCGGGCGGCGACGAGGTTGTCGGAAAGATGAAAGTGGTATCCGTGCTCGAGTCCCTTCCCGGCGTGGGCAAGGTTCGCGCCCGCCGCCTCATGGAGGAGCTCAAGATCAGCGACTCCCGCAGGGTCCGCGGCCTCGGAGCCCAGCAGCGGGAAGCACTGAAGAAGCAGTTCCCCTCACCCTGAGCGCTTCCCCGCACCGACCGCTCCTCTTCGTCATCGTGGGACCCTCGGGCGCCGGAAAGGGTTCGATCGCGGCCGCACTGATCTCGGCGACGCCGGGATTGTGGCTCAGCCGGTCGTGGACCACGCGACCGCCGCGCCCGGGCGAGGCGGCTGACGCGTACCACTTCGTCGACGACGACGCCTTCTCCCTTCACGCCGACGAAGGCGGGTTCTTCGAATCCGCTCGGGTCTTCGACCACCGGTACGGCACCCCGGTGCCCGACCCACCCGTTGGCCACGACGTCGTCCTGGAGATCGACGTGCAGGGCGCCACCCAGGTTCGGTCGCAACGGCCCGACGCGGTGGTGGTCCTGGTCCTGGCCCCGTCCCGCCAGGCTCAGGGTGACCGTCTCCGGGGGCGGGGGGAGAGCGTGGAGACCGTGTCCCGCCGGCTGGCCGAGGCCGACCGTGAGGAGGCCACCGGCCGGGCCCTGGCCGACCACGTGGTGGTCAACGACGACCTCTCCCGGGCCACGGCGGAGGTCGCTGCTATCGTGGAGGACCACCGTTCGATGCGTGATCAGGGCCCGTAGGCCTGATTGGGCCCGCGGTCCACCGCCCCACTTTCATCCCGGAGATGCCCGATGGCCGAGCGCGCCACCATGATCTACCCCTCGATCGAGGACCTGCTGTCCCGGGTCGACTCCAAGTTCAGCCTGGTCACGCTGGCGGCCAAGCGGGGCCGTCAGATCAACTCCTACTTCAGCCAGCTGGGCGAGGGCCTCGGTTCCATCGTCCCCCCTCAGGTGGCGTCGGTGTCCCGCAAGCCCTTGTCGATCGCCCTCGAGGAGATCGTTGCCGGGAAGGTCACCTACACCCGCCGCGAGGAGACCGAGGACGGTCTCGAGTAACAGTGATCCGGGGCGGGGCGGCATCACCAGGGCAATCGACGCCATGAGCACGACATGACCCGGCCTCCGCGCGTCGTCCTCGGTGTCTGCGGCGGGATCGCCGCCTACAAGGCAGTCGAGGTGTGCCGCCGGCTGGTCGACGCCGGAGCCCACGTCAGCCCCGTGCTCACCGCCGGCGCCACCCGGTTCGTCGGCACCGTCACCTTCTCGGCCCTCGCCTCCGAGCCGGCACAGACCTCGCTCTGGGAGGCCGACGACCCCATCCCCCACGTGCGGTTGGGCCGCGAGGCCGACGTGGTTGTGGTGGCGCCGGCCACGGCCCGGCTGTTGGGCGCCTACGCCGCCGGCATCGCCGACGACCTGCTCACCGCCACCCTGCTCGCCACCCGGGCTCCGGTGGTCGTGTGCCCGGCGATGCACACCGAGATGTGGGAGCACCCCGCTGTGCGCCAGAACGTGGCCGTCCTGCGCAGCCGGGGGGTGCACGTGGTCGAGCCCGTCGCCGGCCGCCTCGCCGGCGGCGACCAGGGACCCGGACGCCTGGCCGAGCCAGCCGACGTCGTGGCCGCGGTGGAAGCCGTCCTCGCCCACGGTGGGGCCGGCTCGAGGACGGCCGAGGCCGATCTGGATGGGCGCCGGGTGCTGGTGACCGCCGGAGGCACCCGCGAGCCCATAGACGCGGTGCGCTTCCTCGGCAACCGCTCGTCGGGCAAGCAGGGCCACGCCCTGGCTGCCGAGGCCGCGGCCCGGGGGGCGTCCGTCGTCCTGGTCACCGCGTCCGACCTTGCCGCACCCGCGGGCGTGGAGGTCGTGGCCGTGCGCACCGCAGCCGACATGGAGCGGGCGGTGATGGCGGCCAGCTTCGACGCCGACGTCGTCATCATGGCTGCGGCAGTGGCCGACTTCAGGCCCCGCCGGCAGTCACCCACCAAGTTGGCCAAGGCCGACGGCGTGCCCGAGATCACCCTGGAAGCCACCCCCGACATCCTGGCCGGGCTGGGCCGGGCCCGGCGGGCCGGCCAGGTCCTCGTGGGCTTCGCCGCCGAGACCGGCGACGTGGCCGACCGAGCCCGAGCCAAACTGGTGGCCAAGGACCTCGACATCGTGGTCGGCAACGACGTGTCGGCCCCCGACGCCGGTTTCGACCACGACACCAACCGGGCCGTCATCGTCGAAGCCGACGGGACAACGACCAAGGTCCCCCTCGTCGACAAGCGGGTTCTCGCGTCGGTGGTGCTCGACGTGGTGTCCCGCCATCTCGCGGCAGATCGCCCGAACCGCGCCGACCCGAAACCGCACCCCGATCCGAATCACCCGACCGGCCTCCGGGCCTCTACGCGCAGGAGCACATCGTGACCACCTGGACCTTTACCTCGGAGTCCGTCACCGAGGGCCACCCCGACAAGATGGCCGACCAGATCTCCGATGCCGTCCTCGACGCCATCCTGGCCGAAGACCCTCAGGGCCGGGTGGCCTGCGAGACGCTGCTGACCACCGGTCTGGTGGTGGTGGCCGGGGAGATCACCACCAGCGCCTATGTCGACATCCCCAAGATCGTGCGCTCCACCGTGTGCGACATCGGCTACGACCGGGAGTCCTACGGGTTCGACGGCCATACCTGCGGCGTCATCATCGCGATCGACGAGCAGTCGCCCGACATCGGCCAGGGGGTGAGCACGGCCTACGAGGTGCGCAGCGGCCGCAGCGGTGAGGACATCCTCAACGCCCAGGGCGCCGGTGACCAGGGGATGATGTTCGGCTACGCGTGCGACGAGACGCCCGACCTCATGCCGTTGCCGATCTGGCTCGCACACCGGCTGGCCCAGCGTCTGTCCGAGGTGCGCAAGGCCGGGGTGATGCCGTACCTGCGTCCCGACGGCAAGACCCAGGTCACCGTCGAATATCGCGACGGCCGTCCGGTGGCGCTCAAGAACGTGCTCATCTCCTCCCAGCACCAGCCCGGCATCGACATCGAGACGCTGCTCAAGCCCGACCTGCGTGAGCACGTGATCCACCCGCTCCTTCCCTCCGAGTTCGCCGACGACGACTACGAGCTGCTGGCCAATCCCACCGGCACCTTCGAGTTGGGCGGCCCCCACGCCGACACGGGTCTCACCGGGCGCAAGATCATCGTCGACACCTATGGCGGAGCGGCCCGCCACGGGGGCGGGGCCTTCTCCGGCAAGGACCCGTCCAAGGTCGACCGCTCGGCGGCCTACGCGGCCCGGTGGGTGGCCAAGCACGTGGTCGGCGCAGGGGCAGCCAAGCGCTGTGAGATCCAGGTCGCCTACGCCATCGGTGTGGCCCGACCGGTGTCGATCATGGTGGAGACCTTCGGCACCGAAGCCGTCGACCCCCGCAAGATCGAAGCCATGATCGATGAGGTCTTCGACCTTCGGCCCGCCGCCATCATCCGCGACCTCGACCTGCGCCGGCCCATCTTCCGGCGCACCGCCGCCTACGGTCACTTCGGCCGGTCCGACAAGGAGTTCTCCTGGGAGCACCTGACCCGCCTCGACGACGTCAAGCGGGCCCTCGACCTGACCTAGGTTCCCCCGGCGACCGGGTGGCGCGGATCGTTCCCGACGTCACTGCCCTCGACCGTCCACTCGACTACCTGGTTCCCGCCCACCTCGACGCCGACATCCGTGTCGGCACCGTGGTGCGGATACCGCTGCACGGTCGCCGGGTGCGGGGCTGGGTCGTCGAGCGCGACGTCGAGGCCGAGACCGACCGACCCCTCCAACCGGTGGCAAAGGTCACGGGGTGGGGCCCGGGCCCCGACCTGGTCGACCTGGCCACCTGGGCCGCGTGGCGGTGGGCGGGTCCACGGGTGGCGTTCCTGCGCGCCGCGTCACCGCCGGGCGCCGTGCGAAACCTGCCCCCCCCTCCCACCAACCGTTCCGACCGGAACGCACCCCCGACGGCGATGGTGGCTGAGGCCTTCTCCGCCGGGGCGGTCATCGTGCGGGTACCACCGGCGGACGACGCCTTCGACTATGTCATGGAGGCCGCCCGGCGGGACGATGCTCTCGTGCTGGCTCCGTCGGTGGGCGGGGCGGCGTTCATCGCCGCCCGGTTGCGCCGGGCCGGGCACATCGTGGCCTTGCTGCCGGGTGACTGGGCCCGGGCCGCAGCCGGCGGATGCGTGGCCGTCGGGGCCCGGGGAGCGGCGTGGGCTCCGCGGCCCCGGCTGGGAGCGGTGGTGGTCATCGACGAGCACGACGAGGGATGGCAGGAGGAGCGGGCTCCCACGTGGAACGGGCGCGACGTCGCCCTCGAGCGGGCACGGCGGGCGGGGGTCCCGTGCGTGCTCACGTCGCCGTGCCCGTCCCTCGACGCGCTGGCGTCGGTGCGCTTGTTGACGCCGTCGCGAACTGCAGAGCGAGAAGGGTGGCCGATCGTCGAGGTCGTCGATCGACGTCACGACGAACCGGGCATGGGCCTGTACTCGTCGCGTACGGTGGCTGTCGTGCGCCAGGCCGAGGAGGGGCACCGGGTCGTGTGCGTGCTCAACCGGCGGGGCCGGGCCCGCCTCCTGGCCTGCTCGGCGTGCGGAGAGCTGGCCCGGTGCGAGGCATGTGGAGCCCTCGTGGAGGAGGTGGACGGGTCGGGAGCCGGACCCGGGCTCGGGCGCGGGCCTGGGGCGATGAAGGCCCTGTGCTGTCGTCGGTGCCACGAGCAGCGCCCGGCCATGTGCGCGTTGTGCGGTTCGGGGAGGTTGCGGGTGCTGCGGGTGGGGGTGAGCCGGGCGCGGGAGGACCTGGAACGCCTGGCCGGCCAGCCCGTCGAGGAGATCACCGGCGAGGCCGCCCCGGGACCGCCGCCCACCGCGTCGGTGTTGGTGGGGACGTCGGCGGTGTTGCACCGGGTGGCCCGGGCCTGGGCGGTGGTCTTCCTGGATCTCGACCAGGAGCTTCTTGCCCCTCGCTGGCGGACGGCCGAATCGGCCATGGCCATGGTGGCCCGGGCGGCCCGGGTGGTGGGTGGACGGGACGGCGGCGGTCGGGTGTTGATGCAGACCCGCCTGCCGGGCCACGAGGTCGTCGACGCCGCCGTCCACGCTGATCCGTCCCGGCTGGCCCTGGTGGAGTCGGCCCGGCGGGCAGCCTTGGGATTCCCTCCGGAGCGGGCCGTCGCCGTCGTGTCCGGATCGGTCGCCCAGACGTACGCCGCCGCCCTGGCCACCCGGCCCGGTGTGGAGGTGATGGGCCCGAACCGCGATACTTGGCTCATCCGGGCTGCTGACCATCGAAGTCTGTCCGAGGCCCTGGCCGCCGTCGCCCGGCCGCGGGGCCGTCTCCGGGTGGCCGTCGACCCGCTGCGGGTATGAAGCGTCTCGTCATCGTCCGCCACGGCGAGACCGAGTGGTCAGCCAGCGGCCAGCACACGGGGCGCACCGACATCGCCCTCACCCCGGCGGGCGAGGCCGCGGCCGCCGGCCTGGGTCGTCGCCTCGCCGAATTGGGCCTGGCGCCGACGATGCGTCTGTCGAGTCCCCGCTCTCGGGCCGTCGAGACCGCCCGCCTGGCCGGCCTCGGCGACGGCCTGGTCACCGATGCTCGCCTGGCCGAGCTCGACTACGGCGATTACGAGGGACGCACCACCGCCGAGATCCGGGCCGAGCGGCCCGACTGGGATCTGTTCCGCGACGGCTGCCCCGAAGGCGAGACCATCGACGAGGCCGGTCGCCGGGCCGACGACCTCCTGGCCTCTCTGGCTCCCGAGGAAGGTGACGGCGACGTGGCCCTGGCCGGCCACGGGCACTTTTCCCGCATCCTGGCCGCCCGTTACCTGACGCTTCCCGCCGAGCAGGCCCGGCACTTCGCCCTGGGCACCGCCAGCCTGTCGTTGCTCGGCCACGAGCACGAGTGGCGCTGCCTCCTGTTGTGGAACGACGACGTGCCTGCGCCTCAGATTTCCGGCTGATCTGCCGGCGTGTCGGCATCGGCGTCGGCGTGGCCCAGGGCGCGTGCCACGGTCAGCAGGTCGCCGACGACCCGGCGTCGCTGGCTTTCGTCGTCGTCGGCCGAGCCGACCTCGGTGGCCAGGGCCACCAGCACCGCCGCCCGGGAGGCGGCCTGGTCGGGGCGGCGCTCCAGCACTCCCGGAGCCGCTCTCACCGCGGTCGGGGCGAGGGTGGCAAGGATGGTCACCGCCTCTCTCGGAGCCAGGCGACGGGTCACCAAGGCGATGGCCGTGGTGATCACGTCCTCGACCGGCCCGACACTCCGCTCAGAGGGCGGATCGGGCCCGGGCACAACGTCGCCGTCCATCGGGCGACCGTAGCCGGAAGACCGTGGTCAGGAGGCGCTCAGGGGGACGTCGTCGAGGCACGACTGGCACCGGTCGACCGACCCTTCGTCCCACGGCTGGGCCCAGATCACGAGACCTGCTTCGCCGCAGACCGCCACGTCGGAGCCGGCCGGTACGGCGTGGCACAGGGCTGCCGGTAGCTGGTCGGTCCGCTCGCGAGTCACCTGACCAGCGCGGTTTCCCTTCGATGCCAGCGGTTGTGACCTCTCCGATCCCAGAACGTGGTGCATCGCGACCACCGTAGGAGGCCGACCCCCCGGCGTGCACGGGACCGGTAGCGCGTGGCTGGAGGCACTTGCCCCATTGGCGCAGCGCCACGCCGCTCTACGGTTGTGTGGCTGCGAGCCCTGTCCGGGGTCCCCGCAAGGCAGTTGTAGGGATCCGCTGAAAAGGAGCACTCGGTAGCGAGCGAAGATGAGCAATCGCCCCGGCACCGCTTCGGCCCGTGGGCGGTCAAGATGAGCAAATCCTCCGACGCTGACGGAACTGCACCCCGACGATGCGACCGGCGCACGCCCGTGTGGCAACCGGGCCGGGCTCCGGCAAGTGTTGTCGGTCGCCCCGCACAGGCCCACCGGACGCCGAATCGTCGACACCGGACGGTTCTTCGCCCTTGCCGGCCGACCGGATCGCGTTACCGGACAGGCATTCTCCGCGGCGAGCTGCCGTCGAGGGTCGATGGACGTCCCGCAGGGCGATCGCTCTGCGGGATGTCTAGTCCGAGCGAAGATCCACCCTGGGAGGCGGTCGGCTCGCGAGACCATCCGAGACGGGTGAATCGCACCGAGGCCAGACGTGTCAATGGCCAAGTTGCAGTCCCCGCTGGTGGCCACGAGAAGTCCTCACCCCTCGCGGCCTAATCAGCTCTTCGTAGGTCTCGTCCGACCTCCCCTCGCGCGGGCTTCCTTCATGCGGAACGACTCGCCTTCGGTTGC
>JBBSHU010000007.1:0-48956 GCA_038232455.1 Acidimicrobiales bacterium
CCTCCCACGTCTTCGGGTTCTCGTCGCTGTCCTCGCGGCAGGAGTCGATGTACTGCGTAACGTGGTCGTCAAGGGTCATGGTCTTGGACACCGGTGGCGGCAATGCGGAGCCGTCGCCGACCTCGGCAACGAGGGCGGCGAGGTCTCTCGCCGCTTCGCTGCGCGTGCCGTGGAACGTGCGGAAGGACCGGCGGATCGTCCCGTCCCCGTGGCGGCCGGCGACGACGGACAGCTTGTAGACGCCCGCCCGAATCTCGGTCATCGAGCCGCTTCCCTTCCGGGCCCGGTCGTGGGCGACGACGACCGCACCGTTCATCCTCAGATGGTCGGACCGCACGCACAGCGGCTCGTCCGGACAAGCACCGACCTTCACGCCGGCTGGCAGGGGACCTCCTGCCGCGAGCTCGCTCACGACGCGCCGGACGGTCGTGACCCGCCCGTCCACCTTGATGATGGGGACGCCTCGGGTGTTCGTGGCACCACGCCAGACGCGGTGGGCTCCCACCCGTTCGACCTTCGACTCGATCCGCTCCGCCAGCTCCATGCGCCGAGTTTAACGCGAGGTTTAACAGGAGGTATGTTCGCGCCAGGCGGGAAACTATCCCAGCTGTTAAACCGCCTGGTCAGAGACCCGCATGCCCTCCGACCTGCTGTTTTGGGTGCGCCCCCAGGGACTCGAACCCTGAACCCGCGGATTAAGAGTCCGCTGCTCTGCCAGATTGAGCTAGAGGCGCTAGGAGGGTGACCGAGGGGACTCGAACCCCCGACTTCCAGGACCACAACCTGGCGCTCTAACCACCTGAGCTACGGCCACCATCGAGGTGCCAGCATGGCACATCGACACGCCAATCCTCACCGGGTTCCAGCCCGGCCGGCCCTGCCCCGTCGACCACTAGGACGACGATGCCGACCGCCGACGAGGACCTCCCGCGCCGGCGCGCCCGGATGGATCGAGCGGCAATGGCGTCGAACTGGCGCCAGGTCCTGCTGGCCGATGCGGCCGTAGGAGTCGTCATGGTGCTCGTCGGAGTGGTGGTGGGGGTGCTCGTCTCCCTTGCCATCGGCGCCGTGGTCCTGATCGCCGGTGTGGCTTATGTCTTGGGAGGTCTGTTGCGCTGGCGTCGATGGGCCCGAATCCGAGCGGCCGCCGGCCTCGACCACCGAGGAAATGACGACGCCAGCTCGTAGCACCGCGCCGGCTCCCGTTGGTTCACCGAACGGAGCCCCGTGATTCATCGTGCGGCCGATGATCGCCGACCGCGGCCTGCCTGAGCCCGACTACTCCTCGGACACGAGGTCGGGGACCCCGACTCTTGCCCGGTTGTCACTGTCGAGCTCGAACTTGCAGAACACCACGTCGAGATCGGTGGCCTCGAGGGCGGGGACCTTCTTGACGTAGCGCAGGATCGGCGTACCACGTGCTGTCCATCGAGTCCGTCCCGCGCATCAGCTGCCAGCGCAGGGTCGGGAACTGGTCTCGGGCCACGGCCATGATCTGGCTGCACAGGCTCTCTACCCATCGGGATGTCGGCGTGGCCGAGCTGGCCTCCCAGCTGGACACGAGCTCACCGAAGGGCATGGGCGGCATCGAGCGGTTCCTGGGGAAGCCGCGGGCACTGAAGATGCGACCCACCTGGCCGTCACCTCCCGTGACCTGCGCCCTGGTCAGCACCACCTGCGTAGCCACGCCCAACCGCTCCGCCGGCGAGCCCTCGGCCTGGCGAATGCGATCCATGTCGTCGGCGCTGAGCTCGATGGTCAGCTGTGGGTAGGGGGGCCATTCCTCGCCGACGCCCTCGGGGGTGGGGAGCACGTCCTGGATGCGGAGGAACAGCTCGTTGGCGGCCTCCTTCACCGGCTCGGTGCCGGCGTTGAAGTCCGTTACAGCCTGCCCGAGCTTTGGGAAGTACCCGGGATCGGTGAGCAAGTCGTTCACGAACGTCTCGATGTCCTGTTCGCTCTTGAGCCCGACGCGGAGCTGGTCGCCGAAGACCATCGGAAACTGGTCGGCGCATTGGAAGACGATGGTCTTGGTGGTCGAGGGGCCCGGGAGTTGCGCCACGCCGCACTCCCACATGCAGTAGGACCAGTCCTGGTCGCGGGTCGTGTAGATGAGAACCACGACGCTCGCGTGCCACAGGATCCGCCGCAGCTCCTCGGTGAGGTTCTCCCCCCTGCTTCGGACCCTCAGCTTCGGCCGACGAGGACTGGAAGACGGCGACCCTGCCCCCCGTGCGGGACTGGATGAACTTCCGGAGCACGTCGGCGATGGCTCGATCGTCGTGTCGGTGACTGATGAAGAGCACCGGCTTGTCGTCGCCTCGAAGAGGGATCACGTCCGCCGGTTGGCTCATCTGGTCGCTCATCTCCGCCCCCGTTTCGCCAAGACACCACCGTATGCCCGGGCGGCGTCTGTCTGCTTTACAAGAGCCGGCGGTCCGCCCCTTGATACATACGATCGTCGGGGGCTCGGCCGAGCCAGCCGGGGTGACGCACCGGGCCGTAGGCTCCGACGTCGTTACCTGCGGTCGTAGGATCGCGTCGACCGCCCCTGTAGCTCAGATGGACAGAGCAGCTGCCTTCTAAGCAGCGGGTCGCAGGTTCGAGTCCTGCCGGGGGCACGACTGCCGGCGCCACTGACCGAGCCCTAGCGTCTCGCACCCGGGACCGGAGGCTCGAGGGTGGGTTTGGCCCGTCCCGAAGCAGTGTCGCCCAGCGCGGCGCGGAGGTCGTTGCGGGCTCGGTGGAGCTGGACCCGAACGGTGGAGGGCCTGACGCCCATCGCCTCGGCCGCCTCCTCGGCCGACATCTCGAGGTACAGGCAGAGCACGGCAGATTGCCGCCGGCGGGCAGGCATGGCGACGAGGGCCGCTTGCACCGACATGGCGATCACCGTCGCCGCCTCGGGTCCGGCGACGGGGCCGTGCGAATCATCCAACGGCACCGCCTGTCCCCGCCGATGTCGACGCAGCAGCCGGAAGGCGACGGTGGTCACGTACCCCGCCGGGTTCGACCCCTGGCACACCCGGCGCCAGTGTCGCAGGGTACGGGCGAACGCCTCCTGGGCCAGGTCGGCGCCGTCGGTGGCGCCGGCGAGACGCAAGGCGGCCACCAACTTCGGATAGCCGGAACGATAGAAGTCGGCGAAGTCGTCAGTGCTGTACTGGGCGACCGTGGGGTTGTGCTCCGTATCCCCAGCCTGCCAGGTCGCCAGCCCGGGAGCCGGGGCCCGGGCAACCTCGGAAAGAGACAAGGCGTCAGGGACGCGTCGTGGCGGTGGCGGTGACTGGCGGGGCCGGCGGAGCGATCTTGCCCCCGGGCAACACCGGCATCGGAGGTTCTGCGGCGATGGCGCAATGAGGGGAGAACGCACCGACGGCCGATGTGAGATCGATGGTGGACAGCACTGCTCCCGTGGCGTCGAGTGCCTCGGCACTGCCTTGCGGCATCGACGCCTTCATCATGGCTTCGGCTTCCTCGGGGGAAGACGCCGGTTTCGTCTGGGCCGGCGTCGGCGCAGGAGCGGCGGTGCGGTGGGCGAACACGGCGTAGCCGTCGACGGGGACCATCTCGTCGGTGGCTCCGTCGGCGAAGCGCACCCTCACTCGGGCGACTCCGACTTCGGCCTTGACCGCCGCCCATGCCGCAGGGTCACCCTCCATCACACCGAAGTACGAGGCACCCAGCACCACCAGCGAGCCGGCGTGGTCAGTCGTCGTCACCGGGACGAAACCGGGGTCGACCGCCCCGTCGTCGGAGAGCTCGGTTTGGAGTTGGCTGCTTGGTGGGGAGCACTCCGGCGGCGGCGTCGGACAAGGGATCTCGCCTTGGTCGCTCGCGCAATGGGCCTCCCCTTCCACCGGGAGGTGTTCCTGCAGGTATGCCCGGATCGTCACCCCGTCGGCGGTGGTGCGCACGAACAGCCGCTTGGGCGCTGGGACCTGGGACCACGGTGAGGGGCCCGGAACGCCGGCCGAGTGGGACGCCGCCACGCCCCCGGAGTCGGCGGTGCCACTCGACCCGCCCGAGCTACTCCCGCCGGTCGCTGGAGGCGGTGCTCCTGTAGCCACCTGGGTGGTGTGGTCGGCGGTGGCCCGGCCCACCGCGATCCCCGCAGCCGGACCGACAAGGGCCACCGCCGCCAGGGCGGCGACGAGGGCCCGCGTCCTGCCCCTGCGGTGGCGGACCAGGACCTCCCGAAACGAGTCCGGCGTGGCGTCCGGCGCCTCGGCGGCCTGGGCGAGGAGATGAGTGAGGTCGGCATCTTCTTCCATACCGAGTACAACCCGCCAGAAGCTCCGGCGTTTACAGCGGGCGAGAAATTGGCACCAGAAGGACGCGGCGCATGTTCTGGCTCAGGCGGCGCGTCGCCATCCCTGTCGCGTCCAGGTCGATCCTCGTGAAGGTCGATCATCTGCATCAGAAGCCGCCCCGCTGCTCGCGGTGCCAGTGATAGTCGTAGTTCGGACCGACGACCAGCGCCATGAGCCCGCGCCGGTACTCCTTGTCGGTCAGACAGTCACAGCGCGTTTTGAGCCCGTCGGCCATCGCCGCGGTCGTCACGTTCGGACACTGCATCGTGCTGGTGGCTGCACCGTGCGCCAGTTGCGGGCGTAGTTGTAGCAGTTGTTCTTCTTGACCGCGTATGCGCACTTCTCTCACCAGGCGTCGTGCACGGGGGTCGGGTCAGGGCCGCCCGTAGGCAACCGACATCGAGGGGGAGCTCGCCAGGGTCTGCAGGACGACGCAGTACCGCTTGGTGAGGCGGATCAGCGTCTGGAGGTCGGCGTCGGGCGCGTCAGAGTCGATGTCGAAGCGGATGCGGATCGCCGTGAACCCCACTGGCGCGTCCTTGGCCACTGCCAGCGTGCCCCGAAAGTCGAGATCACCCTCGACATGGACCGTCCCTGAGCGAACGGCGATCCCCAGGGTGGTCGCGACGGCACTCATGGTCACACCGGCGCAGGCCGCCAGTGCCTCGAGGAGCATGTCGCCCGAGCACAGCGCGGTGCCGTCACCGCCGGTGGCCGGGTGAAGTCCTGCCTCGGCGATCGCCCGTCCGGTCGCAACCGAACAGGTGAGCCCGTCGCCGACGGCTCCGGCGGCCTTGAGGGTGACCCGCGCTGTCGCGGGGTCCTCCCGGTACCGGGTCTTGAGTGGCTCCTGAAGCGCACGCAACGCATCTCGGTCCATGGCCGGCCCCTTCCGTTCAGGTCGGCCCAGGATGGCACCCCGGCCGGGCCCGGGCAGCCGAGCGTCGGAAACCGTCCTGTCGGTGTTCCGGCCTTCGTCCGGGCAGTGGTTCGCCAGGCCGGGGTTGGCTGCCGGCTATGGCACCAACGGCGACATCCCCGTGCCCGGCGACTACGACGGCGTCGGCAAGAACGACCTGGCGGTGTTCCGGCCCTCGAACTCCACCTGGTACATCCGTCACAGCAACGGTACCGACACGGCGCTGGCATACGGCACCATCGGCGACATCCCCGTCCCGGGCGCCCACGGCTTCGACGGCAAGACGAACATCGCCGTGTTCCGCCCTCCACCGGCACGTGGTACATCCGCAACACCGACGGCACCGATTTCTCGCTGGGCTACGGCACCAACGGCGATATCCCGGTACCGGCCGACTATGACGGAAAGGCACGAGCGACATCGCGGTGTTCCGCCCGTCGAACTCCACCTGGTACGTACACCACAGCGACGGTACGAATACGGCCACGGCCTACGGCACCACCGGCGACGTCCCGGTACCGGGCGACTACGACGGCGACGCCACGACCGACATCGCGGTGTTCCGACCGTCCACCGGCACGTGGTTCGTCCACCGCAGCGCCGGCACCGACACCGCCGCCGCCTGGGGCACCAACGGCACATCCCTGTGCCGGGTGACTACGACGGCGACGGTAAAACCGACCTGGCCGTGTTCCGCCCCTCCAGCGGGGTCTGGTACGTCCAGGGTCAGGCTGCCGTCGGGTTCGGGATTTTGCACGACGTGCCCCTTCCCCTGTCTGCGGCCATCAGGATGGTGTTCTTCAGCAGCTGAGGGCTCACTCCACACGCATCCCCGCACCAGACGAGCCGGGCCGGTCGACTTCACCGTCGACCGGCCCGGCGTCGTTCACCCCCACGGGTTCGCCATGCCGGAGCTCCCGAGCGACCGACCCGGCATCACCGCGGGTCGGCGGGGGTACACCCACTCGGGGACAGGCGGCTTGACCCTAAGCGTCACCCGCCAGAAAAGAACGCCAATGCCCACCGAGATCGATCGCCACGACGTCCAGCGCCTGGTCGCCGCCGGCGCCCAGCTCGTCGACGTCATGCCCAAGGCGGAGTGGGAGGAGTCGCACCTCACCGGCGCCGTCCACGTCCCGCTCAAGAAGTTGCGCGAGCTCGCACCCGAGCGCCTCGACCTCGGTCGGGCGGCCATCGTCTATTGCTACGACTCGCTCTGAGACCTCAGCCCCAAGGCCGCGTGGCGACTCGAGAGCCTGGGATTCGACGAGGTCTACGACTACGTCGGCTCCAAGATGGAGTGGATGGGTGCCGGTCTGCCGTTCGAAGGGACCTTCGCCGACGAGCCCCGCCTGTCGACGCTGGCTGACCATGAGGTCCCGACCTGCAGTCTGGATGACACCGTGGCCGATGCCCGGGGCCGACTCGGCCAGTGGGACCTGGTGTTGGTGGTCGCCGGGCCGGAGCGGGTGGTGCTGGGGCTGGTGCGGGCCGAGGCCCTGGGCCTGGGCCTGGGCCTGGGCCTGGGCCTGGAGGACGATCGCCCCATCGCCGAGGTCATGCAGGAAGGACCGAGTACCTACCGGCCGCATGTGAGCGCCACCGAGATGTCCCAGACGCTGAACGACAGCGGTCCCGTCCCGTGGGTGATGGTCACCACCCTCTCGGGCAGCGTCGTGGGCCTGGTCAGGCCGGAGAAGGTCCATGCTGCCGCGGCGGGAGCCGAGGGCGGCTGAGCCCGAGAGCCGTCTCCTCGAGCTCGGCTACTGACTGGGGATTGAGGAGCACGACCCCAAGCGCTCGTGCGCAACGCCGCCCGGGCCGAGGAGGAGGGGTTCGGGTTGGCCGGCACAGGCGCCTTCCACCACCGGCTACATCCCGGTCCCCGGCGACTACAACGGCGACGGCAAGGCCGACTTCGCCGTCGTCCCTCCAACGGGCACCTGGTACGTGCAGGGCCAGACCGGAGCGGTCTTCGGGACGTCGGGTGACGTGCCGCTCCCACTCCCGGCTGCCATCAGGATGGTGTTCTTCAGCTGAGGCTGGGGTTCACCCCCCGGGCCTGACGGCCCATTTGATCGGCCAGGAGGCACCGATGCTTGCGATCCGCAGGCAACGGTGCCTCCAGGGTCATCCCGGCAGAGCCTCGGCTACGGACTCTCGGGGACGGCGCGAAACCGCCAATCGCAACGACCAAGGGTTCGGCGCCTTTCATCACACTCCAGACGACGCAGCCCCGAAAGGTGCACATGGCCCTCGACGACCAGACCCAGACCGTCCTCCGAAGCCTGGAGAGTCTGGGTGGTGTTCCCATCGAGTCACTGTCGCCCGAGGCCGCCCGGCTCCAGCCCGGCCCGGCCGATGCCGTGCGCGAGGTGCTCTGGGCCGAGGGCTCGAACCTCGCCCCCGAGCCGGTCGGAGCCGTCGAGGACATGGAGATCGACCGTCCTGGGGGCAGCATCGCGCTGCGCGTCTACTGGCCTCTCGGCTACGCCCCGGGGCCGCTGCCCACGCTCGTGTACGTTCACGGCGGCGGGTGGGTCATCGCCGACCTCGATGCCTACGACGCCTCCGCCCGCGCCCTCACCAATCGGGTGGGCTGCATCGTGGTCTCGGTCGACTACCGCCAGGCCCCCGAGCATCGTTTCCCGGCCGCCCACGACGACGTGCTGGCCGCCACCAGTTGGGTGATGGCCAACATCGCCGGGATGAGCGGCGACCCCTCCCGGGTGGCCATCGGAGGCGAGAGCGCAGGCGCAAACATGGCCGTCGCCGCCTGCATGTCGCTGATGAGGAAAAGGGCGCCGTTGCCGGTCTTCCAGCTCCTGGTGAACCCGGTGACCGATCTGTCCCGGGGGAACTGGCCGTCGTTCAGCGAGTTCCGTTCGGCCAAACCGCTCAGCGCCGCCATGGTCGACTGGTTCGCCCGCCACCTCCTGTCGAGCTCGAGTGACGAGGCCAACCCCCGCCTGTCGCCCCTGCGGGCCTATCCCGCCGAGCTGGCCCAGCTGCCGCCCACGCTGATCATCACGGCCGAGAACGACCCGTTGCGGGACCAGGGCGAGGAGTTCGGCCTGAAGATGGTGCAGGCCGGCCTCGACTGCACGACGCTGCGCGTCGAGGGCGTCACCCACGAGTTCCTGGTGATGAACCCCGTCGTCGACCAGGCCCAGCTGGCGGTGTCGTTGGCGGCCGAGCATCTTCGTCCGGCCTTCGGCTTGAAGGGCAAGGCCGCTCCCGCCACCCGCCCCGACCTGTTCCAGGTGATCGCCTCCGAGCACGCCGGAGTGGCGGCCATGTTCCGTCTGCTGGACTCCGGCGCCCTGCTTGGCGACGGAGCCGACCCCGGCAATCGTCAGCGCCTCGTCGAACAGCTGGTCGCCAGCATCGAGGCTCACAGTGCGATGGAGGAGAAGATCCTCTACCCCGCCATCCAGGACTCCGGCCGCCTCGACGAGGCCGATGCCGCCGAGGCCACCCACGCCGACCTGGCGTCGCTGTCGGCGAGACTGATGAACGCCGGCGATCGCACGTTCGGGCAGACCCTCCGGCGGCTGGCCGACGCCGTAGCGGAGCACGTGGCCGAGGAGGAGGAAACCCTCCTGCCGGCCCTGCGCACCGCCGTCGGCCAGCAGCGGATGTCCGAGCTCGGCGACGAGGCTCTTGCGTTCCGCCGCTCCGGGCCGCGCCGCCCGCCCCCGGCCCAGTCCGCCGCCACGCCGGCGCCGACGTCGGACACCACTGCGCCCGTCGAGCAGCCGGCGGTCGCCTGACCACCCGACGAAC
Source organism: Acidimicrobiales bacterium (assembly GCA_038232455.1). Lineage (GTDB taxonomy): Bacteria > Actinomycetota > Acidimicrobiia > Acidimicrobiales > AC-14 > DATAQC01. The sequence goes on from JBBSHU010000007.1 coordinate 9,019, forward strand.
CCGAACAACCACGCACCTACAACCAAGAAAGAGGACTCCACCATGTCGTACGCATACTGGGAGCAGACAAGAGTTCGCCAGGAAGCACCCGCGCCCGCGCCAGAACCGGCTCCCCCGGCCCGTCGATCGAAGAAGGCGAAGAAGGCCAAGAGCCCGCGCCAGGCCCCCGACGTCGCTCTGGTGCAGATCTTCGCCGGTGTCATCGGCGCCGTGTTCATTCTCATCGGGCTCCTCGGGTTCGTTCCCGGGGTGACAACAATGTTCGGCGACTTCGCCATCTTCGGCCGCGATTCCCGGTCCGAGCTGCTCGGGCTGTTCCAGGTGAGCGCGCTCCACAACGTCGTCCACCTGGTCTTCGGCGTAGGGATCCTGGCCGCCCGCAAGGCGGCGACGGCCCAGCTGTACCTGGTCGTCGGCGGCGTCCTGTACCTGGTCGTCGCCCTCTACGGGTCGGTCATCGACCGGGCCACCTCGGCCAACTTCCTCCCGTTCAACCACGCCGACAACATCCTGCACTTCGGACTGTCGGCCGGCATGATCGTGCTGGGCATCGTGGGTGGCCTGCTGCTGCGCAGGAAGCCGGTCGCAGCCGCCTGAGCGCCGGCGCCGAGGCCGGCTACTCGGCCGGCACCGACACCTGCGGTCCCGTCAGCGACGGCGGATCAGCGTGACGCCGTCGCGGATGGTGAGCATGACGGCCACCACCCGGGGGTCGGCGGCGACGTGGTCGTTGAAGGCGACGAGGGCCCGGGTGTCCTCGGTCTCGTCGGTCGCATCGAGAACCTTGCCGCTCCAGAGCACGTTGTCGACCACGATGAGGCCCCGCTCGGACAGGAGCGGCAGGGCCGCCTCGTAGTAGTCGCGGTACTGCGCCTTGTCGGCGTCGATGAACACCAGGTCGAACGGCCCCTTGAGGCCGACCAGGGTGTCGAGGGCCGGGCCCATGCGGATCTCGATGCGGTCGGCCCAGGGGCTGGCCTCGATGTGACGGCGGGCGACGGCCTCCACCTTGGGATCGACGTCACAGGTGACCAGGCGCCCGTCGGGGGGTAGGGCCGCCGCCATGGACAGCGCCGAGTACCCCGTGAACATGCCGATCTCGAGTATCCGGCGGGCACCGGTCACGAAGGCGAGGGTCTCGAGGAACCGGCCCTCGAGGGGCCCGACCATCATCTGCGCGTTGGCGACCGACTCCCGCGTCTCGGTCGCCAGTTCGGCGAGGAGGTCGGGCTCTGGTGTGCAGTGCTCGGTGGCGTACCGCTCGATGTCGGGTTCGACGACCGGGATCACTGGCGTCCTGGGCCCGAGCGCCGGCGCGGGGTCAACCTTCGGGTCTGGGCTGTTGGTTACTGACGGCGCCGGCCGCCTCGGGCTCGCACAGGCAACAATCAGTGGGCAGCTGGCAACCGTCGCACGCCACCCGGCCGGCTTCCCAGTGGACGCCGCGCGAACACATCCCGCAGACGGCCCCAGCCAAAATGTCAACGGTCATCGCTATCTCCTCTCCCAGCCCCTCCAGTTTACGTCCCGTGTGGTCAGGGCGACACCGGGGGTAGAGGTTCGGGTGCACCCGCCCCCCAGTCCACCAGGAGCGCCACCTGAGTAACGACAAGGTCGACCACGACGTCATCGTCGTCGGCGGTGGTCCGGCCGGCCTGGCCGCCGCCACCTGGCTGGGCCGCTATCGGCGCAGCGCGTTGGTCCTCGACGGGGGCCCACCCCGCAGCTGGTCGACGGATCTCACCCACGGATACCTGGGTCGCGACTCGGTGTCGCCGGCCGAGCTGCTCGACCAGGCTCGCTCCGACCTGGCTGCCTACGCCACTACCAGCCGCCGGAAGGCCCGGGCGACCGCGGCGCGGCCCGAGGAGGGTCAAGGCCGATTCGTCGTGACCACCGACGATGGCGCCGAGATCGTCGCCCGCCGCCTCGTCTTGGCCACCGGTGTCACCGACGAGCTGCCCCCCGTTCCCGGGATGACGGATCACTACGGAGCCAACGCCTTCCACTGCCCGACCTGCGACGGCTACGAGGCGCGCGACCGCAGGGTCGTGCTCCTGGGATGGGGAGCGCAGGTGGCCGGAGTGGCCCTGGAGCTGCTCGACTGGGCCCGGGAGCTCTCCGTCGTTACCGCCGGCCATACCTTCGAGGGCGAGGAGCCTCATCGCCAGGCGCTGGGACGCCACGGGATCGCCCTGGTCGAGGAGGAGGTCACCGGCTTGGTCGGGCCCCGCCACGACCTCCAGGCGGTGTCGCTTTCCGACGGTCGTCAGCTCCCCTGCGACCTCGTGTTCTTCTCCATCGCCCACCACCCCCAGACCGACCTGGCTCGCGGGCTCGGATGCCAGCTCACCGACGAGGGTTGCCTCCAGGTCGACGACTGTGGTCGCACCTCGGTCGACGGGGTGTTCGCGGCGGGCGACGTGACCCCGGGGATCCAGCTGGTCCAGGTCGCCGCGGCCAAGGGCGCCATCGCCGGAGTGACGTGTGCCCTCTCGCTCGCCGGCGAGCCCCGGGCTACCGACGCCCCCGCTCCCGGCCCCGATGCCGAATCCGAGCTCCCGTAAGCTCCGAGGCCATGGTCAGGCCCGACGCCGGAACCCAACGGGACGTGGCGCGCCGAGCGCGCTGGGAACGGGTGCGCGGGCGCATGGCCGATTTGAGTGTCGACTGCCTCCTTCTGTCCCTCGGAGCCGACCTGCCGTGGCTCACCGGCTACACGGCGATGCCCCTCGAGCGCCTGACGATGCTGGTGCTTCCCATCGACGACGCCGCCATCCTGGTCGTCCCCCGTCTCGAGGAGCCCCGGGTCGAGCCCGTCCCCGACCTGTTCGCGATCCGGGCCTGGGACGAGACCGACGACCCCGTGGCCATCGTTGCCGCCCTCGTCGGAGGTCGGAGGTCGCTGGCCGTGTCCGACCGCACGTGGGCGACGTTCCTCCTCGGCCTCCAGGCGACGCTGCCGCAGACGCGCTGGCACGCCGCCTCGGTGGTGACGGCGCCGTTGCGGGCGGTGAAGGACGCAGCCGAGGTGGCCGCCCTCCGCCGGGCCGCGGCCGGCGCCGACCGGGTGGCCGCCGCCCTGACCTCGGGTGCCATCGGCCTCGTCGGTCGGACCGAGGCCGAGGTGTCGCGTGAGTTGGCGGAGCGCCTGCTGATCGAGGGCCACGAGCGGGTCAACTTCGCCATCGTGGGCAGCGGACCCAATTCGGCCAGCCCGCATCACGAGCCCAGCCCCCGGGTCATCGGGCCCGACGAAGCCGTGGTGTGCGACTTCGGTGGGGCCATGGCCGGCTACTGCTCCGACATCACCCGCACCGCGTTCACCGGTGACCCCCCGGCCGAGTTCCGCCACCTCTACGCTGTGCTGCACGAAGCCCAGGCGGCGGGGGTGCGGGCGGCCCAGGTGGGTGTGGCCTGCGAGGACGTCGATGGCGTGGCCCGGCGCATCATCGCCGACGCCGGCTACGGCCACTGGTTCGTCCACCGCACCGGTCACGGCATCGGCATCGAGGAGCACGAAGACCCGTATCTGGTCGGGGGAAACTGCGAGCCCCTGGCTGCGGGCCACGCCTTCTCGGTGGAGCCGGGCATCTATGTCCCGGGCCGGTGGGGCGCCCGCCTGGAGGACATCGTTGTGGCCACCGATGCGGGGCCGGATTCCCTCAACGTCGCCGACCACGCCCTTGCTCTGGTGGAGGCCTGACATGGACCTGGGTCTGCGGGGGCGGGTCGCGCTCGTCACCGCCGCGTCGAAGGGGCTGGGACGGGCGAGTGCGCTGGCGTTGGCCGACGAGGGGGCGGCCGTGGCGGTCTGTGCCCGGGGTGAGGAGGCCCTCCGCCAGACCGAGCACGACCTGGCCGCCCGCACCCGCACCGACGACGTGTTGGCCATGGCGGCCGACGTCACCGAGCCCGCCGAGCCCGCCCGGCTGGTCGAGTTCACCGTCGAGCGATTCGGCCGCCTCGACATCGTCGTGGCCAACGCCGGTGGGCCTCCACCGGGGCGGGCTCTCGAGGTCGACGACGAGGCTCTGCGATCGGCGCTGGAGGCGAACTTCCTCACGTCGGTCCGGCTGGTCCGGGCCGCCGTACCCCACATGAGTCGCCAGGGTTGGGGGCGGATCTGCCTCATCACCTCGTTCTCGGTGAAGCAGCCGATCCCCACCCTGGCCCTGTCGAACAGCGCCCGCACGGCGTTGTGGGCCTGGGCCAAGACCGCCGCTTGCGACCTGTTCGATGAAGGCATCACCCTGAACCTGGCCTGTCCCGGCCACCACGCCACCGATCGCATGAAGCAGTTGGGAGCGTCGTCGGACACGCCGATGGGCGATCCCGCCGACTTCGGCCGGGTGGTGGCGTTCCTGTGCTCGGAGCCGGCCGGCTACGTGAGCGGCGCCGCTCTCCAGATCGACGGAGCCAAGACCTCCGGCCTGCTGTGACGGCTACCACGTCGTGACCGTCGCCTGGCGACGTTGCCCCTGGGCCGGCACCGATGCAGGTCGAGGCGTTGATGGACCGTCGCCGGCGCTGACAGCTGGAATAGGTTGGGCTTCAGAACGGAGGTGGCGCATGCCCTCGTCGCTGCGGGACAAGGTCACGGAGGTCTCAACCGAGGCGGGGGCCAAGGTCCTCCAGGGCCTTGAGCGGTGGATCGCCTCGGCATCGCTGGTGCCGAACACGCCGTTCCTGTCCACCGAGGGCCTGGCCTGGGTGCGGGTTCTGGAGGAGGGCTGGCCGGTCATCCGGGCCGAGCTCGACGACGTCCTGCGCGACCAGGCCGACCTTCCCAACTTCCAGGACATCTCCACCGACCAGGCGTCGATCACCGACGACGACCGTTGGAAGACCTTCTTCTTCTTCGGCTACGGGTTCAAGTCCGAGCCCAACTGCGCCCGCTGTCCTGAGACGACCCGGCTGCTCGAGGCCGTGCCCGACATGACCACGGCCTTCTTCTCGATCCTCGGCCCCCGCAAGCGCATTCCCGAGCACCGGGGGCCATGGAAGGGCGTGCTCCGCTATCACCTGGCTCTTCTCGTACCCGAGCCCACGTCCGCCTGCGGGATCAGCGTGGGAGGTGAGGTGGCCCACTGGACCGAAGGCGGGAGCCTCCTCTTCGACGATTCCTACGAGCACGCCGCCTGGAACGACACCGACGGGACCCGGGTGGTGTTGTTCATGGACGTCGTCCGGCCTCTTCGTTCGCCGGTGTTGATGCTCAACAAGGCCGTCATCAAGGCCGTGGCCCTCTCACCGTTCATCCGTGACGCCAAGGACAAGCAGCTGGCCTGGGAGAAGACGTTCGCGGCGAAGCGGGGAAACGGCCTGTAGCCCGGCCCTACCGGCCGGCGGGCCCTACCTGCCGTCGTACGGCGAGCGCCGGCCGCAGCCGGTTTCGTGCTGCCAGGTGGCCAGGACGTCGTCGATGCGGTGCAGGCGGGACCGCAGGCGCAGGACCACCACATCGCGGTGAGCGAGGGGCACACCCAGGACGATGACGATGGTGACGAAGCCGCCGAGGGCCATCAACACGGCTGTCACGATCAGTACCTGCTCCATGTCGTTCCCTCCTCGTGGCACGACGTCGGCTGGTACTCGTGTTATCGGCCGCGCGCCGCGTTGGCTTGAGTCCGGCCCGAGCCGGCGCCGCCGGGGCGTCATGGGAGAATTCGTGGGTGATCCGCCTCGACGCCGCCACCGTGTTGCTGCAGTGGGCCACCGGTGGATTGTTCTTCCTGTGGATCACCACCCGGCGCCGGGAGCTCGGCATCAGCTACGGCTGGCTGATCCGATCGGTCTACGGCGTGCTGGCGGTGGGGGCCTTCGTGGCCGGCCGCCTGGTCCGGCCCGACGTCGTCCGAGACACGTGTTCGCTGGTCACCGCCGGCGCGGCCGCGGTGGCGCTCGTGACCTCCATCGTCCGCCGCAAGGCGGGCGTCTCCGGCGAGCGCCTGCGCCGCCAGCGCAAGCAGGCGCGCGTGGCCGCCATGGTCGGCGACGCCGGCGACGCCGGCGACGATGCGCCGGCAGACGGTCCCGAGGTGCCGGCAGCGGCACCGCACGAGTTCCCGCCCATCCTCGATCTCATTGCCCCGGTGATCGGCGTCGTCGGCCTGGTCGCCGCCGCCCTGGCCGCCGGCGGACCCCATCCTCTGGCCATCGTCCGCACCCTCGTGGGCGCGGCCTTCCTCGGCTCGGTCACCGACGCCATGCTCCTGGGCCACTGGTACCTCGTGCAGCCGGGCCTGGGCCGGGCTCCGATCTTCGAGCTGATCCGGTGGCTGGCGGTGCTCTGGCCTGTCGAGGTGGCGGTGCTGATATGGCCCACGGGCATGTTCTCGGTGCTGTCGGGCTCGGTCGACGACGGATGGAACGGCACCCTGGGCTGGTTCTGGGTGGCCTGCGCCATAGCGACCGTGGTCCTGGTGTGGGTCACCAATGCCGCCCTCAAGGAGAAGGCCTACTCGGCGGTGATGGCCGCCACCGGCCTCCTCTATCTGGCCATCCTCACCGCCTTTGGCACCGACCTCGTGGCCCGGGCCGTCCTCACCCGCTGACCGGTCCCAGGGTTTCTGGCGTGTGAATCGCGCTGGTTTCCGGCGCGATTCACACGCCAGAAGGGGTGAGGGTCAGGCCAACCGCTGAACCCAGGACAGTTCCACGGGGGCGTCGAGCAGGGCCTCGTAGGAACGGGCGTGGGCCTCGGCCGCGGCCCGGATCGACCGGCTGAGGGGGGCGAAGGCCTCGACGTCGAGCCGTACGGAACGGCCCCGTCGTTCGTAGGCCCACACCCCGGTGATGTGGCCGTCGACGAGGAGCACCGGGGTGATCCATCCCGCCGGTCGTGAGATCCGGGCGTGGAGACCCTCGGGCCAGGTGTGGCGACGGTGGCTGCGGGGGGCGAGGACCCAGGTGTCGAAAGCCGGCAGCAGGCGGACGTGGGAGCGGACGGGGCGGGTGGCGGCCAACGCCTCGGCACCGGCGGGCGTGAGCAGGGCGGCGGTACCGTCGAGGTCGACATCGATCAGGTCGGGGAGCACCGGGCGAAGGATCCGCTTGCCCTCGGCGGCGGTGACGCCCCACCACCGGGAGAAGTCGTCGACGGTGGCCGGCCCGTAGGCGTCGAAGAAGCGGTGGGCGACGATCGCATTGGCGGCGGCGGGATCGGGCTCTTCCCAGTCTCCGGCCAGCCATGTCCTGGGATCGACGAAGGTGACGTTGCGGCCCCGGTCGGGGGCGAAGCAGAGGTTCCCGTTGGCCGCCGCCGCTTTCAGGATGCTGCCCCCGAACGACGTGCGGACCACCTCGGCCAGCCCGGCGTCGCCGGTCACCTCGGCCACACAGATACCGAGCTCCTCGCGCGTCATCGGGGCGGCCCCGAGCACCTCGGCTACCGCAGCGGTGGTGAGGTTGAGTTGTTCGACGGTGATGCCGTGATAGCGCTCCCAGGCCGGGCCCCGTCGAGCGGCTTGCTCCTTGGTTCTCAGAGCGGCCACCCAGGTGGCAACTCGTCAGCCGGCAGCAGGTGCAAGGTGCCGCGCATCGCCCACGTCTTGACCAGGGCCCGATCGGCCCACAGGGCGGTTCGCACCGACTCTGGCCGCTGGCCGGTGCGTGTCCCCACGGCCAGTTCGCTGCTCGACATCACCTGGGCCTGGATTCCCGCGACCTGGCGGGCGGCCTCCACTGCCGAGCCCTGGGGGTCGCAGAGGAGCTGGCGCTCGAGGCGCCACGACAGGGCCGTGGGCCAGGTGACCTTCAACCCAGGGCGTGACGGAGCACTTAGGGCCGCCGGGGAACACGGCCGAGCTTGAGCTCGCGGATGACGTCGTTGCTTCGCATCCGGAAGCGCTCGTGCAAGGCTTCGACGCTCTTGCGCAGACTCTCGTTCTCTACGGGGTCAGCGACGGCGGCCAGCTGGCGGGTGGTCTCCAACAACTCGTTGGTCAGTTGCCGCAGTTCGCTGTCTTGAATCAGCGGTAGTTGAGCCACGATGGTCGGTCGGACGCTGGCATCGACCGACGTCCAGCCCTGGGCTGACGTCTGGGCCAGCGCCACGACCGCGGTACGGAGTGTGTAGATCGTGCTGGTCTGGTCGCGCGTGCGACTCCGGTGCCGCCCCATCCCGGTGAGGGTGACGTAGAGCAGGCCGGTCACGACGGTGACGGCGGCGACGACGACGACGAGAGCGACAACGATCGTAGACAAGGCAGGGCAATGCTAGGCAGCGACGTCGAGTCCACGGAGGGTTGACTGTCGGGATGAAGAAATCGATCGACCACGGCCTCGACGACCACCCCCCTGGGGGCGAATGCCCCCGGGCTGCCTGGGTGATGGCGATCGTCGACGACTGCGACGAGTGCCAGGACGTGCGGGTGGAGATGACCGTCGAGGAGGAAGGCCACGGGGGCGCGCGGGTCATTGCCCATTTGCGCCCGGAGACGGCCCGCCGGCTCCGGGCGGCCCTGGCCACCGCCCTCCGCCAACTCGGTGAGCCGACCGAGGACTGAACGGACGGAAAGCATTTTCCGAGCTAGGTAAATCTCCGGCAGGAAGGAGACCATCGCCGCGGACCACGGCGACGACGGGGTGCAGTTGTCGCAGGGGGCGGAGATGCCATGGTCAGGCGGCCGTCGGGAGCGACGGCGAGGCCGTTGCTCTCACCGACGCCTGCGGGCAGGGCGAGGACGGTCCGCTCGTTCGCGAACCGGGTGCCGTCGAAGTCGGTGTACGCATCGACTCTTCCTTGGAGGCGACGTGGAGCGATCCTTCGTGCCACACCAGGCCCAGGGGGTGGGTGTGCGCTGTGGGCGGCCTTTGCATTACCCACGACTCGGACTCTGAGCGGAATCGGCGGCTATCGCCAGGTGGATCACAGCAAGGGAGCGCACCTTGGGCATGCCCCATTTCCTGACAGAAAGGACACTGATGCGAAAGAGACAGATACTCGCCGCGGCAGCCATGACCGCGGCTCGGCGCCGGAGGGATGGTCGGCGTCGTGCTCGGAGCCCCAGGCGTCTCCTCGGCCCAGACCGACACGACGACGCCGTCCCCCGATCCGCCGGCAGCGACGGCCCCAGCGCCGACACCGCCGGGCCCGGGGACCGACGGTGGCCAAGCCCACGACATCGGCATTGCATCCGGGATATCAGAAAATAACCCGGCGAATATTACGGGAAAAGTGTGATGTGCCACGGTGGTAGTATGAAGAAATACGCAATGCAGTAGGAGAGGTTGTCATGCAGAAGACCGAGAAGCCAGCCCAAGGGGTCGTGTACGAGGTCAGGGCACTGACGAACCGGTGGCTGGAGCCCAAGGCAGGGCCGGTCATCAGCAGCCACACGTCGGCCGGGGCGGCGTGGGATGCCTTCAAGCGGGAGCCCCAGGAAGCCAGTGACGGCAGCGGCCGCACGACGAAGGGCAACTACGTGGCCAAGGCCGTGGTGCGCGTCGACGAGGAGGGCAACGAATCGATGGTCCTCGCCCCGCCCGCCGGTGGCGGCCTTCTGGCCTGGCCCTACTCCGAGCAGTAGGCGGCGCAGCCGAGCACCGACGCCCCGACGACCGAGGTCGGGCAACGCCGGGTAAACCGACCGAGGTCGTCGGCAGCGGTCCTCCCTCTTGCGCGTCCCTCGTCCCGCTGACAGAAGGTGGCGATTCCACCGGCAGCGGCGCCGCTACTGGTGGATCCCGGGTGGTCCCATGACTGGCCCAGGGGTGGTTCCATGCTGCTGGCGGGCCATGGCCGGTCCCCCGCCCGACGGGCCGATGGAGTAGCAGCACGAGGCAGCGCCGCCCGCCATCCCGTGGTGGATCAGCTGGTGCGCCAGGCGTAGGCGTAGGGCTGCGGGAAGGTGGTGATGCGGTGGGCCCGGATGTGGACAGTGGCGTCGCCGGGGGGCATGTTCTGCCACAGGACCTGCTCGACGTTGTTGGTGCGGTCGAAGCCCTTCCGCGTCCCCATGTTGCCGTGGCGCTCGGCGCCGTTCGCGGCCACGACGATCAGGTCGAGGTCGTTCTGGAGGGTCTCACCGGGGGGATCGGACCAGACCAGCGTGATCTTGAAGGTCACGCCCAGGCCCTGGGTTCCGACCTCGGCCTCACGGTGCGGGCCGGGGCTCTCCTTCGGGATCTGGACCACGACCGTGTCGTCGCCTTCCGGCTTGAGGGGCCCGCCTTCGCCGAAGCCACCGTTCGGGTTCGGGCCGGGGATGATGATCGATCCCGCCAGGTCGACCCGCCCCCATCCCGAGCTGATGTTGAACGAACGGCCGGCTTCGCTCGGGCTGTACTGGCCGATCAGATCGACGGCCCCGTTGATCAGGATCGACTTGACGAGCGCGGCTGACGGGGTCGGCTCGCCGTTCTTCACCAGCGACTCTCGGACCACGGCGACGCAGCCGGCGACCAGGGGAGTGGCCATGCTGGTCCCGCTGTCGAAGAAGAAGTCGCCGTCGCTGGAGGTGCCGAAGTTGGGCGCGGCCGGAGGGGCGTGGCGTGAGCGCGTCGAGAGGATGCTCGTACCCGGGGCCACGACGTCGGGCTTGAAGCGGCGCTCCTGGGTAGGCCCTCGGCTGCTGAAGGCGGCCATTCCGTCGGCGTCGTCGGCCATCTCGTCGTCGCGGAGAGGCGGGCTGGGGTAGCTGGAGGGTCGTAGACTCCCATAGGTCGGGAACGTCGCGTGGATCTCGTGCCTGACGCTCTCGCTGGCCCCGACGGTGAGGCAGTTCTTGGCCGACGAGTGGGCGCCGATCTGTGCCCGATCGACGACGCCGTTGCCGTCCTTGTCGATCCCGCTGTTGCCGGCGGAGAAGCAGATGACGAGGTCGGGGTTGTTCCACACGAAGTCGTCGATCTCGCGACAGCTCTGGTCGTAGGGCAGGCCGGATTGGACGGGGCCCCATGAGTTGGTGTGGACCCGGGCCCCCTGGTCGCGGTAGGGCGGCTCGAACAGGTCGGTGAGGTCGGCGGGTATGCCGCCCAGGCCGCCCTGCGCGTCGAGCAGGGACTGCACGACGAGGCGGGCTCGGGGGGCGGTGCCCCGGATGGCGCCGCCCATGCTGGCCGAGGTCCCGTCGCCCAGAACGGAGCCGCACACGTGGGTGCCGTGGCCGTCAGGGTCGTCGGCCGAGGGACGGCCGAGGGGGTAGAGCTGGACGACGCGACCCGTAAACGCCGGGTGGGTCGAGGTGGTCGACCCAGCGTCGAAGCCGGTATCGCCGACAGCCACGACCTCCCCGTCACCCTCGTAGGTGGTCCCGTTGACGACGACGTGGGCGTTCAGGATCGGCCGGGCGACGTTGTTGTGCAGCTTGACGTCGGCGACCTTCTGGATGACGCGGACCGCGTCGATGTCGGCGATGTCGTGCAGGTACTTCTCCTGGACCGAGAGCCGGATCTTCCTCCGCCCCATCGGGAGCGTGTCCCGGTCGACCCTGGCCGCGGCGGCGACCGCAGTGGCCAGGTCCTGCGAGCTGGTGTCGACGTCGTCGTGGAAGACGATGTCGACGGTGTGCGGCGTGTTCGAGTGGAGCGGCCCCGCAGCCACGGGCAGGATGTTCGCCGTCGAGGACGGTGGCTGCGGGAGCAGGCTCGGCGCCACCTTGAACCCGCGCAGGTAGACGTTCGCCCACGCCACGTAGCCGAGCACCCGGATGGGCGCGAGATCAGCCGGCTTGTAGCTGCAGAGATAGCTGTCCTCCGACACGTACTCGGAGACGACGACGCCCAACCCGGCGAGCTCGTCCCGCTGCTCGGCGGTGAGCGGCCCCGTCGCCTGGATGAGGATGTAGTCGGAGTGCTCTGCGTTCGGCGACTCCAGCCCGGCGGCGCCGAGGGTCACCGCCTCGGCCGTCGGGTCCAGGGACACACCGTTGATCGTGATTCGGGCCACTGACGCCGCTCCTCGTTCATGGGCCGCCGCCTTCTGACTGGCCTCGACTCCACCCTACAATTGACCGGTTCGCGGCGCTTGTCGGCTTCGGGGGACTTGGCCACATCGACGAGCGCTCGGCCACGCGCCGCCACTGCGCGTGTCACCACTGTGCTCTTGGAAAGGAGAGAGGCCCTCCGGAGAGGACCTCTGACCTGCTGCCGTTGGTTGGATTCGTGGAGCGGACGACGGGATTCGAACCCGCGACCCTCACCTTGGCAAGGTGATGCTCTACCAGCTGAGCCACGTCCGCAGTGACTCCAGCTTAGCAACGCCTGCAGGGCGGCGGCCCCTAGCCGATCACTTCCTGCGCAGCGTCGCCAGCATCTGGGCGCAGCCCAGGTCCATCCGATTGCGAGCGGCCGGGGTCGACTGACAGTTCAACTCGTACTCGGCCGTGCCGTCGAACAGGAAAACCACGCGGCTACTGCGCTTGGCGGCATCGTCTTGGAGGGCGAACGGTTGGTACCGAACGGCGGGAAGGCCTCCGATCTCGGCGGTCTCCCCGACGTAAGGCCTTCCGGCGAATTGGGTAATCACCCCGTTCAGCTCCACCAGTTGGGCGGGAAGGTCCTGGGCCGTGACCGGGGTGCTCAGGTTGTACCGGGTCAGGAGCACCGAGTTGTCCGGGTCGAGACCCACGGCCATGCTCGCCGCCGGTCGGGCGCCTGCGGTGAGGTCGGCGTCGTACTTGAAGTCGCCGGTGCGCCACTCCTTCGGGTACCTGAAGTTGAAGCCGAAGCGAGAGTCGGCGAACATCGTCCCGGTGGCGCTCGGTGGCCTCGTGGTCGTCGTCTTCGAGGCGCGGGCGCCGGAGGCGGAGGCGCCATCGGCGGCCTTTCCCGAGCCCCCACAACTGGTCAGGGCGAGGCCGACGGCGGCCAGGAGAATTGTGAGGAGTGAGCGCGGCATGGCTGCCAGTGTCGCGCCTCGGCGGAGGGCCTCCGTTTCCCGAAGCTGTGGGGGCTGGCTGCTCTGCCGGCATCGGCCCGTCCGCCGGCGGAGCACGGTCACTGCTTGCGCAGCGTCGCCAGCGCCTGGTCGCAGCCCTGATTGACCCTTTTCCGGCCTTCAGCGGTCCACTGACAGTTAATCTCGTATTCAATGTGGCCGTCGAACAGCAAGACGATCCGGCTGCTGCGCATGGCGCGATCATCGAGGAGAGCGAACTCCTCATAGCTGACACCGGGAAGGCCACCGAAGTCGGTCACCGTCCCCGACGATTGTCGGCCGGAGAACTGAGAAACGATCCCGTCCAGCTCACTCAAATGGTCGGGGAGCTCCGCCGCCGTCACGTTGTCGGACAGGTCGTACCGGGCCATGAGGACGCCGTTGTCGTCGTCGAACCCGACAGCGGCGCGAGCCGTCGGCTTGCCCCCGGTGGATTGGTCGGCGTCCTTGTCCGCTCTCCCCTTGAACCAGTCCTTCGGGTAGGTGAAGTTGAACCGGAAATCGCGGTCGGAGAAGACCTGGCCGACCCTGGAGGCCGCCGTCGTGGCGGGCTTGTCGGTGGCCGCGGACGACTCACCGGCATCGCTCCCACAGCCCACCAGGCCGGCTCCGAGAACGCCCACCAACACGAGGCCCACAATGTGACGGCCTCCTCGTGTCCCGTGCAATCGGTCGCCGATCATGCTTGCCTCCCGTGTTCGGCCGCGCCTTCGCCTGGCGCGCTGGGCGAAGTGTCGCACGTTCGTGCGACGCCTGGGAGGCTGTCGCGATGGGTGTCGCCGGGATCGACGTCGGTGCTCGACGCCTCCACGCCGTTGCCCTCGACGAGGGGGGCCGGGTCACCGACGCGCGCATCTTCGTGGCCACCGACGTGGGGGCGGTCGTTGCCTGGGCCGACGGCGCCACGGCCGTCGGCATCGACTCCCCGGACCAATGGAGCACGGCGCCCCACGCCGGCGACGCGTCGCTGTCGCCCAAGTTCCGCACGGCTCGTTGTGCCGAGATCGCACTGGGCACGTCCTACGGCATCTGGGTTCCCTGGACCACCCCGGTCGCGCCCAGCCAGGAGACCTGGATCAGTGCGGGGATCGAACTGTTCGCCGCCCTCCGGGCCGGGGGCCATCATCCCCTCGAGGTGTACCCGCACGGCGTGTTCCGGGTCCTGAACCACGGCGTTCGGCCTCCTCCGAAGCGGACGACCGAGGGTCGCGAGGCGCGAGTCCGTCTCCTTCGGGCTGCCGAGGTGGCGGCGTCGTGGGCGGACATGGCCGGCCACGACCTCGTCGACGCCACGGCTGCGGCCCTGGTGGCGCTCCACCACGCCCAGGGTCGGGCTATGCCGGCCACGTGCGGTCACGACGGTTCGGCCATCTGGCTACCGGGCCCCCTTCCGTCCGGAAGCCGGCAATCCGTTCGGGCACGGAGCCGGGTGTCAGCGACCGGTGTGGCCGAAGCCACCTCCGCCCCGCTCCGACGCCGGTAGGTCGTCGACCACGCCGAAGCGGGCTTCTTCGACACGCATGAGCACCAGTTGGGCGATGCGGTCACCCCGCCGCACCTGGTAGGTCACCGTCGGATCGGTGTTGACGAGCAGGACACGCAACTCGTCGCGATAGCCGGCATCGATGAGACCCGGCGTGTTCAGGCAGGTGACGCCGTAGCGCAGGGCCAGGCCGCTACGAGGCAGCACGAAGCCGGCCCAGCCCACGGGGATGGCAACGGCCACGCCCGTCGGCACCAGGGCCCGACCTCCTGCGGCGGCCAGCAATACGTCCTCGCGAGCCACCAGGTCGGCCCCGGCGTCACCGGCCCGGGCATAGGCGGGAAGGGCCAGATCGGGGTCGAGGCGCACCAGAGCGACGTCGAGCATGCTGCGGCAGCCTACGATCGCTCGTCGTGCTCGTGTGGATGGACCTGGAGATGACCGGACTCGATCCGGCGACCAACGTGATCGTGGAGATCGCCACCATGGTGACCGACGACGATCTGGCCATCGTGGCCGAAGGCCCCGACCTGGTGGTGCACCAGCCGGAGGCGGCGATGGCGGCCATGGACGACGTCGTCGCCAAGATGCACGCCCGCAGCGGCCTCACCGATGCCATCGCCGCGTCCACCCTGTCGCTGGCCGACGCCGGTGCCGCCACCCTCGACTTCATCAAGTCACAGGTTCCCGACGCCGGCACCGTGCCCCTGTGCGGGAACTCCATCGCCACCGACCGCCGATTTCTCTCCGCCTATCTCCCCGAGATCGAGAACTGGCTCCACTACCGGTCGATCGACGTGTCGACGGTCAAGGAACTGTGCCGGCGCTGGTACCCCGAGGCGTATACGGCCGCACCGCACAAGAAGGGCACCCACCGGGCCCTCGACGACATTCGGGAGAGCATCGCCGAGCTCGCCTACTACCGCCAGGCCGTCTTCAGACCCCCGCCCCCGCCCTCGACTCCCACCGGGTAAGCCCACGGTGCCGACGACCTGGCCGTTCCTCGACCACCCCGGGCCGCTCGCCTTCGCCCATCGCGGGGGCGCCGGGGCCTGGCCCGAGAACACCATGGCGGCCTTCGAGCACGCCGTCGGCCTAGGCTACCGCTACCTGGAAACCGACGTGCACGTCACCGCCGACGGCAAGCTCGTGGCCTTTCACGACGACGTGCTCGACCGGGTCACCGACCGGCGGGGCCGCATCGCCGACCTCCCGTGGTCCGAGGTGGCCGCCGCCCGAGTCGACGGCCACGCCATCCCCCTGCTGGCCGACATCCTCGACGCCTGGCCCGATGCCCGCGTGAACGTCGACGCAAAGCACGATGCCGCCGTCGCCCCCCTGGTCGAGGTCATCCGGCGTCTGGCCGCTCACGACCGGGTGTGCGTGGCCGCTTTCTCCGACCGCCGCCTGGCGCGCTTCAGGAGGCTCACCGACGGCGGAGTCTGCACGGCCGCCGGGCCCGGCGGTATCGCCCGGTTACGTCTCGCCTCCTTCGGCCCGCCCGGCCGACGACAAGCAGCCTGTGCCCAGGTGCCGGTGCACTTCGGGCGGGTCCGGATCGTCGACCCGTCGTTCATCGGGGCCTGCCACCGGCGGGGCCTCCAGGTACACGTGTGGACCGTCGACGAGGCCGCGGAGATGGAGCGTCTTCTCGACCTGGGGGTGGACGGGATCATGACCGACCACCCGGCGGTGTTGAAAGAGGTGCTCTCGGCCCGGGGCCAGTGGACCGACTGACTGGTTGTTCGGCCGACCGGGTCGTCACACCCCGTCGGTAGCCTTCGACTGTGGACTCCGGGGTGGCCCTCACGGCCGAGCAGCAGGCGATCGTCGACGACGACGGCGACCGGGTCCTGTTCGCCGGCGCGTCGGGCACGGGAAAGACCCTCACGCTGGTCGTCCGATACCTGCGCCTGGTGGCCGACCATCCCGCCTCGTCCGTGCTCGTGCTGTGCCCGACCCGAGCGGCGGCCCGGCGCTTTCTCGACGCCGTGCTCCCTCATCTGGCCGGTGGGTTCGACGCCCTGCCGATCACCACGGTGTGGGGTCTGGCCTACGACCTGCTGGCCCGCCACGACACTGCGCCCGTGCTGCTCACCGGCGCCGACCAGCGCGAGGAGGTGGCCCGAATCCTCGCCGCCGACGGTCCGGGCCGGTGGCTGTCGGCCGCCCCCTTGGTGGGGCGGCAGGCTTTCGCGTCCGAGGTGGCCGGCGCCGTCGCCGACCTGCAGTCGTCGTTCCTGAGCGACGAGGAGGTGCTGGCCCGGGCCGAGGCGGCCGGCCAGGGAGCCCGATGGGCCGACCTCGTGGCCTTCACCGCCCGTTACCGTTCGGCCCTCGACCAACAGGGGCTGGCCGACGGAGCTGGAGTGCTCACCGCCGCAGTCCGCCTGCTCGACAGCGGCGAACACGATGGCTCCGTGCCCGCACGGAGTGCCGGCCGGTTCGCCCATGTCCTCGTCGACGATGCCCACCGCAGCGTCGCCGCCACCGGCCAGCTGGTCGGTCGGCTGGCTCGCCGGGGAGCCAGGGTCACGGTGTCCGGCGACCCCGATGCGGCCGACGTGGGCGTCGACCCCTGGGCCGGGTTGGCCGCCGAGGGCGTGTCCGCCGCCCGCCTCACCACTCCTTTCGTGAACCCCGCCTACGCCTCCCTGGTCACCTGCGGGCATCCGTCGGTGGAGGCCGAAGCGGTCGTCGGGGAGCTGCTCGCCGACCACGAGGACGGCGTCGCCTGGTCCGACATGGCCGTGATCGTGCGCACCGCCCGTGGCAACCGGGCCCGGTCGATCGCCCGGGCCCTGGCGCGCCACGGCGTTCCCGCCGGGCCGGTGGTCGGGGCCGTCGACGACGAACCGGCCGTGCGGGGCGTCTTCGACGTCCTGCACTGGGTGGCCGGCGACAGCTCTGCCCTCGAGCGGGTGGTGGCATCACCGATGGCCAGCCTCGACTCGTCCGAGGTGCGGGTCGTGCGCGCCGAGGCAATCGCCCAGGGAATCCCCCTCGAGGCTCACCCGCGGTTGGCGGGCCTGGCCCGGCTTCGGGCCGACCTGGTGTCCCTTACCGCCAAGGCGACGCCGGCCGACCTGGCCTTCGAGGTGTGGCGTCAGCGCCTGGGGCACCTGGTCGACGCCGGCGACGATCGGTCTCTCGACGCCCTCGTCGCCCTGGTGAACAGCCTGAGGCGCCGGGCCAAACGGCATCCCTGCGAACGGCTGGGCGAGTTCCTCGACCGCCATGGCGAGCGGAGCGTGCTCAGCGACGACCGGGAAACCATCTCGTCCGAGGAGCAGGTCGCGGTCGTGTCCATCGCCGGGTCCGCCGGCCGCCATTGGCACACCGTGGTGGTGGCCGGTTGCGTCGAGGGGGAGTTGCCGAAGGTGAGGGCCCGGACACGGTTTTTCGACCGGGCCGTGCTCACCCACGGGCCCGTCGGCGACGAAAGAGATCGCCGCGGCCAGGCGTTGGTCGACGAGCGTCGTCTGTTCGCCCTGGCGTCGTCACGGGCCAGCCACCGGCTGGTCGCCACGGCCGCTCCCGAGCCGGGTGTGCTGCTCAGCCGGTTCGTCGAAGGCTGGCCGCCGGCTGCGGTCCGCCTCCCCCTGGCGCCCGGGCCTGTCCCCACGGCCCACGCCCCCACCGAGAACCCCATCCCGGTGTTTCCCGACGGTCAGCTTCGGCTCTCGGCCAGTCAACTGTCGACCTACGACGACTGTCCCCTCCGGTACGCGTATGAGTACGGCCTCGGCGTCCGGGGCGAGGCCGGGGTCCACGCCGCCCTGGGCAGCCTGGTGCACGAAGTGCTGGCCGTCTTCAACGATCCCGATCCCGACGAGGTCGTTCCCCACACACGGGAGGGCCTCATGGCCCTGGCCGAGCAGCGCTGGCGCGACGACATCGCCCGCTACCGGCCCCAGGTGGAGGAGGCCCGGCGCGACTACTTCGCCATGCTCGACTCCTGGTGGGAGGCCGAGGGAGGACACGACCGCCTGGCGCCGGAGGTCCTGGCCGTCGAGCGACGCTTCGAGATCACCGCCGGAGACCACCTCCTCACGGGCTTCATCGATCGCATCGACCGCGACGACGACGGCAGTGGTATCCGCATCGTCGACTACAAGACGGGCAAGAGCGAACCTCGCCCCGACGCCGTGGCCGACGACGTCCAGCTCGCCATCTACCACCTCGCCGCCGGCCGTGACCCCGAACTGGCGGCCCTGGGCCCGGCTACCCAGCTCCGGCTTCTCTACGTGCGGTCCATGCACGCCTTCGACCAGTCCGTCACCGACGACCACGAAGCCAACACCGAGGCGCGCATCGAGGCCACCGCAGCCCGCATCCTGGCCGAGGAGTTCGAGCCGTCGGTCGACGCCAACTGCCGGATCTGCTCGTTCCACCGCCTGTGTCCCCTGCAGGACGAGGGCCGTATCACCGGTACCGACTCGTGACCGTCCTGACGCCCACCGACGAGCAGCGGGACGCGATCGTCGCCCCCCTCGCCCCCCTGCTCATCGTGGCCGGGGCGGGAACGGGCAAGACAACGGTGATGGCCCAGCGCATCCTCCACCTGGTGCAGTCGGGCCAGGCAAGTCCCGACGAGATCCTGGGCCTCACCTTCACCAACAAGGCGAGCCACAACCTGAAGGAGCGGGTGCGCGAGGTGCTTGGCCCCGACGCCGACGTGACCGTGGCCACCTACCACTCCTTCGGCGCGTCCCTCGTCGCCGATCACCCTCTCGAGCTCGACCTCGACCCCGGCACCCAGGTCCTCAATCGAGCCCAGTCGTGGCAGCTGCTGTTCGCCGTCTTCGACGAGTTCCGCTTCCGGCGCCGGGCCACCCTCTCGCCCCAGTTCCTGCTCAACGACGCCCTCGACCTGGCCTCGCGCTGCGCCGATCACCTGGTGGCCATCGAGGCCGTCGAGGACGACTGCCGCCGGGTGATCGTCGAAGGGCGCTGGGCCGGCATGAGGGAGCAGGCGGCCAAACGCCTGGAGCTGTGCCAGGTGGTGGCGGCCTACGAGCGACGCAAGCGGGCCCGAAACCTCATCGATTTCGGCGACCAGGTGGCTTTGGCCGTGCGCCTGCTCACCGATCACCCCGAGGTGGCCGAGGCCTACCGTCGGTGCCATCCGGTGGTCCTGCTCGACGAGTACCAGGACACCAACTTCGCCCAACGCCGCCTCCTCGAACTGCTCTACCATACGGGCTCGGGCGAGGCGTCGGCCGTCACCGCCGTGGGCGACGACATGCAGTCGATCTATGGCTTCCGCGGCGCCCACCTGGCCAACATCCTCCGTTTCCCCCACCACTTTCCGCCGCCCAGCACCCTGCCCCTCCAGGTCACGTTCCGGTTCGGGCCCCGGCTGGTCGACCTGGCCAACCGCATCCAGGCCCAGGTCGGCGAGCACCTCACCAAGCAGCTGGGCGCCGGTCCCGACGCGCCCGACACCACCATCGAGTGCTTCCTGGCCGCCGACGACGCCGAGGAGGCTGCCGCCATCGCCGCCGACATCGCCGACCGGGGAGCCCCCTACGGCGAGACCGCGGTGCTGTGCCGCAAGCGCCGGCTCATCCGGCCCGTCGTCGACGCTCTCACCGAACGGGAGATCCCCGTGGAGGTGGTGGGGGCGAGCGGCCTGCTCGATCGGCCCGAGATCGTCGACGTGGTCTCCTGGCTCGAGGTGCTGGCCGACGCGTGCGCGCCGGTGGCCCTGCTCCGCCTGCTCATCGGGCCGCGCTACGCCGTGGGCCGGCGCGACCTGGCCGCCCTGAGCCGCCACGGCCGGGTGTTGCGAGACCGGGCGCGGTCCGCAGCCGAGGGCGACACCCCGTCCCGGGACAACCGGGGGACGGCAGGGCGCGCCGGCCTCCTGGCCGAGGCCCTGGCCGACCTCGACAATGTCGACGACCTCAGCGAGGAGGCCCACGCCCGGCTGGGCCAGTTCTGTTCCGAGCGCCAGGCCCTGGCCCGGGCGGCCCAGACGATGCCGGTGTGCGACCTGGCCGAGACCATCCTGGAACGCGCGGGGTTGTGGCGGGCCGCCGGTGAGAAGGGACGCGAGAACCTCCTCCGGTTCCTCGACCTGGCCGCCCGCTTCGCCCCGGTGGAGGGCGACCCGGGGCTCCCCGGTTTCGTGGAGTACCTCCAGTTGCTCGACGAGTCCGAAGAGGACATCGCCGAGGCCCATCCGTCCGAGCCCGACGCCGTCAAGGTCATGACCATCCACCAGGCCAAGGGCCTCGAGTTCGACATCGTCCATGTCCCGGGCCTGGCCGGTCGGGGCCGCTCCCAGATCTTCCCCGACAGCCGGGCTGGTGAGAACGCCCTGTCCAACTCGGCGGCCCTGCCGTGGTGGCTGCGGGAGGACGACGGCATCCCCGACCCGGCCACCGCGCCAACGAAGTCCGAGATCGACGACGCCATCCGCGCCCGCCGCGAGGACGAGGAGTGGCGGCTGCTGTACGTGGCCGCCACCAGGGCCCGTCGCCACCTGGTGCTGTCCGCCGCCCACTGGTACCGGGGGCCGGCCGAGCCTCAAGGCCCCTCGCGCTTCTACGATTTCGTGGCCGCTCAGTCCGATCTGGTGACCGAACGCTTCCGGCACGAGGCCGCCACCGTCGACCCCGCCGTGGTGGCCAAGGAGATGCACCGCGCCGCGTCGGCAGCCCGTTACCGTGAGCCGGTGGCCTCCCAGCCGACCGCACAGCTCTCCGCAGTGGCGCCCCAGCTCCCCCTCGAGAGCCTCGCCGAAACGGTGGGGGCCAAGGTCCGGGCGTGCCGGGCATCCACCGTCCTTTCCGTTACCGGCCTGGTCACGTTCAGCCGCTGTCCCAAGCAGTTCTTCTGGACCGACGTGCGCCCACTGCCCCGCCGTTCGTCGGCGGCGGCCCGTCTGGGCACCGAGATTCACCACTGGATCGAACAACGCGACGAGCGCCAGCTCTGGCTCATCGAGCCCGACGATCCCGACATGGGGCTGACCTCCGATGCCGGCTCCATGTCCGAACGGAACACCGGCTCCGCGTCCGAACGGCACTCGAGCCTGGCGTCGCGCCTGAAGGAATCGTTCCTGGCCGGCCCCTGGGCCGACCTCGATCCCACCCGGGTGGAGGCGCCGTTCGTGCTCGCGCTGGGCGCCCACCTGGTGCGGGGCCGCGTCGATGCCGTCTACCAACGCGAGGATCGCCTCGAGTTGGTCGACTTCAAGACCGGCCGCCAATCGACGGGTGGCGCGCCCTGGGCGGGTCGGCAGCTCGATCTCTACGGCCTGGCCGCCATCGACACCTGGGGCGCCGATCCGGCTCGCCTGCGCACCACCTACTGCTGGCTGCGGGGCGACGGTCCGCCCACGGTCGAGAGTACCGACTGGACTCCGGCCACTGTCGAGCGGGTGCGAACCGAGGTCGAAGCGTTGCTCGACGACCTGGCGTTCGGCCGCTTCGGCGCCACCCCCGGCTCCTGGTGCGACAGCTGCGACTTCCTGTCGGTGTGTCCCGACGGCCAGGCTCGCTACCTACAACCGCGCGGGCCCTCGGCTCCGTAGAACGGGGTGACACGCAACACCGGAGGAGAACCCATGCGCACCTTGATCGTTTCTCTCGCTCCATCGATCGCCCTGGCCGGCCTTGTCGTTCCGCTCGTGCGAGCCGGCTTGTCGAACGTGCCCGCCCCCGTGCCCGTGCCGATCCGAATCGAGCGTCGAGGGCGTCGGTGACCGAGGCCCCTGCGGGCCTGTTCCAGAACCTGGCCGCCGACGGGCGGTTCCGCCGGGACTCGCGGTGGGGCCGGATGTTCCACCCCAGGACGGTGTCGTACCGGGAGGCCCGGGCCACTGACAGTGTCCACCTGGTGGTCAACGACGACAAGGTGTCGGTCCACATCGACCGCTTCTCGCCACTGGCCGTCCAGGGCGCCACCTCGTGGCGCCGCTACGCCCCGCTGCGGATGTTGGCCCACGGGCTGGTCGACGTGGTCGGTGAGGCCACGAGCGTGCTTCGGGGCAACCACAAGCACCTTCACGACCTGACCTGCGAGCGGGTCTGGGTCGACGACGATGCCCTCGACGGCAACGACAACGACCACCACGAGGATTTCGGTGGCGATTCGTCGCTGTACGAGGCCGACGGCGACGGCGAATTCGTCCCGTTCAACGTGGCCGACGAAGCTGTCCACCTCCTTGACTCGGCGGCCGAGCCGTGGAGCGTTCACGTCGAGGCCAGGGTCGAGGGCCACCTCGACGACGAACGACTCCGCTCGGCCGTGGCGGCGGCCGTGGCCCGCCACCCCCTGGCCCGGGCCCGTCGGTCTCCGTTCCACTGGTCGGATCACCAGTTCCAATGGCAGATCGACAGCGTGGTCGATGCCGAGCCGTTCAGCGTGGTCGACTGCGCCGACGACGGCGGCCTCACCGAGGCCAGGAACGCCCTGCAAAGCGTGTCGGTACCTCTCGCCGGCTCACCGCCGTTAAGGGTGATCCTGGCCCGCCACCCCGCCGGTGACGTGGTGATGGTAAACGCCAACCACGCCGCCACCGATGGTTTCGGCGTTCTGCGCTTCCTCCGGTCGGTTGCCCGGGCCTACGCGGGCGCCGCCGACCCCGTTCCCGATCCCGATCTTCTCGGGGCCCGCAACCTCACCGCCGGAGTCGGCGACTCGTCCATGATGACTCGTCGACGACGTGAACTGGCCCTGGTCGAAAAGCTCCGTGATCTCGTCGTGCCCCCGGCGCGCATCGCCACGGACGGGGGTGACGACGAGCCTGGTTACGGCCTCCAACTGGTGTCGCTGTCGGAGGCTGAGGCGCGCGCGTTGACCGAACTCGACCATCCCGGCACGGTCAACGATGTGCTTCTCGCCGCCCTCACCCTGACCGTGGCGTCGTGGAACGCCGACCGCCAAGCCTCGTGCGGACGCATCAGCGTGGTCGTGCCCGCCAATCTCCGACCCGCGAGTTGGTCGGAGGAGATGGTCGGGAACTTCATGCTGATGGCGCGGGTGTCGACCGGGCGCGACGACAGGATCGGCCGAGCCGCCACTCTCGCCGCCATCACCGCCCAGACCGTCGGCAAGAAGCACATCGGCCTGGGAGCCGCCGCCCTCGAAGCTCTCGGAGCCTCCCCGTTGCTGCCACTGTGGACCAAGCAGGCGATTGCTCCGTTCCTATCGGTCGCCGGACACCGCCTGAGCGACACGGTGATCTACTCCAACCTGGGCAGCCTCGACGAGGTTCTGTCGTTCGGCTCCGACGCGGGCGAGGCCACCGCCGTGCACTTCTCGGCGCCGTGCGGTGTCTCCGTGGGGGCAGTGACCACGGGTGGCCGCCTCCATCTCACCGTTCGCCATCGCCACCCCCAGTTCGACGACGCCGCCGCCCGACGCTTCGTCGACCGCTTTCTCACCGAG
The DNA here is from genome assembly GCA_038232455.1 of Acidimicrobiales bacterium. GTDB lineage: Bacteria > Actinomycetota > Acidimicrobiia > Acidimicrobiales > AC-14 > DATAQC01. The sequence goes on from JBBSHU010000007.1 coordinate 32,787, forward strand.
CTGGCCGCCCTGGTCGACGACGTCCGCCGCCCGACCAGAATGGCTCAGGGTTCGTCGGCGTAGGCCCAGTCGGGGCGCTTCCGGAGGTGGGCCACGTCGTAGGTGACCTGGCCGTCCCCCAGTTCGACGATCTTGGGTACGACCAGGTCGCTCCGGGGTGTGGGGCAGTCGCCCTCGAGATGGGCGGCGAACTCCTCGGGGAACGCGGCCAGGATGCTCGACACGACCAGCTGTTCCTCGGTGCCCAGGTAACAGCGGTTGGCGTCGGTGACCTGGAGCAGGCGGGCACCGATCACCGCGATGTCGCGATCGGTACCCCTGCAGGCCTCGATCTCGGCCAGACGGGCGGTGATCTCACCGCTCGACTGCTTGCACGGCGGACACTGACCGCACGACTCCACCGACAAGAACCGGGACAACTGGTAGGCCAGCTCGACCATGCAGGTGGTCTCGTCGTAGACCGCGAACCCTGCCGCCCCCATGCCGCTGCCGGCCGCCCGTAGTCCCTCGTAGCTCACCGGGGCGTCGAGGTGGCTGGCGGTGATGACGGCGTTGGCCACTCCGGAGAAGACCGCCTTCACCCGGCGGCCCGGGTGGACACCGCTGCCGACCCCGTCGATGACGTCACGCAGGGAAGTGCCCAGCTCGACCTCACCCACGTCGGGCGCCACCACATCGCCCACCACGGTGGCCACCACGTGGCCGGGTGAGGCCTCGGTGCCCATGGACCGGTGCCATTCGGCTCCCCGGGCGAGGATGTGGGTCACGTTGCACAACGTCTCCACGTTGTTGACGAGCGTGGGGTTCGACTGGTGATCGTGGCGGTGCCCGGGCGGAGCCTCGTGGGACTCCCAACCGGTCTGCGGGGCGGTGGCGAACAACCCGTGCTCGAAGGGGGGAAGCAGCCGGGGCATCGGGGCGTGGCCCTCGATGACCTCCAACAGGGCCTTCTCCTCGCCGAAGAGGTACTCGTCGGGGCCGGCCACGATGGTGATGGCCACGTCGCCGGCCAGGCCTTCCGCCGACATCTCCTCCACCGCCCTGGTGAGCGTGGCGATCTCGGTGGCGAATCGCTCCTTGACGCCGATGTAGGCCTCCCGGACTCCGATGGTGAGCGAGGCGATGGCCAGGCCCTCCACCAGTTGGTAGGGGTTGGCCCGCATCAGGGCACGGTCTTTGAAGGTGGCCGGCTCGCCTTCAGCTCCGTTGGCTACGACGTACCGGTGGGTGCCGGGCTGCTCCACGACTCCGGCCCACTTGCGACCGGTGGGGAAGCCGCCCCCACCCCGGCCCCGGAGCCGGGAAAGGCTCAGTTCCTTGATGGTCTGCGCCGGCCCCAACCGGGCGGCCCGGTCCAGTCCCTTCCCGCCGCCCAGAGCCCGCCATTCAGCGACGGAGGTCACGGGCTCAGCGGGAAGCAGGAAGCTGTCGTTCGCCATTGCGGCTCAGTCTCGCGGCACGTGATCGGGACCGCCACAACTCTTCCGGGAACCGAACGGGCCCCGGCCGTCGTCCAAGCACGTGCACGGAGGAGGTGCCCGATGGGTCTGATGGGTTCGATGAGGTCGATGAGGTCGATGAGGGGGCTGGGCCGGTCCAGGGCGGTGATGTTGGCGGTCGTGGTCCTGGCGGGTGCCGGAGCGGTTGTGGCCTTGGTGGGGCGGGGGTCGAGTTCGACCTCTCCGCACCCGCCGTCAACGGGCGTGGTCGGCGAGAGCACCAAACAGGCCGGTCCCAAAACCGACGCCGCTGTGCCCAGCCGGGTGGCGGCTGATCCGGCACCGAGCACGGGGGCGCCGAACGCCGTGCCCGGGGGAGCGGCCCAACCCGACGTAGCCGTCGGGCCGCGTGTGGTGCGTACGGCGGAAGTGACGGTGGGCGTGGCCGCCGGTGCCTTCTCCCGCGCCTTCGACGGCATCACTGCGGCGGTCATGGCCCAGGGCGGCTACGTGACCGCATCGAGCGCGTCGACGGGGTCGACGGGGCCGGAAGGGTCGACGGTGCCAGGAGCGGGCGACCGAGCCCGCCACCCCCGCTCCGGTGACCTGACCCTGCGCGTCCCGGCCGACCGCTTCGACGCCGTGCGCACCAGCCTGGCCGGACTGGGCACGGTCGAGCAGGAGCAGCTTCGGGGCGAGGACGTGACAGCCCAGATCGTCGACTACGACGCCCGCCTCAAGAGCCTCCAGGCCGAGGAGGAGGCGCTGCGCACGCTCGTCGGACGGGCCACGGCCGTGGGCGAGGTGCTCCAGGTTCAGTCCCAGCTCTTCGAAGTCCGCCAGCAGGTCGAGCGCCTCCAGGCCCAGCGCGACCAACTCGACCAACAGGCCTCTCTGGCCACCATCCATGTGGCGCTGCACGAGCCCGGGGCCAGCTTCCAGGTTCCCCAGCCGACCACCGGGTTGGCCCGAGCCTGGGAGCGGGCGGTCGCGGGCTCTCTTGCCATCGTGGGTGGCACGATCGTGGTCCTGGGTTGGCTCGCTCCCGTTGCCGTCGTGGGCCTTCTGGCATGGGCCGTGATCCGTCTCCGCCGTCGAGGTGGGCCGCAGGTGCAACCGGGTCCGTCCGTCGTGTGATGCCGAGCGATTCGGCGTCAGGGTCCAGAAGATAACTACCTGTGCATTCCGTAAACTACCTACCAGCGGATTCTCACCATCGAATGCACAGGTAGTTGTCTTTCTGACCCTTAGACCACGGGCGGCTTGCGGGCGACGAACGTCGCCCGCTGCACCAGCGGAATGCCGTCGGGGGTCCGGAGGGCGGCTATCTCGGCGAACGCCTGACGCCGGAGGTCCTCCAGATCGGCAGGCGTGAGAACCTCGAACGCCGCTCGGAGGCCGCCCGACCACGACCAGGTCCACCACGCCTGCTCGTCGGCGAAATGGAACACCATCTCCTCCTCGGTGACCTGGGCCAGGTCGAAGCCGGCCGAAGCCAGAACTGCGGGGAGGTCGAAGTCGAGCCGGAACGGTACTGATATCGGCCTGGTGGCGCGCCGAGCGAACGACCTGAGAAGCGGGCCGAGAAACTCCCATCCCGCCCCCGACAGGACCGGTACCGACGCGACACCGTCCCCCCTCGCGCAGGGCCCGCAGGAGGGACGACGTGGCCCGGCCGGGGTCGGGCAACAGGTGCAGGACGAAGCTCGAGATGGCGACGTCGAACGAGGCTTCGACCACATCGAGGTCCTCGGCGTCCATCCGTCGAACCGTCGCGTTGGTCGTGCCCCTCCGCCCTATCTCGTCGCCGAGTATGGCGACCATCTCCTCGGACAGGTCGACGCCCAGGACCTCACCTCCGGGCGCCACCCGCGCCGCGGCGGGGAACAGCGTCGCCCCCTGACCACAGCCGACGTCGAGCACCCGTTCTCGGGCGTGGACGTCGGCCGCGTCCACCAGGCGCTCACCGACCGGGCGAAGAACGGGAGAACGGTGTCGTAGGTGGGGGCGGCGCGGCCGAAGACCTCGGCCACGGACAACGGGTCGTATTCCACGGCGCGATGGTCGTCGGTGGCATGGGTCGGGTCAACCGGGCGACAAAAGCCCCAGCCGCCAACGGTGAGGGCCGAGCCTTGGGTACCGTGGCTCATGGGTCGGATCACGCTGTCGACAGAATCACCCGCTCCGCTCAGCGATGAGGAGCTCACCGAGCTGGCTCTCGCCGCCGACCCTGACGCCGTCCTCCCCGCCGACGCCGCCTGCCTCTGGGACCTGGCCACCGACGACGATCAGCTCCTGCCGGAGTGGTACATGCCGCCGCCGATGGCCGGTCGGTCGACCGCCCGTCGTTGGTGGCGATGGGTTGCGGTCGTCATCATCGTGGCGTTCCTGGCCATCGACGCCTACGGGCTGTGCAGTACCTACGGCGACATCGTCCTGGCCTGAGGCCGACGAGCGGTTCGGTAGCTTTGGCCCATGGCCGACCCTTCATCACGCCCCTCCACGCCACCGGCGCTGGTTGCCTCCGTCGTCTTTGGTACGGTCGGCTTGGTACTGCTCGTGGTGGGCCTGGTCGCGGGTTCCGATCCGGTGTTGGTGAGTGGAGTGGCTGCGGGCGCCATCTCCCTCGTGGCCGCCCTCGTGTGGCGAGAGCAGCTGATCGAGGCGTGGCACGCGCGCAAGAAACAACCGGATGACTGACCCGCCGTCAGTAGTCCTCCTCGAGGACGTCGCCCATGGGCCGCGGAATATCGCCGAGCACGTCAAGGCCGGCCAGGGCAAGGCGGTCCTCGAGCACGGCCCGGCCCTCAGGGGTGAGCGGGTCCCCCTCGGGGTCGACGCCGGGCACCTCCAGCATCTGGGCGGCCACGACCAGACAGCGGTCGTAGCGGGCCAGTTCGGAGCGCCAGGCGATGTCCTTGCCGGGCCACGGCGGGGAGTTGCGATAGACGTCGAGGCGCCGCCGCCGCATGCGTAGGTCGCCGGAGAGGCGCTTGATCCTGATCAGGCTCGTTCCTCCTGGTCCGTGGACGACGGTGTCGACGCTACGTCACCGGCACCCGACTCGTCAGGGCGGGGTTGGCCGCGGACGAGGGTCAGGGGAACGACGCCCGCCCAGTGCGGCAGGTCGTAGTCGGCAGGCTCCTCGAGCGGACCACCGGTGCGGACCTTGGCCGAACCCTCGGTGATGGCCAGCCTGACGACCATCGTGGACCGGAGCTCGTGGGCCGACGGCGGCCGGGTGGCCCTGCTCCGTCCCGCACCATGTGGTCGACGATGGCCAACAGGGCAGCCAACTTCTCGTCGTCTTCCACGACCGGTTCGGCCTGGCCGAACAGCACGACCGACCGGTAGTTCATCGAGTGGTGGAAGGCCGAACGGGACAGGACCAGGCCATCGAGCAGGGTCACCGTGACGCAGGCGTCGGTACCACCGGCCAGGGTGCGCAGGGCGAAGTTTCCGACGGCGCCGTGGAGGTAGAGGTGCCTGTCGACCCGGGCGAAGGCCGTGGGCAAGACCCAAGGACGACCCTCCACGGCGAACCCGACGTGACAGATCAGGGCCTCGTCGAGGATGGCGACGATGGTGTCCCAGTCGTATCGTCCCCGATCGGCCTTGCGGCGAACGGTTGACCGGTCTGTCCTGGGCAGATGGGCGGGTCGCATAGGCCCATCGTGTCGCATGCCGGACGCGAGCTCGTTGGATTTTCAGGTCCCGATGTCACCCCAGGGTAGGTTCAGAGGATGACGAGCGCCCAACCCAGCCATCACGATGTCGTGGAATCGACCGTCGCCGCCCGGGACGAGATGCGCCCGCAGAACGTTCCCGTGAACGTGTACGAGACCACTGCGGCACTGGTCATCGTCGCCCCCCTTCCGGCGGTGACGGCGAGCGACGTCTCCATCGAGTTGAGCCCCGGCACGCTGCGGTTCTGGGCTGATCTCCGCAGCGCCGGCCCTCGCGAGTACCTCGTACACGAGTGGGACTACGGCGGCTACGAGCGACAGGTCGACCTACCCGACGGCTACGGCAGCGGTGTCGAAGCGTCCCTCGCCAACGGGCAGATTGCCATACGCGTCCTTCGGGGTGAACCGACGGGCCCGATCGTGATCCAGCCGACCGACCGGTAGCGGCGGGGATCTCAGGAGGCGCACTCGGCAATCCATGCCAGGGCAGGCTCGACCAGCTCCTCGATGGGACAGGTGGTGGTCAGCGTGAGGTAACTACCCGACGGCTCTTCCATCTCCGACGCCACGCGCCGAACCAGGTCGCCGTCACGATTGCCGGCAGGGTGGCGGCCCGTTGCCGCATCGCGCTCGCAGCGCTCTACAGCAACTTCCACGGGCACGTCGCACACGATCACCGCGGCGAAGGCTCCGCTCTCGTGGCCACGGTCTCGGCCGCGTCAACCTCGTGACGACGGGAGAACGTGAGGCCGTCGAAGAGCACGATCTTGCCCCGGCCCAGGTGGTAGCGAGCAGCCTCGAGCATGGCCGAGAAAGTGACGGTGCGCTCGGCCGAGCTGTAATCGCACGGGGCGAACAGGGCATCGCGCACGTGGTCCTTGTCGATCACCCGGGCGTCGGGGAGCCGTGGGGCCAGGGCCCGGGCGAGGGTGGACTTCCCTGACCCCGGTAGCCCGACCAGCACAATGACGGCGGGTCCGAGGGCCGCTGATCCAGAGCGAGCCACGACTCAACCAACACCCAGGCGGACCACCTCGGCGGCGGCGTCGCCGGTGAACATGGCCTGGCCCGCCGCAGCCAGGTGCTGCCGCCGGGCCCCCGTGGCCTCGTCGAGAACCGCCTCCAGCTCGGAGGAGTCGCTGGCGTACAGCGCCACCCCCGCCCGCTCCATCTCTGCGGCATTGGCCAGGCCGTGGCCGGCAATGGGTCGGTAGCTGACCACGGGAAGGCCGGTGGCGAACGCCTCCATGCACGTGAGACCCCCGGCGTTCTGCACGAGTACGTCGGCCGCGATCAGCAGGTCGGGCATGGCCTCGGTCCACCCGATCGCCTGTCCGCCGGGCAGGGAGGAGAGCTTGCGGCACAGGCTTTCGTTGTGGCCACAGACGGCCAGTGGCGTGTAACCACCGGTGGCCACCACGTCGGCGAACGTCTCGGCGATCTGGCCCACGCCCCACGACCCGGCCACGAGGAGCACCACCCGCTGGTCGGCGGAGATCCCGAACCGGGCGCGGGCCTGGTCCCGAGCGGTCCCCGGAGCGCAGTCCCCGGTCCGACGCGCCGGGACGGCGTCGACGGACAGGAAGCGTTCGGGCACCAGGGGTCCGGGGGCGGTGGCGTCTCGACCGGAGAGGCGCCGGGCCTCGGCCGCGGCCTGGGGATGAACGGCTAGGTGCAGGTCGACGCCGGGGTGGGTCCACAGCGGGTGGACGGCGAAATCGGTGACGAAGGTGGCGACCGGCGTAGCCAGGTCGCCGCGTTGGCGGTCGCGTCCGAGCACGAGCGAACACAACGGATACGTCGACACGATCACGTCAGGCTCGCTGGCGGCGACCCACCGGCGCACGGCCGGGCCCGTCACCGCGCCGAGGGCCGTGGCCAGGGGCTGGGCCCGCGACGGGTTGTCGACCCACGACTGGTAGCTGGCTTCGTACGTCGACGGCGCCAGTCGCAATTGCCACTTGTAGGCCGAGCGAAGGACCGGCCCGATCCTCAGCGGGACGGCGTCGAGGTAATCGACGAGCGTCACCCGGTGACCCCGGTCCTGGAGTCGCCGACGCAGCTCGCGGGCGGCGCCGTCGTGTCCCGCGCCCATGCTCGCCGACACGATCAAGACCTTCAACAGGCGCGGGTCTGCTGATTCGGTCGACACCGCCGGCATGGTACGACGCCGCCACCGGTCGAGCGGGATTCCAGCCAGCATGCGGCCGTGCGCGTGCCCTAGCCTCGCCCGATGACCGTCGAGGTCCGCCAAGTGTGCGGACGCATGGATCGGTACCGGTTCGTCGACCTGCCGTTCCGCCTCTTTGGCGACAACCCCGGTTGGGTGCCCCCGGTGCGCATGGCCGTGCACGACCGGCTCTCACCCAAGCACCCGGCGTCCGAGCACCAGCAGTGGTGCACGTGGATGGCCTGGAGGGACGGTCGTCCGGTGGGGCGGATCGGTGCCTGTGTCGACCGGATGTTCGACGAGTTCCACGGTTTGTCGTGGGCATGGATCGGGTTCTTCGAGGCCGCCGACGACTCCGAGGCGGCCGCCGCCCTGTTCGACACGGCCTGGTCATGGGCGGGCGAGCACGGCGCCACCGTGGCTACCGGGCCGGCGTCGTTCACCACCAACGACGAGTGCGGCCTCCAAATCGACGAGTTCGACAGCGTTCCCCAGATCCTCACGCCCCAGAACCCGGAGTACTACGAGCGCCTCTGGCTCGACGCCGGATGGGAGCAGGCCATGGACCTGTGGTCGTGGGAGGCGGACCGCACCGAGATCGGGCTCTCTGATCGCCAGAAGCACGGCCTGGAACGCCTGCGGGCGCGCAACGACCTGCACGTCCGGGAGATGCGGATGAAGGACTTCGACGCCGAGGTGGGTCGGTTCTTCAAGGTGTACAACCGGGCGTGGGCCCACAACTGGGGTTTCGCCCCCATGACCGAGGCCGAGGTCCGCCACCTGGCCAAGGACCTCAAGCAGATCATCGACCCCACCCTCGGGCTGTTCGTGGAGAACTCGGCCGGTGAGCAGGTTGCGGTCGCCCTGGCCCTTCCCGATACCAACGAGGCCCTGCGGCTCCATATGCGCTCCGGAAGGCTGCTGCCTTTCGGTTGGGCCCACCTTCTCCTGGGCGTCCGCCGCACCGCCCGGGTCCGGGTGCTGGCCCTGGGGGTCGTGCCCGAATTACAGAGCCGGGCCGTCGGCCCCCTCCTCTACCAGGCCCTGGCCGAGCGCACCCTCGCCAAGACCAGGGTGCAGAGCGGCGAGGCATCGTGGATCCTGTCCACCAACACGGCCATGAACAAGGCCCTCGCCGGCCTCGGCGGTCGTCGGGGCAAGACCTGGCGCCTGTACCAGTACACCCTGTAGACCCAGACGCTGTAGATCCACGCATCGCCGTCGGCGCTTCCCTACAGTTCAGCCACCATGGGCGCATCGCTGTCGACGGCAGAGCGGCGGATCCTCGAAGCGGTCGACGATGCCGAGGCGGGTGATACGAGCGGCCGGCTCACCGACGTCGTCCGGCGGGAGTTGGGCCAACTTCCCGGACAGGAGTTCAGGCGGGGGGTGGCGTCGTTGACCGAGCGGCGGCTGCTCCAGGGTCGCGTGGCTCTCAAAGCCGGAGGAGAGGTCGGTCAGGTGGTGATCGAAAGGGTCACCTTCCTCGGCCGGCGGGCCATCGGCCGTTAGGGTCGCCGCCGATCCGTCTCTGGGCATGGCACCCCGGCCACCGACCTCTCGGTGGCAGCTACCATTTCCTTACGCACCGTCGGCTCGTCTCCCAACCGCTCCCGCCCCCGCTTCCGGGCACGGTGCATCTGTGGAGCATCGACCTGAGATCCGGGCGGCGGGACCTCGACCCGTTGATGGTTCCCCTGTCGAGCGAAGAACTGGCGCAGGCGGGCCGTTTCCGTTTCGAGCGCCACAGGCGACGCTTTGTCGCTCGCAGGTTTGGGCTTCGTTCGGTCCTCGGAGGCTATCTCGGCATTGCCCCGGAGGACGTGCAGTACCGGCCTGGCGTCTGGGGAAAGCTCGACCTGCAGAACCGGCAAAACACTTCTCTGTCTTTCAACTCGTCCCACTCCGAAAACCGGGCGCTCGTTGCTATCGCCGCGGGCGGTCGGGTCGGGGTCGATATCGAGCGAATGCGGGAGATGGCGGACTACGAGGCGATAGCGCAGCGGTTCTTCTCGGCGCGCGAGCAAGACGCGGTGAGGTCCCTCGATCCGGAGCAGAGGGTCCTCGGCTTCTTCCAGTGCTGGACGAGGAAGGAGGCGTTCGTCAAGGCTCTAGGCCTCGGGTTGCACTTCCCATTGGACAGTTTCGACGTCTCGGTCGGGCCGCAGGAGCGCCCGGCGATTCTTCGGCTCGGGGATGACGCCGCACCCGGTCGCGTCTGGAGCCTTGCCCAACCAGAGGCACCGACGGGGTTCGTGGCCGCCTTGGCCGTCGATCACCCGATCGGCGACGTCGTCTACCGCGACGGTTCGGCGGTCGACGAACTGTCCCAGTGACGGGCCTACGCACCGCATACCGCAGGACTGTCGGTCACGCCACGAGGGCGACCCCCAGCCCGAGGGCGGCGGCCACGAGCCCGACGCCGAGACTGCCCGCCAGGTTGAGGGCCGCCGCCCCGAGATCCCCCTCCTCGACGAGGTGCACCGTCTCGTAGCTGAACGCCGAGAACGTGGTGTAGGCACCGCAGAAGCCCGCCCCGCCCGCCGTTCTCGCCGTGGCCGACAAGCCATGGTGCAACGCCAAGCCGACGACGAGGCCGAGCAGAAAGGAGCCTGTGGCATTGACGATGAACGTGCCCAGGGGAAACCGCCCAGCCCGAACGCCGTCACGGCTGCGTGCCCGAACGCCGTGACGGCTGCGTGCCCGAACGCCGTGACGGCTGCGTTCCTGCACGGCGATGTCGACCAGGTACCGGGCGGGCGCCCCTATCGCCCCGGCGACGGCGACGGCCAGGTACATGCCCGCGCCCTTCATGGCGCCCCTCGGTCGGCCGTCGGCCAGAGCCGGCCCAGGAGGATGCCCAGGTACACCGCAACCAGTCCGGCGACGAGGCTGGCGCCGACGTAGGCCACGGCGGAGGCCGCGTGGCCGTGGGCCAGGAGCTCGTCGGTCTCGACCATGAAAGTCGACCATGTCGTGTAGGCACCGACGAACCCGGTGGCCGCAAATGGCCGCACGAACCGGGTCGGGGGCCACCGCTCGTGGACCAGGGTGAGCAGTACTCCCAGCACGAACGAACCGGAGATGTTGGTCCAGAACGTGGCCCACGGGAACGAGCCCGCGCTCACGGGAAGGGCACGGCTGATGGCGTACCGGGCGACGGTGCCCAGCGCCCCACCCACGGCCACGGCGCCGATCAGCGCCGGCGTGGCCCTCGCCCGGGCGGTGGTGCCGTCTACAGCGTTCCGCCGAGCGAGAACAATCCCTCGACCACGCTCAGCAGTTCGGGCCCTTCGACGTCGGCGGCCTGGAAGATCGGGGGGTACGAGCCCTTGTCCCGGTTGCACCAACCCGTGGTGAGCCCGGCCCGATGGGCACCGTGGACGTCCCAGGGATGCACGGTGGCCACAGCCACCCGCTCCGGGGGCACGCCGACGACGGAGGCGGCCTGCAGGTAGGGGGCGACCGCCGGCTTCCACGCCTTGACATCGGTGACCGATACGACCGCCTCGACGAAGGCGTCGAGACCGCCACGCTCCAGAAGCTTCTGGGTGCTCCTGGCGCTGCCGTTGGTGACGACGATAACGCGGGCCCCCTCGACGGAACGGCCCATGGCCGGGGCGCTGTCGGGGTGGGCCTCGAGCTCGGTGAGACCGGCCATCACCGCGTCGAGGTCGTGGGAGTGGGCGTGGGGCAGTACGGCGTGCAGGCCGGCCCTGGCCACGTCGGAGAAGGACCGGTAGTCGCCGGCGGCGGTGAGGGCGAAGCCCTCGCCGAGGAGGCGCCGGAACCACCGGTCCAGCGTGGACGCCTCACCCCCTGCTGCGGCCAGGAGCGGTTCGAGCGAGCTCAACGAGAACAGTGTCTCCACCACGTCGAAGGCGATGACATCGGGCTGGATGGCCATAGTGCTCTAGCGTAGCGATCAACACCCGAGCGGACCGGTCTGCCGTTGTCAGGCACATTGGGGGGTGGCGCGGCGCACGATCGGTTGTTGTCATCCACCGGTGCGATCAGCGCCGAAGGACACACGACGTGAACGTTGTGTCGCTCACGCGGAGAGCGGGCCGAAGGGCCCCGGCCGACCTGGCCCGAACATGTACGAAGGAGATATCCAATGAGATCGTTCCGCAGCTTGAGCCGTCCCAAGGTTGCGTTGGCCGTCGTGGCCGCGTCAGCACTGACGTTGGCCGCATGCGGCAGCTCGTCGAAGAGCTCGTCGGGAGGAACCGACGTCACCGCCAAGAACGGCGGAAGCGCCATGGCCGCCGAGTTCCTGACCCTCAAGGGCGTCAGCACCAGCGTCGACCTCGACGCCGGCACGCTCAAGGTGCTCACCGAAAAGGGCGTGGTCCCGACGCCGGTCGCCCCGGCCACGGTTGCCGCCAACGGCGGCGTCACCACCGCGACCTTCCCGATCAGCCAGGGCTACGTGTCGGTGTACCCCGCCACCACGCCCGACTACATCCGGGGCCTGCTCACCCACACCGGAGGCCTGAAGTTCACTGCCGGGGGCAAGTCCCTCGACCTCACCGACTTCATGGTGAACCCCGGTGACTCCACCCTCACCGCCACCGTCGCCGGCGGTGCTGCGGCTCCTATCCTCGACCTCGACGGCGCCAACGTGAAGATCTCCACCGACGCCCAGGGCAACACCAAGCTCGACGGCACCGTGGCCAAGCTCTCCGAGGTCGGCGCCAGCGCCCTGAACAAGTACTTCGGCGTCACCTTCTTCGCCAAGGGCATCCCCCTGGGTGTGGTCCATATCGTCGCCACCGGCACCGCCGGGCCCAAGGGCACGCCGAAGTCGCAGTTCCTGAACCTCTCGGGCGCGGACACGACCGTCACCCTCGATCCCGGGACCCTGAAGGTGCTCACCGACAACAAGGTGACCCCGTCGCCCATCGCGCCGGCCACGGTGACCCCCAGCGGGTCCGACACCAACGCCACGTTCCCGATAACCCAGGGTTTCGTGTCGGTCTTCCCCACGAGCGATCCCAACTTCATCCGGGGGGCGTTCAGCCACGACGGCGGCCTGAAGCTCACCGCCGGGGGCACCTCGGTCGACCTCACCGACTTGGTGGTCAACCCGGGTGACTCCACCGTCACGGTCACGGTGAACGGTGGTGGACCTGCACAGATCCTCGACCTCGACGGATCCGCTCTCAAGGTGTCGACCGACGCTTCGGGCAACACCAAGCTCGACGGCACCATCGCCAAGCTGTCTCAGGTCGGTGCCGACGCACTGAACAAGGCCTTCAAGGTCTCGATCTTCAAGAAGGGCATCGTCCTCGGTGTCGTCCACGTGACGGCCAAGGGAACACCGGCTCCGTAAGCATCCCGGCTTTGGGAGCTTCGGCTTCCGGCCCTTGTTCGAGCGTCCATCGGGCGGCCACCTTCGGGTGGCCGCCCGTCACGCGTCCGGGCCCCGGCTCCGCACCGTGACGGACGATCCGTTGACCACGGTGGGAGGGGTCGTGACCGGTTGGAAGCGTCGCCAGGCGGCGGCGCCGAGCACGACCAGGGCGGCGATGCCGTAGGAGATGGTCCCCAGTTCCGGTGCTGCCTTGTCGATGATGGTGCCGAAGTAGAGCGGGTAGGCGGCGGCGGCGATCACCAGCAGCTCCCAGGTGCCATCGAGGGCGGCGACGGCCACCACCAACATGGCGTACCAGGGCTGCACGGGGGTGACGATGAGGAAGACGGCGACGAGTATCCACCGGGCCCGGGTGATCGGCGACGGCGGTTCCTCGTGGGCGCCGGCCCATGGTCGGAACCGCCGGGGGAGTGGCGCCATCGCGACGACGACGGCGGCGACGGCCAGCGTCACCACGGCGGTGATCTGGGCGACGGTGCCGTGCAGGCCGGCGAGGCCGAGGAGCAGGAACCGGCTTCCCTGCGAGTAGTTCTCCTCTTTGAGATACCCCGGGAGGTAGCCGAGAACGGTTGGTCCCACGGCCAGCACGTGGGGCAGGTAGCTGAGCCCGACGACTGCGCCCGCCGCCGCCGCCACCCGCACCGGATTGCGGCGGAGGCCGGCCGGGAGGAGCACGCCGGGGATCAGCTTCACGGCGATGCCCACCCCGAGCAAGGCTCCGCCCAGGATGGGCCGTCTTCGTTCGAAGGCCCACAGGGCGACGATCACGGCCACCAGGGCCACCACGTCGACATGGGCGTCCATCACCGCCTCGGCCACAGCCAGGGGAGACCAGGCCCACAGCACCGCCTGGACCGGGTTGCGGCCGAGCTGGTGGAGAACACCCATCAACAGGGCGGTCACGCCCAGGCCGATGAGGCCGTGGACCACCTGGAACCCCTTGTGCCGAGACCCGGCGGGCAGGACCGCGTCGAGCACGCGGAACCACACCTGGGCCACGGGCGGGTAGATCGTGCGTTCCATGGGGCGGTTGAGCCGGCTACAGCCCGGCTCCTTGTCCCACGACGCGCAGATCCTGGCGTTGGGCCACAGCCACCGCTCGCGAAGCTCGGCGACGTGGGCGTCTTCGGGCGGATATCGGTAGGGATCGATGCCGTGGGCCTGCACGGCGCCGTCCCACGCGTACCGGTAGAGGTCGTCGGACATCTGAGGCTTGGACGTGAGGCCCGCTATTCCGAACACGACAGCTCCGGTCAGCACCACCACCAGCGCCACCCGCCGTGGGAGGCGCAACACTCCCCAGGCGGCCACGGCGAAGGCGACCCCCCAGGCCCCGAGCCAACCCAGCATCGGGTAGCGGCCCTCGAGGATGCCGCCCATGTGGTTGAACCGCAGCTCCAGCCCGAGGCACGCCAGCCCACCGACCGCCGTGGCAACGACGGCGACCCGCGGCCATGCGGGTTCAGGAACCGGGTGCTCGTCGGGCCGGGTCACTCAGCGGACAAGTCGAGGGGCCTGCCCATTGCCAGTCAATGCTCCCACACGAGTCCCAAGCTCCCACACGAGGTCCCAACTGCCGGGCCGGACTGATCGTGAGGTGACCGGGTAGACCGGGGGGTGTGCGCCGCGAGGAGCTGGCAAGCGCCGAGGGCCGGACCATCCCCGACGTCATCGGCCGCGGGCTCAGGGTGCTGTTCTGCGGCATCAACCCTGGCCTGTGGTCTGCGGCGGTCGGACAGCACTTCGCCCATCCGTCGAACCGGTTCTGGAAGGTGCTCCACCAGGCCGGGTTCACCGACCGACTCCTGGCGCCGGCGGAGCAGGGCGAGCTGCCCGGCGCAGGGGTCGGCATCACCAACCTAGGTGATGCTCGACTTGCTCCGGCCAGGTGCGTAATCGTCGAGAGCACCGGCGGCAAGATTGTTGGCCGCAATCGGCACAGAGCCGAAGTTCAATAGAAGCCATGGTCATGGATCGCCTACGCCCGGCGAGGGAGGATGTCTTCGGTGGGTCCGACGAAGGTAGTGACACCCGACGGAACGGCGTGGACGGTTCGCCGCTGCTGGCTCCCAAGACGACGGGTCCGGTGGAGAGGTACGACACCTCATCGTAAGTCCGATGGTGCTCACCGTCCGGACACCCACGGCCACCTCGACTACCTCGACATCTTCGACCTGATCGAATTTTTTGACGGCCCGTTCGCAGCCATCGGAGCGGTCCTCGCAGTCATCGCCGTTGTCGTATTGGCGTGGCTCTTCCTGCTGCCCTTGTTGCTGGCTCTCCTCGACGCCGTAATTCTGATCGTGCTGGCGTTGGTAGGCATCGTCGGGCGGGTCCTTCTTCATCGTCCCTGGGAGATCGAAGTGTCCGGCCCCGACCAGATCCTCGCTTGGCGAGTGGTCGGCTGGCGGAGAAGTGGCCAGGCGATCGAACAAGTGACGACTCGATTGAGGTCAGGGCGATCCGTTCCGACTGACGTTCGGGACCTCCGGCTCGACTGATCCCGTACCACTCCCACTACGGCTCCGTCCGGTCCGTACCATCGCCGTTGGCCTCGGGCCGGGGTCGGACGTAGAGGTGGGTGGAACCGGAGCCCGTCAGGTACTGGCGGGTCCGGCGGCCGATACGGGGGGCCGCCCGTAGGATCTCGACACCGTGTTCGTCTTCCCACCTGGCAATCGAGCGGGCGCGGATGGCGGAGTTCAGGGCGTCTGCGAGGCTGGACGCGGCCCACACCCAAGTCACGTCCCAGTCGAGAACCACCCCGAGAAGGACCAGCGAGAGCAGCGACAGGCCCAAGGCGACCGCTTGAGGCCACGGAGCCGATCCTGACTCGTTGACAGGGGCGTCCGGGGGCACCGGCTCGGCAACGTCGAGACCGCGGGAGAAGCTGTCTGGACGGATCGCCAGCACGACCGCCACGAAGACCACGCTGGTGAACACAGTTCCCGGAATGGACCTCTCGCGAAAAGCGAAGAGCAGGAAATAGGCGGCGACAGCGGTCGTACCCAGGACCCACACGAAGGGACGATAATGCCCTCGCAGCGGGGTAAAAGGGCCAACGTCGGAGTTCCATAGCTTCGACGTGGACGGCCGCCTGTGGGCCGCACTGCGTCGGATTTGGATTGAGCAGATCAGGGCCAGCACAGTAAAGATGACCGCTGGCCAGACGATGCCGAACGTAGCCAGCACCACCGACGCGATGACGGCCCCTACCCCGTATCCGATCCAACGCTTGGTCTGCCTATCCATAAGGCCGCCCTCTCGTAGGCCCTCTGGGCGTCCCTCACCGTACCGGCGATCGTGGCGATAGGGCCGAAATTCGGAGCCGGTCACCTGGGTCACCGACCTGTTTCTGGGCTCTACGCGAATTGAGGTTGGGTCCAGTTGGCTCCCATGCCTCGGGGCACCGATCGTAGAGGCTTGATCTCCCCGGTCGCCGGGTCGACGGCCTCGCCGAAGGCCCACAGCATCTGGCCCCGGAAGCCGCCCCAGGTC
>JBBSHU010000008.1:0-43937 GCA_038232455.1 Acidimicrobiales bacterium
ACCGCTCGACGGGCTCACTGCTTAATAGCCCGCGACCCGGGTTCGGACCCGGTCACCGCCTTCCGGGTCTCGGGGCGCTGTTGAGCTCGGCATGCCGCGGACGACACCTATCGGGCCGCTGGCTGAAATATCAGGGTCAGAGCAGGGCGCCCACCACCACGAGGCCCACACCGATGACCACGTGCAAGATGTCGTCGGTGTGCTTCCACCGGAACAGGGACTCGGGAAACCAGTGCTGGAGGCTGGCCAGCGCCTGGTAGAGGTCGAGCAACCCGAACCCGATGTTGAACCACCGGATCGCCGCCGAGTTCCCCCACACCACCAGGGCGAGGCCCAGAGTCCCGAAGACCAGGTGGAAGACGTTGTAGGCCGGAGCGCTACTCGTGGAGCCGCTGTCGCCGGGCATGACGAACCCGGCCACGCCGACCACCAGCAGCAATGGGGCAAAGACCCCGAGGACCCACCGGTTGATCATCGCCAGACCATAGGGGTGCGGGGGCCCGAGCGGCCCTCCGAGCGCAGTGACGGATTCAGATGTTCGATTCGTCCCCGGGAACTCCCACGGGTCCCGGGGCGCCGCCTTCGTCGGCCGTCGCGACCCGGTCGCTGTCCAGCTGGACGGGTTGGGGGGCATCGAGCGTGTACGACGTCATCGACAACGACCCGTAGGCGTAGCCGTCGATCACGACCTCCGCCGGTCGCCCCGCGGCCCCCGCCAACCCGGCCAGGTAGAGAAGCGGGTTGAAATGGTCGGGAGTCGGCACGGCACGGGCGAAGTCGCCCTGGGCGGCAAGGCCGGAGGCATCACCGGGGCTCGACGTCATCACCGACCGGGCCGCCTCGTCGAAGCGCTGCGCCCAGGCCTCGCCGGTGCCGGGGGCGCCCCAGTTCATCTGCCGGAGGTTGTGCACCACGTTGCCGGACCCGACGATGAGCACCCCGCTGTCGCGCAGCGGGGCCAGCCGGGCACCGAGCTCGAGGTGGTACTCCAGGGGCTTCGAGGCGTTGATCGACAGCTGCACCACCGGGATGTCGGCCTCCGGGAAGGCGTGCACCAGCACCGACCAGGTGCCATGGTCGATGCCCCAGCTGTCGTGGTCGAGCCCGACCCAGGTCGGCTTGACCACGTCAGCCACCTCCTCGGCCAGCGCCGGGTCACCGGGTGCGGGGTAGTCGACGGCGAACAACTCGTCGGGGAAGCCGTAGAAGTCGTGGATCGTGCGCGGCGTCGCCATGGCGGTGACGGCCGAGGCGTTGATGTACCAATGGGCCGATATCACGAGCAGGGCCCGGGGGCGGGCGAGCCCGGTGCCGAAGGCACGCCATGCCTCGGTGTATCGGTTGTGCTCGATGGCGTTCATGGGGCTGCCATGACCGAGGAACACCGCAGGCGTCGGGTCGCTCATAGCGCCATGTTGACCCGTTCACGGCCCGTGGCCGAAACAGAAGTCTCTGCGGGGCGTGGGGCCGACCCTGGGAACCGAGAGCAGCATCACCGGCCCCTCACGAAACGAGCGAATCATGAAGCATCAGAAGGACCACCCCGGACGACTCATCGTTGCGTCGGTCGCGCGGTGCGGGTGACCTACGATCGCCTGGTGGCGTCGGCGTCGGAGGACAGCGCGCAACCCACTCTTCGCCGGGCCATCATCGATGCGATCATCCCCGCTCGCAACGAGGCGGTGACGGTGGCGGCGGTGGTCGCCGCCTGCCGTGGCTGTGCCTCCACCCGGGAGGTGATCGTGGTCGACGACGGCTCCACCGACGGGACTGCCGATGTCGCCGTTGCCGCCGGGGCCAAGGTCGTGCGTCGCCAGACGGAGGCCGGGGGCGCAGGCTCGAAGGCCCAGGCCCTGGAAGCGGGCGTGGCGGCCAGCGGCGCCGACGCCTTCCTCTTCTGCGACGCCGATCTGGCCGGCCTCACCCCCGGCCACCTCGACGCCATCTGCCGGCCCTGGCTCGAGGGGCGGGCAGCCATGTCGGTGGGGTGGTTCGACTACGGCTTGTGGAACCCCGTGGTCAAACGTCTCGCCCCCACCACCGGTGAGCGCCTGGTACCGCGCTGGGTGTGGGAGTCGGTGTCGCCGGCCAAGCGCAGCGGCTACTCCATCGAGATCATGATCAACGAAGTCATCGCCGAGGGGCGCCTGCCCACCACGGCCCGGATCCTCGCCGGTGTGACCCATCGGACCAAGCGGGCGAAGTACGGCCGCCATGCCGGCCGGCGGGAGACCTGGCGCATGTTCTGGCACCTGATCGGCCTCCCCACCCTGGGCGTGGTGCGCTGGCGCACCTGGTGGTTCTACCTGCGCCAGCTCACCGTGGAGGAGTAGCGGCTCAGGTGATCACGGGCGGTCGTCGCTCCGGCGGGCCACCACGGTCACGAGCGGCGGGAGGACGACCGGGTCGTCGCCGGGGTCCACACCGGTGAGGTGCGCCAGGTAGTCCCGCACCGGGCCGGGCCCGGCTCCGGCCTGCGACTCGGCCCAGGCGTCGACCACCACCAGCCCGGCGTCACGAACGAGCGCTGGTAGTTGGGCACCGATGTCGGGATGGAGGGCCTCGGGCATCGAAAGCGGCCGCCCGCCGACGCGGCCGGCCGAAGTCAGCGGTTCCTGGGCCACCACCCACCCGAAGGGGCGCACGGCCTGGCCCATGCGGCGAAGAACCACGATGGGATCCACGACGTGCATAAGCAGGAATCGGCAGAAGGCCAGGTCGACGGGTTCGGGCAGGAGGAGCTCCTCACCCTGTTGGGTGATGGCCACGACCTGGCTGTGGGCGGCGGCCGCCTCGGCGACCTGATCGCGGGCATGGGGATCGGAGTCGACGGCGTAGATCCGCCCGTCGTGGCCCACCACCTCGGCCAGGGCCACGGTAACGTCACCGCCGCCGGCACCTACGTCGACGCAGCGCCAGCCCTCCCGCAGACCGAGTCGGTCGAGAGCGGTGTTGAGAGGCCGCCGGTACACGTCGTTGCGTAAGCCGAGCTCGATCACGCCACGGACCCTATGCGCCCCTACGATCGGTCGGGCCATGACCACCGCCTTCTCCGAGGTCGTTCTGGCCTGGGGCCGCCAGAACTACCGCGATCTTCCCTGGCGACGCGTCCGTGATCCGTGGGCGATCCTCGTCAGCGAGCTCATGCTCCAGCAGACCCAGGTCGCGCGCGTCCTTCCTTGCTGGACGGCGTTTCTCGTGCGCTTCCCCACCGCCTCGGCCTGTGCCGCCGCTCCCGCGAGCGACGTGGTGCGGGCGTGGGCGGGCCTGGGCTACAACCGCCGCGCCGTCAACCTGCACCGGGCCGCCATCGTGATGGTCGACTGCCACGGTGGATCGCTGCCGAACGACCTCGAGGCCCTTCTCCGCCTTCCCGGCGTGGGTGCGTACACGGCCAGGGCGGTCCAGGCCTTTGCCTTCGGTGTCGACGTGGGGCTGGTCGAGACGAACGGCGCCCGGCTCCTGGCCCGCGCCGTCGCCGGGACACCGTTGACAGCGGCCGAGGCCCAGGCCCAGGCCGATGCCCTCGTCCCCCCGGGAGGCGGCTGGGAGTGGAACCAGGCGGTCATGGATCTCGGGTCGAGGGTGTGCCGCCGTCGGGCCCCGGACTGCGCGACCTGCCCGGTGGCCGGGTCGTGCGCCTGGAACCGGGCAGGACGGCCGGCGCCCGACCCGGCCGAGGGTTCGGCCGGCGTCGGCACCCGCCAGTCGGTGTTCGCCGGGTCCGACCGTCAGGGTCGAGGCCGCCTGGTCGCCGCTCTGCGGCTGGGCCCGGTACGCCTCGACGATCTTGCCCACGCCGCCGGCTGGCCGGCAGATCCGGATCGGGCCCGACGGATGGCCGACGCCCTCGTCGCCGAGGGGCTGGCCCGCTCGGACGACGGTGTCCTCACCCTGGCGTGAACCGGTACACGGGGACGACCCGGCCGACGGGTAGACGCGGGCCGTCCGACTCGATCAACTCCGACAGGCGTCGGTTCGCAGGCTGTCTGTCGCCCGGTCGAACTCCACCCACGCCGACGTTCGTCGAGGATCACGTAGAGCCCCTGGGCTCGACGTCGGCCGGGGGATCCTCCGGGACCCGTGCCCCCCGCATCGGTCTTGGTCTGCACGCCATAGCGGTCCATGACCGCGGTCATTTCGGATAGGAGCCCACGCTGTTCTCGAGCTCGCGTTCCTGCAGCACCAAGGCGTCCACTTCGGCCACCTTGCCGTTGTGGACCGCGACGGTGGCATTGAATTGGTCGATCAGCGCGTCGATCTGGTCGGCCTGAGCATTCTGTTCCGGGATCAGGGCGTTGTAGGAGCGGATGTCGCCGGCCCCGTCCAAGGCGACGAGGCGGTCCTGGAGCGCCTGCAGCGTGCCTTTACGAGCGTCGATGTCCTGCTGTAAGCGGTCGAGCCGGCCGGAAAGATCGGTGATCTCACGATGAAGTCCGTCAACCCGTTCGTGCAGCGCCTTGAACGGCGCCTTATACGATTCATAGGCATCGACGACCGTGGAGCGGGACGTGAAGTACCGGCCGTAGTATTTGTCGAGTGGCGGGCTCAGGGAACGAAGGGTCGTCGGAAGGATCGAGTGGAGCTCATTGTCACGCTCCAGCGGTTCACTGCGGTCGTAGATGCTGAGCAGGTCACGCAACTCCGGGTCATGCAGGGTTCGGTAGTACTCGTCGAGCTCTTGGTCGATCCGGACTCGTTCTCCGACCGGCAGGGCCTCGTACCCGGCATGGAGCAGCTCATGGGCCGCCGTGGACTGCATGACCCTCGAAAGATCGGCGCGTCCGACACGAAGGATGAAGATTCGTCCCCCGCTGTAGCAACCGAGGACGATCGCCGTTTCCTCCGGGGTCGGGCAGGCGACGGCAAAGGCCGCCCGATCGAGAATCTCCGGCCTGGTGGATGCGAAGAGCCGTTTGCCTTCGGGCGTCAAGGCGCCGTCGACCAGGGCGTCGACCTCGCTGAGGGGCACCGCCGTGGTGGCAACCGGAGCCTGGGATTTCGGGGGGATCGCACCACCCCTGGACGTCGGGGTGACAGTTCCTGTCGCTGGGGCCGCTCGTTGCGGGTCTCGGTGGCCCCCGCTTCCCGCCACGACGAGAGCAGTGACACCACCCACGACGGCAAACAGCCCCACCGACAGCACAACAAGCGGTCGTCGGACGCGTCGGTGCGACATTGACCTCGATGACCGACCGGACTCCGTCGAGACCGTCGCCATCGCGGGTATCAGAGACGGGCTCGGGGAACCGGCCGCCACCGCGGGGGCCTCGGTATCGGTGCCGGTGGAGGGCCGCTTGAAGTCGTCGACGACGGGCGCCGAAGCTGTGACCTGCATCGCGGGTGGCTCCTTCGGCAGGCGCTTTCGTCGCACGACCAAATGTACGCCCTGGCTCCTCCGCCAGATGCCGGACCCAGTCCTTTGGTCAGCTCCGGGGGACGGCTAGGTGCTCACCCGCCTGCAACGCGCCGCCACCATGGGCCGCCACCAAGCGGTCGACCAGCGGTCGGAGGTCGCCGTCGGGCTGGAGACGGGAGGCGATGCTCCAGAAGGTGTCGCCGGGGGCCACCTCGATGGTGAGCGGCGCGGGGGCCGTGGACGCCGACGCAGAGGTCCCCGAGATTCCCAAGGCTCCGGCGAGGGCTTGCAGGCCGATCCACGCGCCGAGCATCAGGCCGACCACGACGACCACGGCCACGGCCCGCCGTAGGCGGTAGGCGGCGGGCGCCAACCGAACGGAACCCGTGAGGCGGGGGGAAAGAGTGACCCGCCCGCCGACAGTGCCCGACAAGTCCGGGACCGGCGCCAGCAGGCGGGTGGCCCTGGGGTTGCGCCAACAGGGCGGGATGTCGGTGGTGATGGCTGCCACGAAGCCTCCTCTGCGGAATCGAAACTGCCGGGAACCTCGGCGGATGGCCCCGAACGTGTGTTCTGAATCGAGTCAACCACGAACGGGTGTTCCCGTCAAGCGTTGATCGAACGAATGTTTGCTCTCGCTGCCTCCGGGTGCTACGCTCGGGCGAACGCCTGTTCGGCACGGACCGGACAGCTCGAACCAGGACCGGAGGTCGACGATGGGCGAGGTGGACGATGGTTGAGGTACAGCTGACCGGACGACAGCGGGAGATCCTCGAGGTCATCGAGGCCCACATGCGGGCACGCGGGTATCCGCCGTCGGTGCGTGAGATCGGTGAGGCAGTCGGGCTCACCTCCACCTCCACGGTGCACGCCCACCTGGCCAGCCTGCAACGGATGGGCTATCTGCACCGCGATCCCTCCAAGCCCCGGGCCATCGAGGTGCGCTTCGACCCGGGCTCGGGAGCAGCGGTCGAGCGGCGTCCCGCCCGCCATGTCCCCCTGATCGGCGACGTGGCCGCGGGTACCGACGTGCTCGCCCAAGAAAACGTCGAGGAGCTGTTGCCCATGCCGGCCGACTTCTGCGGCGACGGCCAGCTGTTCATGCTCCGGGTCCGGGGCGACTCGATGATCGACGTCGGCATCCTCGACGGTGACTATGCCGTCGTCCGCCAGGAGACCGAGCCCCGCAAGGGCGACGTCGTGGTGGCCGGGATCCCCGGCGACGAAGCGACGGTGAAGACCTGGACCCGCAAGGGCACGAAGGTCACGTTGTTACCCGCCAATGCCTCGTTCTCCCCCATCGAGCTCGACGCCGCCGACGTCACCGTCTACGGGAAGGTCGTCACCATCCTCCGCCGCCTCTGAGGCGGTCGAAGCCCACCCAACCGGTGGCCGAGGCCGTGCCGATCGCCAACACGACAGCCAAGGCCAACACCGCGGGGTTCCGCCCGCCGCCACCGGCAGCGCCCGCCGCCTGCTCGTTGCCCTTGGCCGAGACCTTGGGCGGCGTCGGCACCTCGCCTGCAGAAGTCGACGTGTTCGTCGGCCGATCGGTCGGCGCCGGTGAGTTGCCGGGCTTGGATGGAGCGGCGCTGGGCATGCTCGTCGCCGGCGGACCGCCCCGGGCCACCGCCGCAGCCAGGTCGAGTCGTCCCTGGCAGCCGTCACCACAGGGCTTCACCTTGTCGAGGGTGGCCAGCACCCGGTCCACGGCCTGGGGGGCGTCCAGGCCCATGCCCAGCAGGACGGCCACCGCCGCGGCCACATGCGGGGCGGCGGCCGAGGTGCCGGCCACGGCCGTGTACCCACCGCCCAGGCCGGTGGTGATCACGTTGTCGTCGGGGCCGCCCTCCTGGCCGATCCCGCCGGGCGCAACCAAGCCCCATTTGGCATTGCCGATCGAGGCCGAATACGAGGCCACGTCGTCGGACCTGGTGGTCGCTCCCACAACCAGCGCGTCGACGTCGCCGTAGTTGGGGCTCCCGGCCACGGCCGTTCCCTCCCGGTAGTTCCCCGAGGCCAGCACGGCGACCGCACCCCGGCTCCAGGCGTATTCGATGCCGGGACGCAACGGCGTTCCCACCTGGCTGGTCAGACCGAAGTCCTCGTCGCCGAGGCTGAGGTTCACGACCCGGGCCCCGTGGTCGACCACCCAACGGATGCCAGCGTTGATGTCGTCGACCCGGCCGGAGCCACCGGACTCGAGGGACTTGGCCACCACCAATCGGGCGTCGGGAGCCGCCGCGGCGATTCCCTTTCGATTCCCGGTCGCGGCGGCAGCTATGCCGCTGACCTCGGTGCCGTGGCCGTTGTCGTCCTGACCCGCCCCGTCGCGACAACCGTAGGTGTTCAGGCAGTCCGCCGAGGCCACCACCTTTCCCTCCAGGTCGGGGTGCGACAGGTCCACGCCGGTATCGACCACGCCGATGAGCACGTTTCCACCGGCGGCCGTCGCCCAGGCCTCTGTGGCTCCGATCTGGGCGAGATTCCATTGTCGGGGGAACAGCGGGTCGTCGGTGGCGTTCGCCGGGCCGGCGGTGATCACGGCCAAGGCCAGGCCCATCACCAGCGCCAGCGATCCGACTCGGCGACCTAGGCCCGCCGGCCGAGAGGCAGTGGCTGCGCCTGACGGCCGAGAGGCAGGGCCCGGGCCCGCCGGCCGAGAGGTATTGCCCGAGCGCATTGCACCATCCTCTCAGGCGCCTCTGCCGTCTACCCGCCGCCCTGGCGAAGCAGGGTCTCCAGTACTCGGTGCACCGTCTCCAGCTCCACCCGCTCGACCCGCTCACCGGCACTGTGGGCCACATTGGGATCGCCGGGCCCGAAGTTGGTGGCGGGGACGCCCCGGGCGGCGAAGCGGGCGACGTCGGTCCACCCCAGCTTCGCCCTCGGAGGGGCGCCGGTCGCCCCGGCCAGGGCGGTGAGCAGGTCGTGGCCGAGGGCGGGAGGGGCGGCCGGCGCCATATCCACCACCTCGAAGCCGTCGACATCGCCCACCAGCGAGCGCACGAAGGCCTCGGCCGCCTCCGGTGTGCGGTCGGGGGCGAAGCGGTGGTTCAGCGTCAGCAAAGCCCGGTCGGGCACGACGTTGGTGGCCACTCCCCCGCTCACGACGACGGCCTGGAGGGCCTCCCGGAACTCGCAGCCATCGAGGACGACCCGCCGGCCTTCCCATCCCTCGAGGGCGGCCAGCACCGGCGCCAGGCGGTGAATGGCGTTGCGACCCAGCCAGGGGCGGGCCGAGTGAGCCCGCTCGCCACCGACGCTGACCTCGACCCGCATCGTGCCCTGGCATCCGGCCTCGATGCGGGCACCGGTGGGCTCGGCCAGCACGGCAGCGTCGCCGGCCATCAGGTCGGGGCGCTCGGTGAACAGTCGCTCGAGACCGTTGAAGCGGGCGTCGACCTCCTCGCACTCGTAGAACACATAGGTGACGTCGATGACGGGTTCGGCCACGGTGCGGGCCAACTCGGCGATGACGGCCACGCCGGCCTTCATGTCGGCCGACCCCAGGCCCCAGCACACGTCGCCGTCGATCCGGGCCGTCTCGTTGCCATTGGGCGGGACCGTGTCGGTATGGCCGGCGAGCACGAGCCGCTGCCCCCGGCCCAGCCGGGTGCGGGCCACAAGGGTCTCGCCCAGCCGGGTCAACTCCAACCACGGCACCGGCGCCAGCAGGGACTCGATGTGGTCGGTGACGGCCCGCTCGTTGTGGCTCACCGATGGGATGTCGACGAGGGCGGCGGTGAAAGCCAGGAGGTCGGTCAACCGGGCACGGCGTGCTGGCGGAGCACGGCCTCGAGTTGCGACTTGTCGTGGCGGTCGCCCTCGGTGAGACGTTTGATCACCAATGCGCAGGGCAGGCCGAACTCGCCGCCGGGAAAGGCCCGGGGGCGGGTGGCGGTGACCGCGACGCACCACGGTGGGATGACCCCGCGGCCCAACTCGGCGCCGGACTCGGCATCGATGACGGGAATCGAGTCGGACAGGATCAGGCCGGCGCCCAACACCGCCCCCCGCCCCACGCGGGCGCCCTGCACGATCATGCAGCGGCTACCGATCAGCGAGTCGTCGCCGATCATCACCGGCGCGGCCTGGGGAGGCTCGAGGACGCCACCGATGCCGACGCCTCCCGACAGGTGGACGTTGGCTCCCACCTGGGCGCACGACCCGACGGTGGCCCAGGTGTCGACCATGGTGTTGGCTCCCACCCGGGCGCCGATGTTGACGTAGCTGGGCATGAGCACGACACCCCGCTCCAGGAACGATCCCCGGCGCGCCGAGGCACCGGGGACGGCCCGCACGCCGGCGGCGGCGTAGCCCTTCTTGAGGGGGATGCGGTCGGCGTACTCGAAGGGGCCGAGCTCGGTGGTCTCCATGGCCGACAACCGGAAGAGCAGCAGGATGGCCTGCTTGAGCCACACGTGCACCACGACCTCGCCGGTGGTGGTGTCGACCTCGGCCGTGCGGGCCTGGCCGGAGTCGAGGAGATCGATGGCCAGGTCGACCACGGCCCGGGCATCGCCGTCGTCGGGCGTCAACTCGTTCCGCCGCTCCCACAACTCAGCGATCTGTTCCTGCAGGTCGGCCATGTGTCCTCCGGGGGCGAGCGTACCGGAGAGTCCCGACCGGCTTCCCGGGTCACGTGTGGGTCCGGGTGCCCCCACCCACGACGAGGTCGCGAACGACATCTTCCCCGAGCGACCGGGTGGCCCGGCGGTTGATCTCGGCCCCCGCCACCGCCCCGGCCAGAAGGGGTGCCAGGGTGGGGAGGTTGCGGAGGGCCCGGCCGGCCAGACGGCGTTGGAGGAGGCGGGTGACCTCCCGGCGGGTCGACCGCCCGAGCGACTGTCCCAGCCCGCCGGCCTGCACCAGGTTGTGAGCGGTCACCCCTCGGCGCTCGGCCCACGCTCGGGCCACGGCCACGCCACGCTCGGCCGGAGTACCGGTGACGGGCCTCCCGTAGGCCGCGTGCAACTCGGCCACCAGCTTCATCTCCACGGCCACGACGGCCAGGGTCTCGACCACCAACTCGGCCGGCAATGCCAACCAGGTGGGCGGGACCAGCTCCTCGGCCCCCACCACCGCGCCGGCCACCGCTCCCATGGTGGCCGTGGTGCGGGCGGCGTTACGGATCAGGGCATCGGCCAGCTCCGGCCCCGACCGGCCACCGTGGTGGGCGCGCAGGGTGGCCAGGTCGCGCGCCGGCAGGTGGGGGGCGGCAGCCATCACCACGTCCGACAACCACCGGCCGGTGGCCACCGACCGGGTACCGGCGGCCCGCATCGAGGAGCGCACGAGGGCGACCGTGTGCCCCAGAGAGCGGCGGTCGTGGTCACCGGCGGCCAGGGCCCCCACCGCCCGCCCGAGGTCGTCGTCGTCGTTCACGATCGATGATGTACCCACAGTCGCCCCCGACCGCCCATTAGGCCCGAACGACGTCAGGGTCCAGGAGATAACTACCTGTGCATTCCGGAAGCCATCTACCGCGGATTCTCATCATCGAATGCACAGGTAGTTATCTTCCTGACCCTCAGTAGTCCTGGACCGACCGGCGGATGGCGGCGTGGAGACCCTCGAGGGTCAGGACCCCCCGATAGCGGTCGTGATCGACGACCGCGACCCAACCGGCGTCATTGAGGAGCAGCTGGGAGAAGGCGTCTTTCAGGGTGGCGTCGGCTTCGACCACGGCAGGAACCGGCTCGAGGGCGGCGTCGATGTCGTCGCCCCGGTCGACGCCGGCCCGGTCCACGGCGCCGACCAACCTCCCGTCCCCGTCGACCACCACCGCCCACCCGCTCCCGGCGTCGTCCATGCGCCGACGGGCGTCGGCCGTCGTCGCCCCCGGCCCCACGACGGGCAGCGCGGCCAGTGCGGCGCTGTCGATGGCCGTTACCGAGAGGCGCTTCAGGCCTCGGTCAGCGCCGACGAAGTCGGCCACGAACGGAGATGCCGGCCGGCCCAACAGGTCGGCGGGCGAGGCGTACTGCTCGAGGACACCGCCTTCACGGAGGATGGCGATGCGGTCGCCGACGCGGACGGCCTCGTCGATGTCGTGGGTGACGAACACCACCGTCTTCTTCACCTCGGACTGGAGGCGCAGGAACTCCTGCTGGAGGCGGTCGCGGTTGATGGGGTCGATGGCCCCGAAGGGCTCGTCCATGAGAAGCACCGGCGGGTCGACGCCGAGGGCGCGGGCCACCCCCACCCGCTGGCGTTGTCCGCCCGAGAGCTGATGGGGGTAGCGGTCACGGTAGACCACGGGCTCGAGACCGACGAGGTCGAGCAACTCGTCGACGCGGCCGCGGGTGCGCCGGCGGTCCCAGCCCATCAGGCGGGGAACAGTGGCCACGTTGTCGGCCACGCTCAGGTGCGGGAACAGGCCCACCTGCTGGATGACGTAGCCGATGCGGCGACGAAGGACGACGGGGTCGATGGCTGTGACGTCCTCGTCACCTATGAAGATCCGTCCACTGGTGGGCTCCACCAGGCGGTTGATCATCTTCAGGGTGGTGGTCTTGCCACACCCCGATGGCCCCACGAGCACGCAGACGTCGCCCTCGTCGACTTCGAGGTCGAGCGAGTCGACCGCCACCTGGCCGTTGGCGAAGTGCTTGGAGAGAGCAACGAGTCGGATCATGACGGGGGTCGATAGTCTGCCGGAATGCCGGCTGGTGGGCTGATCGCTGCCGCCGACCCGTGGGTGAGGTGGGACTGGGTCTCCCGGCACACGGGCACCATCGGCGCGGCCACCCGTCAGCACGTGGAGCTCACGGTGATCGGCGTGGCCATTGGCCTGGCCATCTCCTTTCCGTTGGCCCTGATCGCCCGGAGGTGGACGTGGACCAACACTCCCGTGCTGTCGGCCACCGGCATCCTCTACACCGTGCCCTCGCTCGCCCTGTTCGCCATGCTCGTGCCCTGGACGGGCCTGAGCCGAACGACGGCGGAGATCGGCCTGGTCGGGTACACCCTGCTCATCCTGATCCGAAACACCGTGGCCGGCCTCGACGCCGTGCCCGACGACGTGCGCGAGGCGGCGCAGGGCATGGGCTTCACCAGGCGTCGACAGCTCCTTCGTATCGAGTTACCACTGGCCATGCCGTCGATCATCGCCGGCGTCCGCATCGCCACCGTCACCACCATCGGCCTCGTCACCGTCACCGCTCTCATCGGCCAGGGGGGGTTGGGCCAGCTCATCCTCGAGGGCCTGATCCGTGATTTCCGCACCCCGCTGGTCGTGGGGACGGTGATGTCGGTGACCCTGGCCGTGGTCGCCGACGTCGGGCTGATCGGCCTCGAGCGACTGGCCACCCCCTGGCGCCGCGGGCCGCGCGGGCGGCGCCGATGAGCTTCTTCGGCGATGTCGTGCAGTGGTTCACCACCGCCGCCCACTGGCACGGCGCCAACGGCATCCCCCACCGCCTGTCCGAGCACCTGGTGATGTCGGCAGCCGCCATGGTGGCGGCGGGAGCGGTGGCCCTGCCCGCCGGCATCCTGCTCGGTCACCTCAACAGGATGGGCGGCCTGATCATCAACCTGGCCAACGTGGGTCGCGCCGTTCCGTCGTTCGCCATCCTCGTGGTGGCGGTCCAGCTCGTGGGCATCGGTGCCCTTCCCGCGTTCTGCGCCCTCGTCGCCCTGGCCGTTCCGCCCATGGTCACCAACTCGTTCATCGGCGTCCGCGACGTCGACCCTGAGGTGCGCGAATCGGCCCGGGGCATGGGCATGACCGGCCGCCAGGTCCTGGGTCGGGTCGAGCTGCCCATCGCCGTACCCCTGGTGATGGCCGGCGTGCGCACCGCTGCCGTCGAGGTCGTGGCCACCGCCACCATCGCCGCCCTGGTGGCGTGGGGCGGCCTCGGCCGTTATGTCATCGACGGCCTGGCCCAGCGCGACTTCGTCCAGGTGTTCGCCGGGGCCCTGCTCGTGGCCGCTCTGGCCGTGTTCACCGAGGTGAGCCTGGCCGGCGTGCAGCGCCTGCTGGTGCCGGCCGGCCTGCGGCATCAGGTTTCCGACAAGAATGAGACATTCGTGGCCACGGCACCCGTCGTCGAGGCCGCCTGAGGATCAGGAGGACCCATCCATGCGATCGCTGAGAAGGTATGTCGGGGGGGCGGCCGCTGTCGGCCTGGCTCTGGTGGTCGCGGCCTGCGGGAGCTCGTCCAAGACCAGCAGTGGGACAGGGCCCACCACGGCGGAGAAAGACAAGAAGACGGTGAACATCGGCGCCTTCAACTTCACCGAGAGCGCCATCCTGGCCGGCATCTACGAGGGGGCCCTGAAGAACGCCGGCTACACCGTCACCGTGCGGCCCAACCTGGGCAACCGTGAGGTGGTCGCCCCGGCGCTGGAGCGCGGCGAGATCGATCTTTATCCCGGATACGCGGCCACCGACCTCGAGTTCCTGAACAAGGGGGCCGGCGAGGCCACGCCCGACGCCCAGGCCACCACCGAGAAGCTCCGGGCCGCGCTGGCGTCCAAGGGAAGTACCGCCCTCGACCCCTCCCCGGCCGTCGACGCCAACGCCTTCGCCGTCACCAAGGCCACGGCCGACAAGTACAACCTCAAGAAGCTCTCCGACCTGGCGCCGGTGGCCGACCAGCTCAAGCTCGGCGGCCCTCCCGAGTGCCCGACCCGGCCCTTCTGCCAAGTGGGCCTGGTCAACACCTACGGGGCCAACTTCAAGGAGTTCAAGCCCCTCGACGTGGGCGGACCACTGACCGTGGCCGCGCTGAAGGGCGGTGACATCGATGTCGCCCTCCTCACCTCCACCGACGCCTCCATCCCCGCCAACGGTTTCGTGGTGCTCGACGACGACAAGCACCTCCAGAACGCCGACAACGTGGTGCCGGTGATTCGGACCACCGCGGCCGACGACAAGGTGCGGCAGACGCTCAACAAGGTCTCAGCGGCCCTCACCACCGAAGACCTGACCCAGCTCAACAAGCAGGCCGACGTCGACAAGGAGGACCCCGAGGTCCTGGCCAAGGACTGGCTCAAGAAGCACGGCTTCTAGAGCCAGGATCGGCGGTGCACCGACACGGCGTAGGGACCGCCGGCATAGGGCTGACGGTCCCAGGTCGCCCAGCGCTCCACCGGGTCCAGGCCGGCGGCGACGGCGTGATCGTCGTAGGCGGCCAGGTCGAGCCGGCCGGCATCGAGTTGGAAGCCGGCCACCATCAAGCCGCCCAGGCGTAGGTGACCGGCCAGCGAGGCAAGTACCAGGCGCTCGGTGCCCGGGGCGAGATAGATCATCACGTTGCCGGCGGCCACGACCACGTCGAACGTCCGTCCCAGGTCGAGGCCGGCCAGGTCGGCTTCGATCCACGGCAGGTCGGGCGCCTTGGCCCGGGCCCGGGCCAGCATGGCCGGGTCGACGTCGACACCCGCGACGCCGTACCCGCGGCGCGCCAGCTCGATCGCCAATCGCCCGGTTCCGCAGCCGGCGTCGAGCACGGTGTACCGGCCCACGTCCTCCGGGACCAACGACTCGGCCGTCGGGCCCAGCGACTCGACGAGGTCGGCCTCGCCGTGGACCTCGACACCTTTTGCGGCCATCTGCTCCCACCGGTCGTCGTAGCTGCCGGCTCGGCCCCCGGCCTCGGCCAGCCATCGGTTCGGCGGGGTGTCGTCCACGATGTCCGAGTGTAGGGATCGTCTGCTAGGCAGTCGCCCATGACCGACGCACCCGTGGCCCCACCGCTCGTCCCCCGCACAGTGCTGTTCGGCAATCCCGAGCGAACCAGCCCCCGCATCTCACCCGACGGATCGCAGCTCGCCTGGCTCGCCCCCGACGAGGGTGTCCTCAACGTGTGGGTGAGCCCGATCGGAAGCGACGAGGCCCGGGCGGTGACGCGCGATCGCGACCGTGGGATCCGGTCCTTCTACTGGGCCCACGATCGGCGCCACCTGCTCTACGTGCAGGACACCGGGGGCGACGAGGACTGGCACCTCTACGACGTCGACCTGCAGACGGGCGACATCCGCGATCTCACTCCATTCGACGGCGTGCAGGTTCGGGTCGACGAGCTCGACAAGCGCTTTCCCGACCACGTTCTCGTGGGCCTCAACCGCGACAATCCCGAGCTTCACGACGTCTACCGGCTCGACCTGCGCAACGGCGAGCTGGAGAAGCTCGCCGACAATCCGGGGTTCATCGGCATGCTGGCCGACGTCGACTGGAACGTGCGCGCCGGCGTGGCTCCCACACCCGACGGCGGGTTCGTGGTGATGGTGCGCGACACAGTCGACGACGAATGGCGAGCGCTCCTCGAAGTGGCCCAGGAGGACTCCCTCACCACCGAACCCCTCGGTTTCACCCTCGACGGCACGGGCCTGTGGGCCATCACCTCGCTCGGGGCCAACGCCGGCCGCCTGGTCTGCATCGACTGCGCCACGGGCGAGAGCAGCGTCGTGGCCGGAGATGCCACCTACGACGTCGGTGCCGTCCGGTTCCACCCCGACACCCGCGAGCCCCAGTTCGTGGTGTTCATGAAGGACCGAGCCGACTACCGGGTTCTCGACCCGGCCGTGGCCGACGACGTCGAGGCCCTCCTGGGCCTCTCCCCCGGCGACCCCGTGATCCTCGGCCACGACGACGCCGACGGGGTGTGGCTGGTGGCCTACACCAACGACGACGGGCCCGCTCGCTACTACGCCTGGGACCGGGCCGCAGCCCAGGCCACGTTCATGTTCGAACACCAACCGAGCCTCTCCCGCTATCAGCTCGCCCGTATGGAGCCGTTCACGTTTGCCGCCCGCGACGGCCTGACCATTCACGGCTACGCCACCTTCCCACCCGTCCTGCCCCCGAAAGGGCTGCCCACCGTGCTCAACGTGCACGGTGGCCCCTGGGCCCGCGACGCCTGGGGATTCGACCCCGAGGCCCAGTGGCTGGCCAACCGGGGGTACCTCTGCGTGCAGGTCAACTTCCGGGGTTCCACGGGTTACGGCAAGGCCTTCGTCAACGCCGGCGACCGGGAATGGGGCGCGGCCATGCACGACGACCTGCTCGATGCCGTCGACCACGTGGTGGCCAAGGGCTGGGCCGACCGTGACCGGGTGGGCATCTACGGCGGGTCCTACGGCGGGTACGCCGCCCTCGTCGGCGCCGCCTTCACGCCCGACGTGTTCCGGTGTGCCGTCGACATCGTGGGCCCGTCCAACTTGAAGACGCTGATCGAGTCGGTGCCCGCCTACTGGGCGCCGATCGTGGCCCAGTTCCACACCCGGGTCGGTAACCCCGAGACCGAGGAGGAGTTCCTCTGGTCACGATCACCGCTGTCGGCGGCCGACCAGATCCGCATACCCCTGCTCATCGCCCAGGGGGCCAACGATCCGCGGGTCAAGCAGGCCGAGTCCGAACAGATCGTGGCCGCCCTGAAGGACAAGGGCATCGACCACGAGTACCTTCTCTACCCCGACGAGGGCCACGGCTTCGCCAAGCCCGAGAACCGCCTGGCGTTCTACGCCGCCGCCGAGCGTTTCCTCTCCCACCACCTCGGCGGCCGGGCCGAGGACTGAGAGATCACCTCGTTCAGCTCCGCAGGATGGACAGAAGGCGCAGCATCTCCACGTAGAGCCACACCAGCGTGATCATGATCCCGAAGGCGGCGAACCAGCCGTAACGGGTCGGGATCCCGGCCCGGGCACCCTTCTCGACCATGTCGAAGTCGAGCACGAGGTTCATCGACGCCAGGCCGATGGCGACCAGGCCGAAGACGATGCCGAGCGGGCCCTCGCGGAGCCCGAGGCCGCCACTGGTGAAGATGCCGGCGACCAGGTTGACCATGATGAGCACGACGAAACCCATCGTCGCCCCGATCACCATCTTGGTGAACTTGGGGGTGACGCGGATCTTGCCACTGCGATAGAGGGCCAACACCACGGCGGTGACTCCGGCGGTGCCCACTACCGCCTGCACGACGATGCCCGGGTACCGGTCGTTGAACAGTTGACTGATGCCGCCGAGGAAGATGCCCTCGACGGCGGCGTAGGCGATGATCAGCACCGGGTTGGTGACCTGCTTGACGAGGATGAACAGGGCCAAGCCGAAGCCGACGAGGGCGGCGGGGAACGCCAGTGCCCCGAGATCGAGGGCCCAGGTGACCCCGCCCGTGACGAAGGCCACGGCGAGGAGCAGCGCCGTGCGGCCGACGACGTCGTCGACGGTCATGCGGCCGGTCTGCCTGGAGGTGGCGCTCGGCCCGAAGTAGGCCTGTTCCAGGGGGTCGGTCGTCTGCGGACCGCCGCCCTTGCCCGTGAATGCAGGACTGCGGGTGAGCGCAGGATTGCTGCTGGAACGCACCGTGGCACTCCTCATCTGGACTCGACCGGTTGCCGGTCCCGATGCCGATGATAGGGCCCGTGCCCTCCGAACGGTGGACGGGCGGGCTTCAGGCTCCGTCGGTCAGGCGTCGGTGCGGACGTCGAGGCCGGCGTCGGCCAGCGCCTGCTCCAGATTGGCCCGGTCGTCGGGCCCCATCTCGTCGCGCGTGGCGATCGGCACCTCGATGTCGAAGAGGTCGGCGGCCGTCACCAGGGCCTCGTCGTAGGCGTAGAGCTGCAGTTCCCACTCGTCGAAAGGCAGCGGTGGGTCGGCGGTGAGGCGACCGTGGAGGTCACGCAGCAGGGCGGTCACCCGCTCGAGGCGATCGTCGTCCATGTGACGGTGTGCGCTCAGTCAGTCGTCGTAGCTGTGCAGGGCGCCGAACCGCGACTTCACGTTGGCCGGCGAGGTCCCGAACGCGGCCGCCAGGTCGTCCCAGTCCACTCCTTCTTCGAGGGCCTGGTTGACCAACGTACGGGTCAGCGACTCGAGGAACTGCTGGGCCGCGATGGTGGCGTGGATACGTGACGCAGTGGGCGAGCTGTCGTCGACGATCTGGTCGAGGAGGCTCTGCAGGGCGACGAAGGATTCTCCGGACGTGTCGATGGGCACCGGGCCATCGTAGGCGGCGTACCGCTACCGTCGGACCCTTGGTCCTCTCGACCACACCCGAGCTGGTCGCCGGCATCGACCTGGCCACCCAGGAGGTGCGGGCTTCGTGCGCCGACGCCGGCGGCCGGGTCGTGTCCCGGGGCCGCGCCCTGCTGCCCGCTCCCGAGCGACCCCGTCCGGGCTGGTCGCAGACCGACGCCCGGGCCTGGTGGCCGGCGGCAGTCACCGCCCTGCGGGAGGCGACCGACGCCTTGGGCCCGGCGGCGGGCGCCATCCAGGCGGTGGCGGTGGCCGCCACCTCGGGAACGGTGCTGGTCGCCGACGACAGCGGCCAACCCCTCGGGCCTGCCCTGCTCTACGACGACCAGCGGGCCACGGCTCAGGCCACGTTGGCTGCGGGGGCGGGCCGCGAGAGATGGACGGCTCTCGGGTGGCAGCCGGGGTCCACGTCAGGGCTGGCCAAGTGGGGGTGGCTGCTCACTCAACCCGACGTGGCCGAGCGGGCCCGGTGGGCGTTGCACGCGTCCGATGTGCTCGTTGCCGCCCTCACCGGAGAGCGCCCCCCGACCGACTGGAGCCACGCCCTCAAGAGCGGCTACGACCCCCGAAGGCGGGAGTGGGCGCTCGAGGCCACCGCGGCGGTGGGCATCCCCGACGCCTTGTTGTCCGAGGTCCGCCCTCCGGGCTCGCCGGTGGGAGTGGTGGGCACCGATGCCGCGGCGGCAACCGGCCTCCCGCCCGGCTGCCAGGTCCGACTGGGCATGACCGACGGCTGCGCCGGCCAGGTGGCCGCGGGTGCCGACCGGCCCGGCCGCTTCGTCACCGTGATCGGCACGACCATGGTGGTCAAGGGAGCAACCGACGACCTCGCCCACGATCCTTCCGGAGCCGTGTACAGCCACCGTCATCCGGCTGGCTGGTGGTTGCCGGGAGGAGCCTCCAACACCGGGGGGGCGGCGGTGGTGGCGGCATCACCGGGCGCCGATCTGGCCGACCTCGATCGCCGGGCGGCAGCCGCCGGACCCGCGTCCTGCGTCACCTACCCCCTGCTGAGGACGGGCGAGCGCTTTCCGTTCGTGGCGCCCGACGCCAAGGGCATCTGGCTGGGCCGACCGACCGGCGAGGCCGACCGCCACCGGGCCGTGCTCGAAGGAGTGGCCTTCGTGGAGCGGCTGGCCTACGCCCAACTGGGCGACATCGGCGCCCCTGCTCTCGGTGCGGTCCGCTCAGCCGGGCGTGGGGGGCGCAGCCGAGTGTGGGCACGCGTGCGGGCCTCGGTTCTCGGCCGGCCAGTTCTGGTGATCGAAGGGGCCGACACCGCCCTGGGGGCTTGCATCGTGGCCGCCGCCGGTACCCTCCACGCCGACCTGGTGACGGCGGGGGACGCCATGGTCGCCGAAGGCGAGGAAGTGTTCCCGAACTACGCCGAGAGCGAGGCGCTGGACGAGTCGTTCGCCCGGTTCACCATTGCCCTGTCCGAGCGTGGGTGGGTCGGCCCTGCTTTGGCCCAGGCTGCAGCCATCCGCCCCTGAGCCACGGCCGCGACCCGGGCCCACGGGTCTACCCTGAGCGGGTGGCTGAACCCGCCATACCCCCGCCCCTCACCGCCCAGGACGTGGCCACTGCGTGGGTCGAGGCGGTGATGGACGACAGCGACCTGGCTAGGGCCTGGCCCCTCACCCACCCCACTCTGCGCCTGGTCCTCGTCCAGGACTGGGTCTGGGCCCACCGCCACCAGAACTG
Organism: Acidimicrobiales bacterium; assembly: GCA_038232455.1. Lineage (GTDB taxonomy): Bacteria > Actinomycetota > Acidimicrobiia > Acidimicrobiales > AC-14 > DATAQC01. The sequence continues at coordinate 20,046 of JBBSHU010000008.1, forward strand.
GCTGGGCCACGGCAGCGACTGGGACGGGTTGGCCACCCGTCTGGCCGCGGCCGACCCCGACCATCCGCTGTGGCCCCGCTTCAGCGCCGAGCTCCTTGAGCTGTGGCAGAAGATCTGGAAGGGGTTCAGCACCCTCACGTGGCGGTCTCTCGACGACCCCGAGGTCGTAAGCCTCGACCTGGAGACGGTCACCTTCGTGGAGACCGAGGCAGCCCAGGCCGAGGCGAAGCGCTATTCGTTCGCCCGGCGCTTCGCCCTACGCCACTCCGACGACGGCTGGCAGGTAGCGAGCATCAACGGCGACCAGATGTTCGTCCCCGGCTGGCCGCCGTCCCTCGAGGACCGCCACTAATCTCGATCCTCTTTTCGATTTCCTCGTCTGACCCGGCGCGGCAACGGACGCAGGACCTCGGAACCCAACGGTCGTTGTGTCTCGTCCGACGACGGGCTACAATCCAATTGTCGTCAAACTCTGGCGTACATTGCGTGTATCTCACGCATTCAACGGCGTTTCTCTGGACCTAGGTAGCGTTACGGTCAAATTCCCGGCCAATCGCGAGAGAGGTTGCAGTGATCAGGCGATGACGAGCAGGAAACATTGCTCCCGGAGCATTCGGCCGTCGGCTCCGAGGTGGGGCAGCGGTGCCGAGGCCGGCCCCGGCCTCATTGTGCCGCACCGATTCATCACTACATCGACCGACGATCGCGCCGGCTTGCCGGAGAGCAGATTTGTCGTCCAACGCCGATCCCGTACTCGACGCCACCCCCGACTTGACGCCGCGAGCGGGCCTGGCCTTTCCAGTGTTGTTCCAACACCTTGCAGGTCCGGTGTTGTTCCAACACCTTGCAGGTCCGGTGTTGTTCCAACACCTGAGGTCAGCACCACGCAAAGGATCCCGACCTTGTCTCGGCACGCTTGATGACCCGGTCCGGGCTGTCTCGGAGAGCGCTGGTCATTCTTGGCCTTGTGGGCCTCGGCGCGCTCGTCTTCGTAAGCCGTAAGCCTCGCCGGCGCAGCCACCAAAGTGAACCTTCAGACGGCCGACAGCTTCGCAGTGTTGGCCGCTAGCGCAGTGACAAACACCGGACCCAGCGTCCTCAACGGGGACCTGGGTAGCTGTCCGGCCCTCGGCCCCGCCATAACGGGGTTCCCGCCCGGAGCCGTCAATGGAACAACCCACGCAGGAGACGCTGTGGCGTGTCAGGCGCAGTCCGATTTGACCATCGCTTACAACGCCGCTGCCGCCCAAGCGCCGACGACCACATTCCCGGGTCCCACGGACCTGGGCGGGATGACCCTCACGACCGGTGTCTTTAACTCTCCCTCGTCGCTTGCGATCACCGGGACACTCACGCTCGACGCTCAGGGTGACCCGAACGCAGTCTTCATCTTCCAGGCGGGTTCCACACTCATCACGGCACCCAACAGCCACGTCGTGCTCATCAACGGGGCCAGGCCTGCAACATCTTTTGGCAGGTTGGCAGCTCGGCGACGCTCGGGGTGGGCTCCACCTTTCTCGGGACCATCCTCGCCCTGACCTCGATCACCGCCAACACGAACGCTCTCGTGCAGGGTCGGTTGTTGGCCCGCAACGGGGCCGTCACGTTGGACTCCAACACGATTACGACCCCGCTATGCATGCCACCGGTCACCACGACCACCACCACCCTGCCGGTCACCACGACCACCACCGCGCCGAGCACGACGACCACCGTCCCCCGGCCGACGCCGACGCCTACCACCGGCGGTGGCGGGGGTGCCACCACTGGCAGTGGCGCGGTCACGGGCGGCGGTGGCGGGACGGCAATTTCCGGAGCCGCAGCGGGGTCCACGGCGCTGGCGTTCACCGGTTCGCCGGTGTGGTGGGAGGCGTTGGCTGGTGCGTTGCTGATCGGGCTGGGCAGCCTGATGGTCCTGCTGGCCCGGCAGGACCCCCCGACTCGCCGTCGACGGCGAGTCGGTGCCCGCCAGCGCCGAGCACGCGGGCCGCTCATTCGTGGGGCCATGCTCGTCGCCGCAGGAACCCCGAAATACGGGGGAGGGCCTCTCGCTGGCGTGGCGCTCAGCTGTTCAGGCGAGCGGCAACCAGGCGTAGACGGTCCATGGGCGCAACGAGGGCCACCCGGAGAAGTGCCGCGCCCGACGGGCCGTAGAACTCGCCCGGCGAGGTGACGAGGCCGCCCCTGCGAGCCAGGTCGGCGGCCGCTGTCCAGGCGTCGCCATCGGCGGCCCGGGCCCACAGGTAGAAGCCGCCTCCGGGCATGGCGCAGGCCGCACCGGCGGCGGTGAGCACGTCGGCGAAGTAGGTGAGGCGCTCGTGGTAGCGGGCCCGCTGCGCGTCGACATGGGTGTCGTCACCCAGGGCGACCACGGCGGCGGCCTGAACCGGCCCGGGCACCATCAATCCCACGTGCTTTCGCACCTCGGACAGGTACGAGACGATGGCCGGGTCGCCGGCATAGAAGCCTGCCCGTAGCCCGGCTAGGTTCGACCTCTTCGACAGGGAGTGCACGGCCACGACGCCGGTGAGCCCGTGTTCGAGGATCGTGTGCCGGGGGCCGTCCCAGGTGTACTCCACGTAGCACTCGTCGGAGAACACCGGAATGCCCCTCGCCCGCGCCCAGGCCGCCACCCGGCCCAGGTCGTCGAGGGCGCCGGTGGGATTGGCCGGGGTGTTCACCCAGAGGCACAGGGCCCGGGCGGCATCGTCGTCGGCGACGCCTGCCAGGTCGAGCCGCCACTCCTCGTCCACGGGCACGGGTACGGCCCGGCATCCCGCCAGCAAGGCGCCCATCTCATAGGTGGGATACGAGACCGCCGGGTAGAGCACCGTGTCGCGCTCGGGGGTGCGAAGTCGCAACCACTGGGGCGTGGTGGCCACGAACTCCTTGGTGCCCACACAGGCGGCGACGGCGCCGGCGGGCACCTCGACTCGCAGGCGGCGGGCCATCCAGCCCGCCGCCGCCTCTCGCAGGGCCGCCGATCCGATCGACGGCGGGTACCCCCTCTCGGTGCCCGATGCGCCCATGGCCTCCACCACTGCGGGCGGAGGCGGGTCATTGGGGGCGCCGATGGAAAGGTCGACGGCTCCGCCCGGATGGGCGGCAGCCAGCGCCTGCACCGGCCCCAACCGATCGTAGGGATAGGGCGGCGGTGAGAAGCCGACGCCCCGCCCAGGGGGCCGCTCGGGCCCAGGACCGCTCACGCCGGCCGGAACTCGTCGAAGCGACCGACGTCGGAGGCATCCAGGCGCACACGGACACGGGTGGCGACGTCTTCGTGGTCCTCGCTCAGAACTTCGCCATAGCGGTGCAGGGCGGCCACGACCTCACCCCGGTTGTAGGGGACGACGAGCTCGACCACCTTGGTCAGGGACCGGAGGCGGTCGCCGATGGCGGCGAGCAGATCGTCGACCCCCGCGCCGGTGTGCGCCGACACCAGCACCGAGCCCGGGTGACGGGCGTCGAGGCGTAGCGACCGGGCGTTGTTCCCGGCGTCGTCGAGCACCAGCCGGTCGGACTTGTTGAAGGCCAAGAGCTCGGTGACCCCGTCCGCCCCCAGCTCGGCCAGGACCGTGCGTACCGCGTCGATCTGGAATTCCGGGTCGGGGGCGGCGGCGTCGACCACGTGGACCAGCAGGTCCGCTTCGGCCACCTCCTCGAGGGTCGACCGGAAGGCCTCCACCAGCTGGTGGGGCAGTTTGCGGACGAACCCGACGGTGTCGCTGATGAGTACCCGCTCGCCGCCGGGAAGGGCGAGGCGTCGGGTGGTCGGGTCGACGGTGGCGAAGAGACGGTCTTCGACGAGCACGTCGGAGCGGGTGAGGCGGTTGAGCAGTGTCGACTTGCCGGCGTTGGTGTAGCCGACCAGGGCCACCGTCGCCAGGCGCGAGCGCGTCCGGGCCTTGCGCTGGGTGCGCCGGTTCTGGGTCAGCTCTTTCAGGTCGGCCTCGAGCTTGGTGGCCCGGCGCAACAGCCGCCGGCGGTCGACCTCGAGCTGGGTCTCGCCCGGCCCCCTAGTGCCGATGCCACCGGCCTGCTGGCTCAGCCCCTTGCCCCGGCCCCGCAGACGGGGTAGCCGGTACCGCAGCAGGGCCAGCTCAACTTGCGCCTTGCCCTCCTGGGTATGGGCGTGCTGGGCGAAGATGTCGAGGATGACCGCGGTGCGGTCGATCGCCGTGCGGCCGAGAATCTTCTCCAGGTTGCGGCTCTGGGCTGGTGACAGTTCGTCGTCGAACACGACGGTGTCGGCATCGACGGTCTGGGAGATCTCCCGCAGCTCCTCGGCTTTGCCCTTTCCTACGAAGGTGGCCGGGTCGGGCGCGTCCCTGCGTTGCAGGACCCGTTCGGCCTCGTCGGCCCCGGCCGTGTCGACCAGGGCGGCCAGCTCGTCGAGCGACGATTCCGCCGCCTCAGGCGAGATCGGCGGGATGGCCACACCCACCAACACGATCCGCTCGCGCCGATGGCGCTCGATGAGCGTCACGAACCGACCCCGGCCACGGAACAGGACCCGGCGAGGCTCACGAGCGAGGACCACGGTGTCGCCGAAAAGCATGGTGAAGCGGAGGCCCGCAGCGAGCGGAAGTCAAGGTGTCTCCACCCGGCAGACGAACTCGGTCGGGCCGGTGAGCACGACCGTGTCGCCCGACAGGTCGACCACAAGGTCGCCGCCGGGCTGGTGTACGACCACACGGTCGCCGACCAGCTGAAGATCGTGGGCGACGACCGCTGCAGCGCAGGCGCCGCTCCCGCAGGAGAGGGTCTCGCCCACGCCGCGTTCCCAGACCCGCATGGTGAGCCCGTCGGGTTCGGGGCCGACGAGCACATACTCGACATTGGTCCCGCCCGGGCAGTGACGGTCCCAGGCGCCTCCATCGGCGACGATGTCGACCTTGTCCGGGTCGTCGACGCCGAACACGGCGTGGGGGTTCCCGGCATCGGCGAAGCCGGACCAGCCGGCGGCCTCCGGCCCCAGGTCGGTCCGCTGGCTCTTTCGCTCCACCACCGCCACGTGGCCCATGTCCACGCTCACGTAGCCATCGGCACCTACCGTGGCCCGCCGGTCGCCCACGTCGGTGGAGATGACGAGGTCGGGGCCCGCCACCAGGCCGGCGTCGACCACCGCCTTGGCCAGGCAGCGCAGGCCGTTGCCGCTGGTCTCGGCCCGGCCGCCGTCGGCGTTGCGCAGCTCCATGGTGACATCGGACGCGTCGGCGCCGGCGGTGACCCGGATGAGGCCGTCGGCACCCACGCCCCGGTGACGGTCACACACGGCGGCCGCCGTGGCCGCGTCGACGGGCTGTGCGCCGTCGAGGTCGAACAGGATCAGGAAGTCGTTGCCCAGGCCGTGGTACTTGCGCAGCCTCACGGGGCCCAGTGTCCCAGGAGGGCGGGCAGGGCGGCGACAGGGTTTCGCGCCGCGCCGAACCAGGTGATGCGAGGATCTCGCCGGAACCACGCCCGCTGGCGCCGGGCGAACCTGGCGGTGCGGCGCACGGCCAGGTTGACGGCATCGTCGAGCGACGAGTGACCGGCCAGGTGGTCGAGCAGCTCCCGGTACCCCAGGGCCTGGCGGGCGGTGCGGGAGAGTCCGCCGGGGCGGGCGGCCAGGGCCGCCACCTCGGCCACGAAGCCGGAGGCGAGTTGGTCGACATAGCGATGGGCGATGCGATCGGCCACCACCTGGCGCGGCAGCCAGACCCCGGCGAGAAGGAACGGGCTCGGCGGGTAGGCGCCCAGGCCCGGGCCGAACGACGAGAAGGGCCGTCCGCTGCCGATGGTCACCTCCAGGGCCCGGACGATACGACGACTGTTCGCTGGCTCGATCCGGGCCGCGGCGACCGGGTCGGTGTCGCTCAGGCGGCGATGGAGGGCGCCGACGCCTGCGGGCGTGCGCGCCTCGGCCTCCAGACCGGCGCGCACCTCGGGCCACTGGCCGGGCAGGGTCAGGCTGTCGACCACGGCCTGGAGGTAGAGCCCGGTCCCGCCGACCAGCAGCGCCCGATGCCGGCGCGCCTCGATGCCGGTGATCACCCCGACGGCGGCGGCCTGGAACCGGGCCAGCGAGAAGTCCTCACCGGGGTTGGCGAGGTCGATCAGATGGCAGGGAACCTCGGCCTGCTCGGCCAGGGTCGGCTTGGCCGTACCGATGTCCATGCCCCGATAGACCTGCATCGAGTCGACCGACACCAGCTCCACGTCGTCCCGGCGCCGGGCCACGGCCATGGCCAGGGCCGACTTTCCCGATGCCGTGGGGCCCACCAGCGCCAGGTGCGGTCCGCTCACGGTAGGTCGGCGTGACTCAGGAGGCGGCCACCGGGATCAGGGTGCGATGGCGGGTCCGGGCGGTGATCTCGACCAGCTCGCCCCGGAGGTAGTGCGGGGCGGCGCCGGTGACTCGGACCGTGGCGTAGCTCCCCGCGCCCGGTGGCACGGTTTCACCAGGGACGAGGAAGTGCACGAGCTTGTTCTGGCGGGTGCGCCCGGTGGTGACCGTGGCATCGCGCTTGCTCGGCCCCTCAACCAGTACCTCTTCGACTCGGCCGATGCGCGCTTGATGGCGGGCCAGGGCCGAACGCTCGACCACCACCCGCAGACGCTCGAAGCGCTCGGCGGCCACCTCGGGGGCCACGAACTGATCGTGCCTGTCGGCCGCCGTCGTGCCCGGCCGGGGCGAGAACAGGAACGTGTAAGCGCTGTCGTAGCCCACTTCCGCCGCCGCCGCGAGGGTGCCTTCGAAATCGTCGTCGGTCTCGCCGGGGAACCCGACGATGATGTCGGTCGTCACGGCCAGGTCGGGTACCGCGGCACGGGCCTCGGCCAGTCTGGCCAGATAGCGCTCGGCGGTGTAGCCCCGGTGCATCGCCGCCAGGGTGCGGTTGCTGCCGGACTGGAGCGGCAGGTGCAGGTGCTCGCACACCTCGGGGGTCTCGGCCATGGCCTCGATCGTGTCGGGCCGGAGGTCCTTGGGATGGGGGCTGGTGAAACGGACGCGCCTGATGCCGTCGACCGCGCCGACGGCCCGCAGCAGGTCGGCGAACAACGGGCGAGCCCTGCGGCCGACCGACGAGGCCCATCGATCCCCCGCCAGCTCGCCAGCCGAGGCACTCGGAGCGGCCCGGAGGCCGAGAGTGATGTCGCGGCCGTACGAGTTGACGTTCTGTCCCAACAGGGTCACCTCGGTGGTGCCGGCATCGGCCAGTCTCTCCACCTCGGTCACCAGACGCCCGAAGGGCCGGCTCACCTCGGGGCCGCGGACGGCGGGGACGATGCAGAAGGCGCAGGCGTTGTCGCAGCCGACCTGAATGGTGACCCAGGCGGCGTAGGCGAGGTTGCGGCGGGTGGCCAGAGCCGAGGAGAAGTCGGCCTCGTCGCCCGCTTGGGCGGCATCAAGAATCTCCATCACCGGGCCCTCGGTGGCGGCCTGGCGCAGCAGGCGAGTGGCGGCGGCCAGGTTGTGCGTACCGAAGACGGCGTCGACCTGGGGGGCCCGGCTCTGCACCAGGGCCCTGTCCTTCTGGGCCAGGCAACCGCCCACGGCGATCTGCATGCCGGGCCGTTCCGCCTTCAGGGACTTGAGCTGGCCGAGCTGTCCGTAGAGCCGGTTGTCGGCGTTCTCACGGATGCAGCACGTGTTGAGGACGACGATATCGGCGGCGTCGATGTCGTCGGTGGCCTCCAAACCGTCGGCCTCCAGCATGGCCGTCAGTCGCTCGGAGTCGTGCTCGTTCATCTGGCACCCGAACGTGCGGATGAGGAATTGGCGGGGCGCCTGGCGGGGCGCTTCCTGGGTCACCGCCGTACGGTACCTGCCGGGAGTCCCCAGGAGCGGCAGACCGAGGCTCCCTGGTTCAGCCGACGGCGTGGTTGGGCACCGGCCGAGGCGGCATGGCTGCAAGCGGGGGAGGCGGTATCGCTCCGGGACGAACCGGGCCGTGGACGCCTGGAGCGGGCGGCCGTCCCACACCCGCGGCGGGCGGACGCCCGACGCCTGGGGCGGACGGTCGCCCGACGCTGTCGACGGGCAGCCGTCCGCTGCGATCCTGGACGGCCAGGCGGATGGCGGTCCGGCCTTCGCCGTCGATCTCGATGTCGGCGAACGTCGGAATGCAGACCAGGTCGATATTCGACGGGGCCACGAACCCGCGGGCAATGGCGATGGCCTTGACAGCCTGGTTCAGCGCTCCGGCCCCCACGACCTGGACCTCAACCGCCCCGCACTGGCGCAGCACCCCGGCCAGTGCCCCCGCGACGGAATTGGGGTTCGAACGGCTTGACACCTTCAGGACTTCGACCACATCATCTCCCCAGAGCGCTAGGACTGCCTCTAGGATTCGACGGTCACCTCGTGAACTCCTGCCTGCGGTGAACCCGGTGTCGACATCGCCTGTGGCCCCTAGTCGAGGCTGATGGGCTCGTCGGTGAGCTGGTCGTTGGGGTCGACGGCCGCCTCCGGGGCCTCTTTGGGACTGATCTGCTGGCGGATGCGCTCGGAGATCTCCATCATGATCTCGGGGTTCTCGATGAGGAACACCTTGGCGTTCTCCCGGCCCTGGCCCAGCTGCTCGCCCTCGTAGGTGTACCAGGCCCCCGACTTCTTCACCAGGCCCAGGTCGACGCCCACGTCGAGCAGCGACCCCTCCCGGCTGATGCCCTTCCCGTAGCCGATGTCGAACTCGCACATCTTGAAAGGGGATGCGCACTTGTTCTTGACCACCTTGACCCGGGTGCGGTTGCCGACGACCTCGACACCGTCCTTGATGGCCTCGATGCGCCGGATGTCGAGGCGGATCGAGGAGTAGAACTTGAGCGCCCGTCCCCCCGGCGTGGTCTCCGGGGAGTTGTGAACCATGACGCCGTCGGCGAAGTAGTTGTGGCTGCCCTCGACCTCAATGTCGAAGCGGTGCATCGTCCGGGTCGGGGGCTTCACCGCGATGGCCGTGATGGGCATGGGTACGAGCCGGTACTCGGCCGGTACGAACATGGGTTCGACCGCGAACCGATCCCGGTACCGGGACAGCAACTTGTACTGCATCGAGGGATGGACAAATGGTGCGATCAGGGCGTGCAACTTGGCCGTCTCGTCCTTGGAGAAAACGAGTACGGCTTTCCGGGCCGCACCGGAACGAACCAGCTTGGCCTTGATGCCCCATGTGTCCGCCAGGTAGGCGACCAACCTGGCCCGAGTAGTCGGCTCCATGGCCTCGACACAGATCTCCGACCGGCCACTGCCCTCCCTGGTGCGCTCCTGAAGGCCCTTGGCCCGGACAGCGAAGCTGCCGTCGTCCATGTACCAGATAGCGAGTGACAGCGGCGTGAGCTGCTTGAGGTAGTCGTCGCTGAACACCTTCTTGCCACCGAGGTACACGGCACGGCACAACTCGGCCAGCTCGGGTAGGGGCTTGACGTCGGACGCCACAGCGCCGTCCGTAACCCGGACCGAGCGGCTTCCACCAATATTTGCGAAGTGGGACGCCTTCCAGTCGCAGTACTCGGCCTGCTTGGCGCAGTGGTCGAAGCGGTATCGGGCGCCGTGGCCGCTGCGGGTCCGTGATAGGGCGCCGTCACCCATCAAGCCACCCAGCACGACCCGCCACTGGAAGTCCGACAGGTGGTGTGGCACGGCTTGGAGCACCCGGTCGCCGACAGTGAGCTCCTGTGCCTCCCGCCAACCGCCGGGCGTCCGGACCTGATGGTTCCCCGTGCAGGCGAACTGGGCGCGGCCGTTGCCCGCCCCCCTGGCTACGGTGAACTGCAGGAACTGGTCGGTTCGCCCGTTGTCGAACCAGTTGACGATCTTCTTGGGCACCACCGCGTCCAACTCGCTGTCATAGGAGAGCACCTCGACCGGCAGGCGCTGGTTGACGATCTTGCCGATCTGGATCTGGCTTCCGTCGGCCAGGGTGACCCGGGTGCCATAGGAGAGGCACCCGTACATCACGCCGATCTTCTCCCGCAGCTGGTTGATGAAGATGCAGATGGTGTCGGTCTTGTTGAGGGTGCCGGTGAGCTTGCGCAGGGCCTGGGACATGAGCCGGGCCTGGAGGCCGACGTGGGTGTCGCCCATCTCGCCCTCGATCTCGGCCCGGGGGGTGAGGGCGGCCACCGAGTCGATGACGACCACGTCGAGGGCGCCCGAGCGAATCAGCATGTCGGTAATCTCCAAGGCCTGCTCGCCGGTGTCGGGCTGGGAGATGAGCAGGTCGTCGACGTTGACGCCGATGGCCCGGGCGTACACCGGGTCCATGGCGTGCTCGGCGTCGATGTAGGCGGCGATGCCCCCGTTGCGCTGAGCCTCGGCGACGACGTGCATGGCCAGGGTGGACTTCCCCGACGATTCCGGTCCGAAGATCTCGACGATGCGTCCCCGGGGCAGGCCGCCCACGCCGAGGGCGATGTCGAGGGCGAGGGCACCCGTGGGAATGGACTCGATCTCCATGTGGCCCGCTTCGCCCATGCGCATGACCGAACCCTTGCCGAAGTGCTTGTCGATCTGGCTCAATGCCATGTCGAGGGCCTTGTCTCGCTCCACGCTGGATCCTTCCGTCATTGGCCTGTGGCCGCTGGGTTTGACGGGTCCCACCCTACGAAGGGGGTGTGACGGTTACGTCTGTGTACTTCCACCATCGTAGTTTCGAACGTGCGTTCGGTCAAGGACCGGCGCCCCGCCCCCGCTTCTGGCGTGCGAATCGCGGGGGTTTCGTGGGCGATCTGCACGCCAGAACGCCGGAACATCACCCGCTGAGGGAGCGGCGGTCCACCTCCTCGTAGGCCGCTCCCGCGGACGACAGCCGGCTCTCGACCAGGCTCACCTCGGTGACCGACCAGGAGCCGGTGATCGTCTGCCCGGTGAGGCGACCCAGGTCGACCCTCGCCGCCTTCGAGACCCGGGCCAGCGTGACATGGCCGGCGAAGGGGCGGTCGTCGGGCGGCTCCCCCACGCCAGCGGTGGCGCGCACTACCGCGGCGGCCAAACCGTCCAGGCCGGAGACGGGCACCTGCAGCACCCGCTGGCCGAAACGTCCGACAACGGGCCCGACGACAGCCACGACGGGTGCCTCCGGGACGATCAGGTCGCCCAAGGCCCGGCGGGCGTCGTCGACGTCGGCCCGGCCGAGAAAGCGAAGGGTGACGTGCCACTGCGGCCGCTGGGTCCAGCGCAGGCCGATCAACTCGGGTCGGTCGAGGGCGGCCAGCAGCGCGACCACGTCGTCGGGCGGCCACACCGCCACGAACAACCGGGCCGTCGCCAACGGCTCTACTGCTGGGCGAGCAGGCGTTCGCGCAGGAGGTCGAGCAACCCGATGGCGGCGAACTGGCGGATGTGCTGACGATCGCCCGGGAGATGGACCTCCTTGGCCTCGACGCCCCCCTTGTCGGCCACCGCCATGAAGACCGTTCCCACCGGCTGGTCCTCCTGGGTCGCGGGCCCGGCGACGCCGGTGATGCCCAGGCCCACGTCGGCCTCCAGCGCCCGGGCCGCGCCCTTGGCCATGGCCACCGCCGCCTCCTCGCACACCACCGGGCCCTCCGGTACGCCGAGCAGGTCGAACTTGACCTGGCTGTCGTAGGCCACGACCGACCCACGGAACCATTCGCTGGCCCCCTCGGTCCCGGCCAGTCGCGACCCGACCAGGCCACCGGTGAGCGACTCGGCCACCCCCAACGTGAGGCCCCGCTCCACCAGGAGGTCGGCCACCACCCGCTCCATCGACTGGTCGTCGAGACCGAAGACGGCGTCGCCGATGAGCGGTCGCAGCTCGGCCTCCTCGGCATCGAGCATTCGGCGTGCCTCGACCACGTCGGGGGCCTTGGCCGTGATCCGCACCTTCAGCCCCTCGATGCCCGATGCCAGGAAGGCGATGGTGGGATTGGTCTGGGCGTCGACCCGGCCGGCGATACGCTCGGCCAGGCCCGACTCCCCCAGTCCCCAGGTGCGCAGCACCCGGCTGAGGATGACCCCGGGGACGTCGGCCCGGCGGACGAGGTCGGGGACCACCGCCCGCTCGACCATCTCCTTCATCTCCATGGGTACGCCGGGCACGGCGTAGACCACCTTGGTGGCGTCGGCGCCGACCGGGCACAGCAGCCCCGGCGCCGTACCCCGCTCCTGGGGGATGAACGACGCCCCAACGGGCAGGTCGGCCTGGCGTGCGTTGTTGGCCGGCATTCGCCGCTGCCGGCCGGCGAAGATGCCGGCGATGCGCTCGACCATGGCCGGGTCCCGTACAACGGGCACGCCGATGGCGGCGGCGATGGCCTCGCGGGTCACGTCGTCGGGTGTGGGACCCAGGCCTCCGCACACGAGCACCGCGTCGGCCCGATCGAGGGCGTGGGCGACGGCGGCGGCGATACGCGCGACGTTGTCGCCGACGACGGTGCGGAAATGGCAGTCGACGCCGACGAGGGCCAGGCGGTCGCCGAGCCAAGCCGAGTTGGTGTCGACGACCTGGCCGAGCAACAACTCGGTGCCCACGGCCACCACTTCACACCGCACCGATGGTCTGCCTCCGTCCGTCGATCAGGTACTGCGCGCCGGTCACGATGGTGAGTCCCACGGCCACCCACAAGAGCACGGCCACGGAATGGCGGTACACAGGCGAGTCGAGCGGCGCCAGAGCCATACCCACGGCCAGGTCCTGGACAACCGTTTTGACCTTGGCCCAGTGACGGGCGGGCACCGACACGCCCCGCCGGCCCACCCATGAGCGGTAACCGCTCACCACCACCTCGCGCAAACCGATCAGCACGACGGGCGGCCACCACAGCCGGCTCTTGGCCACCAGGGCGGCCAAGACCCCCACCACCAGGACCTTGTCGGCCAGGGGGTCGAGGAACGCCCCCGATCGGGTGGCCCCCTGCCGCCGGGCCACCACGCCGTCGGCCACGTCGGTGATCGCCACCCCCACCCACACCGCCAGCGCTGCCCAGGTCGGACCGCCGCTCATGACCATGATCAGCAACACCGGCGTGGCCACCACCCGGATCATGGTGAGGGCGTTCGCCGGTGTGGCCAGCGCCGACGGACCGAAGCTCTCAGTGGCCACCTATCGCCCTGGCTCGCCCGCCGGCCACGTCGCTTCCAGGTCGGGGCCGGCCGCCGCCGTCACCGTGACCCCGGCCAGGGTGCCGACGGGCACCGAGTGGGGAAGGCCCACGATCCCGTCGATCTCCGGTGCCTCACGGTGACTACGGCCCACGCCGGGCTCGTCGACGAGAACCTCGATCGTGCGCCCCACCAGGGCGGCCCGACGCGACGCGGTGATGGCGTCCTGGAGCTCGCCCAGCTCACGGAGGCGCTCTTTCACCAAGCGGTCGTCGACGGCCCCGTCGAGACCGGCAGCGTAGGTGCCCTCCTCGGGGGAGAAGGGGAAGAATCCTGCCCAGTCGAGCTCGGCGTCGGCGAGGAAGGCGAGTAGCTGGTCGTGGTCGTCCTCGGTCTCCCCCGGATAGCCCACGATGAACGACGAGCGGAACGCCGCGTCAGGCTCCCGGTCACGGATGGTGGCGATGCGGTCGAGAAAGCGGCGGCCGTCGCCCCACCGGCGCATACGCCTCAGGAGGGGCCGGGAGACATGCTGGAGGGAGAGATCGAAGTAGGGCACACCGGTGGCGCAGATGGCGTCGATCAGCCCGTCGTTGAGCTCGGCGGGGTAGAGGTAGAGGAGGCGGACGCGCGGCACCCTCGACGATACGGCGTCGATCAGGTCGAGGATCGCCCGTGGGCGGCCGTCGTCGCGCCCGTAGGAAGCCAGGTCCTGGGCGACCAGGACCACCTCGACCACACCGAGGCCGTCGACCTCGGCCAGGATGGCCTCGTCGGATCGCGAGCGCTGACGCCCCCGGAACGACGGAATGGCACAGAACCCGCAGGCCCGGTCACAGCCCTCGGCCACCTTCACGTACGCCCACGGCGCCGTGGGGCGGGGTCGCGGCAGGTTGAGCAGATCGAGCCGGGCCAGGTCGTTGTCAGGAGCCAGGGCGACGGTGCTGCGGCGCGTGCCCAACTCGATGGGCACCCCGAAGCCAGCCACCTGGTCGGCCTCCGGCAGAGCCTCCGAGAGAGCGTCGCCGTAGCGCTCGGCCAGGCAACCAGTCACCACCAGTCGGGCACCCGGGCGACGATCCTCGGCCAGCGCCAGCACCGTGTCGACGGATTCCTGGCGGGCGGCTTCGACGAACGCGCAGGTGTTGACCACCACCACGTCGGCGTCGCCGGGCGAGTCGGCCGCCTCCAGGCCATCAGCCAGGAGCGTCCCCACCAGCTTGTCGGAATCGACCTGGTTCTTCGGACAGCCCAGCGTCTCTATCCAATACCGGCCGGCCACGATCACTCACTGTACGCGGCCGACCGGAACCCGGCGGCGCTACTTGCCGAGCATGCGGTTCATCTTGGTCCCACAGGTCGGACACGTGCCCTGGGCGGCGCGCCGTCCGTTGGCCAGATCGACCTCGGTGCCATCGAAGTGACGCTTCTCGCGGCACTTCACGCAGTAACCCTCGTAGTCAGCCATACCCAATCCCTTCGCAGTCGAACTTGGCCAAGTCTTGCCCGAAATCGGGACCCGGTCGCGCATCCCCGCCCCGGTCGGCCGTCCAGCCGCCCTCACTCACCGGCCCATCACGCTCGCCATGGTGTTCAGGTTGTCGGCGGCGATGCGCAGGATCAACCGGCCCGAGGGACCGATCGGGTTGGCATAGGCGGCCCCGGTGTACTTGTAGGCCAACGTGTCGATGTGGGCCCTGGCCTCGTCGCCACCCGCCGTCCCGACGACCCGACCCCGTACCTCGGCCCAGTCGAAGTCGTTGTCCCTGTTCACGATCAACACCGTGATCCGGGGGTCGCGGGCCACGTTGCGCGCCTTCTGGCGCTGCGGCTCGGTGTTCACGAGCAGGTGCTCTCCGTCGGTGTCGATCCAGGCGAGCAGCGCCTGGGGCTGGCCGTCGGGCATCAGGGTGACGACAGTGGCCAGGTTCGCACCCTCGGCCAGGCGGACGACATCGGGGTCAAGAGGCATTCGGTGTTCTCACCTTCGGGGAGTTCGTGGTCCCCGACAGGATGTCACCTTTGGTGAACGGGTGCGGTCCTATGGGTCCATAACGTCCACTCAAGGAGGGCGATTCATATGTACCAGTTCGCAACCGTCGCTTTGCTCGGTCTCGGTGTGCTCGGAGTCACCAATCTCATCGTCGAGCTGATCCCCGACCTGGCCCGATTTCGTACTCTGGCCACGTACGTCCTGGCCGTCGCCGGAGTGGTCGCCCTCGACTACTCGGTGCTGGCCGGCTTCGGCATCGACGTCCGCCAGGCCTGGATGGGTCCTTGGGCCACTGGTGTGATGGTCGGGTCCCTCGCCTCGGCCTGGCAGGCCGCTCTGGCCTGGCTCCAGGCACCCGAGCGGGCCATCACCGGCACGGGAAGTGCCAATAGACCCCGAATCGCCGCCTGAGCGAGGTCGCATCAAGCGTCCGTTCCCGGAGGGTCAGACGACAATGAGGTCGTCCGACGTTCCGGGAACATCGGCGCGTTCCGAGTGCTCTGAGCTGCCGCGGGGACGCGGGTACCCAGGCGTCTCGAAGTCCCACGCCCAGGACCTGGGCGCCGGTAAGGCCACGGCACGGTCTCGGACGACCCCCACGTCGTCGGCCACGCCCGTACGGCGAGAGCCCAACTTCACCGGCTGACCCGGAACACCGCTCAGGAGGGGGCGGCGGCCTGGCGCTCGTCGAGCTCCTCGACGGTCATGAGCACGGCCCGGGCCTTGGACCCTTCCGACGGCGCCACCACACCCCGCCGCTCGAGCAGGTCCATGAGCCGGCCGGCCCGGGCGAAGCCCACCCGGAGCTTGCGCTGCAGCATCGACGTGGACCCGAGCTGTGACCGCACGACCAGCTCCAGGGCCGACTCCAGCAGATCGTCGTCGTCCTCGTTGGCCGCGCCCCCGCCGCCCGGCGCGGCGGTGTCGTCGCCCTCCACACCGGCCACGTAGTCGGGCTGGGCCTGGCGGCGCCAGTGCGCCACCACCTTGCGCACCTCGTCCTCGCCCACCCAGGCACCCTGGACCCGTCGGGGCACGTTGGACGCGGCGACGGCCAGCAGCATGTCGCCCTGGCCGACCAGGCGCTCGGCCCCCATCTGATCCAGGATCACCCGGCTGTCGGCCTGGGACGACACCGCGAAGGCCATTCGGGAGGGCACGTTGGCCTTGATCACGCCGGTGATGACGTCGACCGACGGCCGCTGGGTGGCGATCACCAGGTGGATGCCCACGGCCCGGGCCATCTGGGCGATGCGGCAGATCGACTCCTCGACGTCGCGGGCGGCCACCATCATCAGGTCGTTGAGCTCGTCGACCACCACGATCACGAATGGCAGTCGCTGGTAGCTGACGGCTCCGTCGGCACCGTCGGCACCGTCGGCACCGTCCGCACCGTCCGCGACGGCGGGGTCGTGTCGCAGCTCGCCCCGGTCCCACGCCGCGTTGTAGCCGCCGATGTCGCGGGCGCCCACCTCGGCCAGCAGGTCGTAGCGCCGTTCCATCTCCCGCACGGCCCAGGACAGGGCATTGGCCGCCCGCTTGGGGTTGACCACCACCTGAGTGAGCAGGTGGGGCAGGCCGTTGTACTGGCCCAGCTCGACTCGCTTGGGGTCGATGAGGATCATGCGCACCTGCTCGGGCGTGGCTCGCATGAGAATCGACGAGATCAGGGAGTTGATGCACGACGACTTGCCCGCCCCCGTGGCCCCGGCGATGAGCACGTGGGGCATCTCGGCCAGGTTCACCATCACCGGGCGCCCGGCGATGTCGCGCCCGATGGCCACCTCGAGCGGGTGGGTGGCCTTGTGGGCCTCCGGCGAAGCGAGGATGTCGCCGAGGAGCACGAGCTGGCGAACCTTGTTGGGCACCTCCACCCCGATGGCCGAACGACCGGGGATCGGCGCCAGGATGCGCACGTCGGGCGACGCCATGGCGTAGGCGATGTCCCGATGCAAATTGGTCACCCGGGCCACCTTGACGCCGGGCCCGAGGGCCAGCTCGAAGCGGGTGACGGTGGGGCCTACGGTCATGCCCACCAGTCGGGTGTCGACCCCGTGGGCCGCCAGCGCGCTCTCGAGGGTCCTGCCCTCGGCTTCCACCAGGCGCTGGTCGATCTCGTGAGCGGAGCCGCGCTTGAGGTCGGCGAGCGAAGGCAGTTTCCAGGCGTCGGGGACCGCCGCCGGGCCGAGGTCGATGGCCAGCTGCTCGGGCTCCGGTTCGGGCTCGGTCGGGACGTGGACGAGGGTCGGCGGCTCGGGTTCGCCGTCACTGCTTCCGTCGGGCTCGGCGGCCTCGTCGGCCTCGTCGGATTCGCCCGGGGCAACGACGTCGGGGTTTGTGAGGAGGGGCGACGGCGCCGAGGGGCGACCGTCGGCCGCGGACGCGGTACCGGTCGCGCTGCTGTCGGCAGAGGCGGTCCGGGCCCGGATCCTGCGGATACCTCGGCCCATGGCCGCACCGACGGCCTGGGCGGCCCGAACGCCCAACGCGCCGACGTGGCGGACGTCGGTGCGGGCCAGCACGACGGCGCCCACGCCCCCCAGGGCGAGAAGCACCACCGCAGCCCCCCCTCCGGCGAGAAGGGCCGACAGCGGCGACGCGACCGCCCCGCCCACCAACCCTCCGGCTGAGCGCAGGATGACGAGGGACGCGTCCATCGACGGCGACCCCTGGACGAGGTGCACCAGCCCGGCCGCAGCCACGGCCAGCAAGGCGGCACCGATGAACAGCCGTCCTGCGTTCTCCCGTGGCCGGCGCACGAGCAGCACCAGTCCCAGGGCCACCAGGGCGGGCGGGAGCAGGTAGCGGGCCTGGCCGACAGCGGTAGCGGTGGCCGTGCCCAGTGATCTCCCCGCGGGGCCAGCGAGGTCACCGTAGATCCCGAAGGCGGCGAGGAGACCGATGGCAACGAGGGTCAGGCCGGCGACATCGTGAGCGTGGCCTCCCAGGAAGGGACCACGTTGACGCGACTTGTTCGACCGGCGCGGCGCCGAACGCGAAACCGAGGGGCGCTTCCGTCCCCCACGTGCGGTCGCCCGAGACGATGCAGTGCGCGTCGAAGGACGGGATGCCCTGGCCTTTTTCGACCCATTTCCCGTCGTGTTCTTCTTGGACCCGGTCTTGGTAGCCACAGCAACCACAACCGTAACAGCAGCAACATTGGTTACACGTGAGCCTTGTGTCGGACTATCCACCCTTCGCGCCCACGAGGGCGCGACTCTGGGGACAGCCGGACCCCGACGGAGGACCGATGCTCAACGCGGTCATCGAGATTGCCATCGGCCTAATCGTGCTGTTCTCGCTGCTCAGCCTGGTGTGCTCCAAGGTCAACGAGTTGGCGGCGACCATCCTGCACCTGCGGGCCAAGAACCTGCTCAAGGCCATTCGCCACCTGGTGGGCAAGGACTACACCAACCGGATCTACACCCATCCCTTCATCACCAGCCTCTACCGGGGCGAACCTGAGCCGGCGAAGGGCATCAGGAAGGTGTTCGACTGGCTGGGGATCAGGCGGCTGTACCGCAAGTACTTCCTGGCGCCAGGCCCCTCCTACTTGCCCGCCGACAAGTTCGTGATCGCGCTGCTCGACAGGGCGTGCCCCATGGCGGTGACCGCCGACCCTCCCCTTCCCCCGGACCCCGCAGATCGCCTTCAGTTCGCCCTCGCCGCCCGGGCACCCCAGGAGGACTCGCCGGGCCCGGGTAGCCGGCCAGGACCCGAGGCCCCGTCGGCCACGCCCGAGGCGGTCAAGGCCCAGATCACCGCCCAGCTGGACGAGGTCACCGACGCCGAGCTGAAGAAGGCACTGGAGACGCTGTGGCGGGCGGCCAGCGGCAACGTGGTCACGTTCCGGGCCGGGGTCGAGGAGTGGTTCAACCACACCATGGACCGGGCCACCGGCTGGTACAAGCGCGTAGCCCAGTGCATGGCTCTCGGGCTCGGCCTCACCCTCGCCGTGGCCCTCAACGTCGACACCATCCACGTCACCGAGCGGCTCTGGGCAGACGGCCCACTGCGATCGGCCGTGCTCGAGCAGGTCAAGAAGCTCCCGCTACCGGTCACCACGACCACGTCTCCGGCCACGACCACGACCACCGTGGAGGGAGCGCCGGCCACCCCGACACCGGCGACGACACCGGCCACCACAGTGCCAGCCAACGGGGCGCCGACGACGACGGTCGCTGGCATCGGTGACCAGATTGAGAGCATCCAGGCCGGGTTGGGCCAGATCAGCGGCCTTCAGCTCCCGCTGGGCTGGGACGAGGACCAGCGCCCGCACACCTACCCGGTGGCCATTCTCGGGTGGATCCTCACCGCCATCGCCCTGTCCCTCGGCGCACCGTTCTGGTTCGACCTGTTGAACAAGGTCACCGCCCTGCGCGGCGGCGGCACCCAGGAGACCACGCCCACCCAGTCTCCGAAGAAGGCGGCCACACCGAATTAGCCGGGCGTGGGAAGGCGAAGCTGACCCTAGTTACGCTTCGACGACGACGGGCACGATCATGGGGCGACGCTTGGTCCGCTCGTTGACGAATCGGGCCAGCGACTTGCGGACCCGACGCTTCAGCGTCTCCAGATCGACCTGGTGGTCGTCGGCCGCCTGCTCGAGCACGGTGACAACCTGTTGGCGAGCCTCGTCGAGGAGCGCCTCGGCCTCGGGGGCGTATACCCAGCCGTGGGTGATGATCTCGGGGTCGGCGAGGATCTCGCCGGAGCTGGCGTCGACGGCCACCACCACCACGATCACGCCCTCGTCGGCCAGCACCCGCCGGTCGCGCAGCACGCCGTGGCTGACGTCGCCCACGATGCCGTCGACGTAGAGGTACCCCGACGGGACGGTGTCCACGAAGTCGAGGCCCTCGTCGGCGAGCTCGACCACGTCGCCGTCCTCGGCCAGCAGGACGTTGTTCTCGACCACGCCCATCTCCATGGCCAGGCGCGAGTGGTGGGTGAGATGGCGGAACTCGCCGTGCACCGGGATGAAGTGCTCGGGCCGGGCCAGGGCCAGCATGGTGCGCAGCTCGCCCTGCATGGCGTGGCCGGTGACGTGCACCGGCGCCAGGCCGGCGTGCACGACCTGGGCGCCACGCCGGTAGAGGCCGTCGATGACGCGGTTGACCGAGTACTCGTTGCCGGGGATGGCGTTGGCGCTGATGACCACCACGTCGCCTTCCCTCAGGCTCAGGCGCCGGTTCTCCCCTGCGGCCATCAAGGTGATGGCCGACATGGGCTCACCCTGGGACCCGGTGGAGATCACGCACACCTTGCCGGGGTCCATCCCGCCGATGGCCTCGATGTCGACCAGGCTGTGCTTGGGGATGTTGAGCAGGCCCATGTCGATGGCCAGGGCCACGTTCTTGGCCATCGAGCGGCCGAGGGTGGCCACGTTGCGGCCGGTGGCGACGGCGGCGTCGGCGATCTGCTGGATGCGGTGGATGTGGCTGGCGAAGCAGGCGGTGATGATGCGGCGCCCGGTATGGGCCCGGAAGATGTCGCGCAGCACCAGGCCAACGGAGCTCTCACTGTCGGTGAAGCCGGGCTCCTCGGCGTTGGTGGAGTCGGAGAGGAGCAGGCGGATGCCCGGGTCACGGCCGAGGGCACCGATACGGCCGATGTCGGTGCCCCGGCCGTCGACCGGCGTCAGGTCGAGCTTGAAGTCACCCGAGTGCAGGATCACGCCCTGGGGGGTGTGGAAGGCGGTGGCGAACCCGTGCGGAACGGAGTGGGTGACGGGGATGAACTCGCAGTCGAAGGGTCCGATCCGGCGGCGCTCGCCGTCGGCCACCGGGTTGAAGCTGGTGCGGTTGAGCAGGCCGGCCTCCTCGATCCGGCTGCGCGCCAGGCCCAGGGTGAGCTGCGACCCGTACAGGGGGAACTTCAGGTCGCGCAGGAGGTAGGAGAGGGCGCCAACGTGGTCCTCGTGGCCGTGGGACAGGACGCAGCCCTCGACCCGGTGGGCGTTCTCGCGCAACCAGGTGAAGTCGGGCAGCACCAGGTCGACACCGAGCATGTCGGCGTCGGGGAACATGAGGCCGCAGTCGAGCAGCATGAGGCGGTCGTCCTGCTCGATGACCGCGCAGTTGCGCCCGATCTCGCCCAGACCGCCGAGGAAGGTGATGCGTACCGGGTCAGCCACGCGGATGGGCCCCGGCACCGGCGAGTGCGCCGAGGACATCGCGGGCGACAACTTCGAGCCCCTCGGGGGCGGGACCCATCGGCAGTCGGCATTGGCCCACCGCCAGTCCCAACACTCGCATCATGGTTTTGGCCGGTATTGGATTGGGGGCAGCATCGCTCGTCTCGAAGGCGTAGGAACCGGACAGGGTGGCATTGATCTCGCGGGCTCGGGCCACGTCGCCCTTGGTGAAGCGGGCGATCATCTCGGCGAAGTGGGGACCGGCCCAATGGGAGGCCACGCTGACGACACCGACAGCTCCGACCGCCAGCAGTGGCAGCGTGAGGCTGTCGTCGCCGCTGTAGAGCTCGAAGCCCTCGGGGGTCTCGGCCACCAACCGGGCCGAGCCGGCCGGGTCGCCGGCCGCGTCTTTGACGCCCACGATCGTGGGGACGTCGAGGGCCAGACGGACGAAGGTGTCGTGGGCGACCTTGCGCCCGGTGCGCACGGGGATGTCGTAGATCATCAGAGGCAGATTGGAGGCGGCGGCCACGGCCCGGAAGTGAGCCTCGATACCGGCCTGCGACGGTCGGTTGTAGTACGGCGTGACGACGAGGGCGCCGGCCACGCCACACTCGGCCGCCCGCCGGGTCAGCGCCACCGAATGCGCCGTGTCGTTGCTCGCCGAGCCAGCCAGAACAGGGATAGTGACGGCGTCGGCGACGGCCCGCCAGAGGTCGACCTTCTCGTCGTCGCTGAGCGTAGGACCCTCGCCCGTGGTGCCGGTGACGACCAGCCCGTCGCTGCCGTGGTCGGCCAACCAGCGGGCCACCTCGACTGCCGCGTCGAGATCGAGCGACCCATCGTCGCTGAACGGCGTCACCATGGCGGTGACAACCGCGCCGAACCTGGCCATGCCCGAACCATATCAGCGGCTCAGCAGGCCCCCTTCGGTTCGGTAGCTAGCTTTCGAGTGTGACTTCCGACTCCCGACGGGCCCTGGCCCCCGACGCCACCGGCTTGCCGCGCCCGCAGGTCGTGGTGGTCGGCGGTGGGTTCGGCGGGATTGCCGCCGCCCGGGCCCTACGCTCGGTTCCCGTCGACGTCACCCTCGTCGATCGGCACAACTACCACGGCTTCTGGCCCCTCCTGTACCAGGTGGCCACCGCCGCCCTCGGCCCCGGCGACATCGCCCACAACCTCCGGGGCATCTTCTGGGGTGACACCAGCATCGACGCCCGCATGGCCACGGTGACCGGTATCGACCTCGAGGCCCATCGGGTCGATGTCGACACCGGTCCCCCGCTGACCTACGACTGGCTGGTCCTGGCCGCCGGCTCGGTGAACGACACCTTCGGGGTCCCAGGCGTGACCGAGAACGCCTTCCCCCTCAAGTCGCTGCCCGATGCCATGGCCCTGCGCAACCATCTGCTCGAGCACTTCGAGTGGGCCCACAACGACCCCGGCCTGGTCGATGCCGGCTTCCTCACCGTGGTCGTCGCCGGTGGCGGCCCGACCGGCGTGGAGGTGTCGGGGGCGCTGGCCGAGTTGTTCAGCGTCCTCGAGCGCGACTTCCCGTTGCTCGACGTGGGAAGGGCGCGCGTCGTGCTGGTCGAGATGGGCGACCACCTCCTGAACGGCTTCCATTCCTCGCTGCAGGCGGAGGCCCTGCGAACGCTGCGAGCGCGCGGGGTCGAGGTCCGCCTGGGAACCAAGATCGCCGAGGCCCGCAACGACGGGGTCACGTTCGACGACGGCTCCGTCGTCCCCACCCGCACCCTCGTTTGGGCCGCCGGCGTCCGGGCCAACCCCCTGGCCGACGTCCTCGGCGTCGAGCAGGGCCGAGCCGGCACCGTGGTCGTGGCCAACGATCTGTCGGTCCCGGGTCATCCCGACGTCTTCGTGATCGGCGACATGGCCGCGGCCAGCAATGCCAATGGCCCGCTGCCGATGGTCGCGCCCGTGGCCCAGCAGGGGGCGCGCCATGTGGCCGCCTGCATCCGCTCGCGCCTGGCCGGGCGGTCGACCCGACCCTTCCGGTACCGCAACAAGGGGAAGATGGCCACCATCGGTCGGCGCTCGGCAGTCGCCGACCTCCCTTTCGGTATCCGCCTCGGAGGGACGCCTGGCTGGCTGTCGTGGCTGGGACTGCACCTCGTGCTGCTGGTCGGGTTCCGGAACCGGGCCACCGTCCTGCTCAACTGGGCGTGGAACTACGTCACGTGGGACCGGGGCAACCGGGTCATCCTGCGCCTGCGTGGGGACTCCCCCGGCGACCGCTGAGGGGGATCCCCGGGCCCATCGGCCGTCATTTCGCCCGACAATCGTCCGATGGCCACCACGACAGATCTCCTCGACGCATGGCTGCACCGGGCCGACCCGACCGTCGCCCGGCGCCCGGCGCTGGCTTCGC
Source organism: Acidimicrobiales bacterium (assembly GCA_038232455.1). Classification (GTDB taxonomy): domain Bacteria; phylum Actinomycetota; class Acidimicrobiia; order Acidimicrobiales; family AC-14; genus DATAQC01. Next base: position 43,615 of record JBBSHU010000008.1, read on the forward strand.
GGACATCTGGCGGCTGGACGGAGTTGACCTACGCCGACGTCGACCGGTCGTCGCGACGGGTGGCGGGTTGGCTCGCCTCCCGGGGCGTGGGAGCGGGTGACCGGGTGGCCGTCGCCGGAGAACCCGGTGCGGACTGGGTCGTGGCCCTGTTCGGCACATGGCGACGGGGCGCAGTCGCCGTACCGCTCGACACCAGGCTCGGCGACGGCGAACTGGGCCGCGTCCTCGGGCGGGCCCGGCCGACGGCCGTCATTGCCTCAGGCCGGCAGGCCGTCATTGCCTCAGGCCGGCAGGCCGTCATTGCCTCAGGCCGGCAGGCCGTC
>JBBSHU010000009.1:0-43890 GCA_038232455.1 Acidimicrobiales bacterium
ACAGCAACCGCGCGCCGGTTAAACAACCAGATCCGTTCCCGATCCGGCCGAATCCGTTCCCAAGCCTCCTTGAGCGAAGCCCTGACCAGCGGCAACGGGTTTCCTACCGGCCCCACGAGGGCGGGGCCACCTCAGTCTAGAGGTCCAGGCCGTGGGTGCCGACGGCGGCCTGGGCTACGACGACGGGCCGCCCGCTAGCCTCAACCCACCCGTGGCCACCGGTTCCCATTCCCTCTTCTGGCCAGTCGGCCGGCACTCCCGGTGATCGTCCTCGCTATCGTCGCCGTGGTCGTCGTGGTGATCCTCGTGTGGGTGATGATCACGTTCAACCGTCTCGTCCGCTCGCGAAACCAGGTGGCCGACGGTTGGGCCGGCATCGACGTGCAACTCACCCGCCGGGCCGACCTCGTCCCCGTTCTTGTCGAGACGGTGAAGGGGTACCGCAACTTCGAGAGCGGAACCCTCGTGCAGGTGGTCGACGCCCGGGGCCGGGCGATCAACTCCCAGGGCCCGGCCCAGGCGGGGCCGGCCGAGGCCCAGCTGGCCGGTTCGCTGAAGACGGTCTTCGCCACCGCCGAGGCCTACCCCGACCTGAAAGCCGATGCCAGCTTCCGCGCCCTGCAACGGCAACTGTCGACCCTGGAGGAGGACATCTCTTTTGCCCGCCGTTACTACAACGCCCAGGTTCGAACCTCAACACCCGCCAGCAGACCTTCCCGGCCGTTCTCGCCGCCCGACCCCTCGGGTTCCGACCCGCCGAGTACTTCCAAGCCGACGCTGACGACCGTGAGGTACCAGATGCCGACTTGTAGGCTGCTTCGGTCCGCAGTCCGGGCAGGGATCCTCGTCCTCGTGTGGCTCGCCATCGCTACCACGGGAACCGTCAACGGTCCGACCCCCGCCTGGGCCCATACCGTTGCCGAGGCCATCGACTCGTACCACGTCGACATCGACGTTCAGACCAGCGGGACCATCCACGTACGCGAGGTGATCAACTACCAGTTCGGGATCGTTCCCCGCCACGGGATCGAACGCCAGATCCCGGTGCGCTTCCGGTACGACGGGCGCTACGACCGAATCGATCGGATCGACAACGTTGTGGTGTCGGCTTCGCCGGGGACCCCGACAGAGCTCAAGATCTCGTCCGGGAACCGCAAGTACCTCCGCATCGGCGACCCCGACAAGACGATCACCGGGGCCCACCAGTATGTCATCGACTACGACGTGAACGGCGCCCTCAACGCCTTCGGCGAGCACGACGAGCTCTACTGGAACGCCATCGGCAATGAGTGGACGGTGCCGATCGGGCACCCGTCGGTGATCGTGACGACCCCCGTGCCCACGAACGGGGTGACCTGTTTCGCCGGCCCCCAGGGCAGCTCGTCGCCATGCGCCTCGACCGGGACCGCGGGCAGCACGCGGACCGACTTCTCCAACCCCGACCTTGTGCCCAGCGTGGGCCTCACCGTCGTGGTGTCACTTCCCAAAGGCGCCGCCGCCGCCGCCGGTCCCATCCTCGACGAACGCTGGACACCGCAGCGGGCGTTCGCGGTCACGCCCGTCACTCTCGGGGGGGCGGCGGCTCTGCTCCTCCTCGGCGCGGTCGGGCTCGGCTTGCTCTTCTGGCGACAGGGTCGCGACCGTCGCGCCGCCGGTGGATATCCCGCGGCCCCGAGCTCGGGCGACGGCCCTGAGGAGCACGTGCCGCTGTTCGCCGACCGCGACGGCCCGGTGATTTACCGGCCGCCCGAGGGACTGCGGCCGGCCCAGCTGGGCGTGCTCCTCGACGAGAGCGCCGATCCCCTCGACGTCACCGCGACCATCGTCGACCTCGCCGTGCGCGGTTACCTCACCATCACCGAGATCCAGCGGGAGCACCGCTGGTCGAAGTCCGACTGGTTGCTCACCGCCACGAAGCCGGCCGACGACGAGCTTCTTCCCTACGAACGCGATCTGTTCAACTCCATCTTCGAGGGCCGGGACGAGGTCGCGCTCTCAGACATGCGTGACACGTTCCACGGCGACCTGGTCCGCATCGAGGGCAAGCTGTACGACGACTCCGTGGCCCATGGCTGGTTCGCCAAGCGCCCCGACAAGGTCCGCAGCAAATGGCTGGTCCTCGGCATCCTCATCTCCGTGGTGGGAGCGGCTGCCGTCGGACTGGCCGCCGGCTTCACCCACGCCGGGCTTGTGCCTGTGCCCATCCTGCTCGCCGGGCTGGTGCTGACGGCCGGGCACCGTTGGACGCCCGCCCGCACGGCGAAGGGGAGCGCCGCCCTGTCGCAGATCCTCGGCTTCCGGCGCTACATCGAGACGGCCGAGGCCGACCGCATGCAGTTCGCCGAGCAGGAGAACGTGTGGGCCACCTACCTCCCGTACGCCATCGTGTTCGGCGCCACCAAGAAATGGGCCAGGGCCTTCGAGGGCCTCGGCGCGGATCAACAGGCGGGTGTGTCGTCGTGGTACATCTCCCCCTACCCCTTCTCGCCCGGGGCGTTCTCCACGTCGATGGACAGCTTCGCCCACAGCACCTCGGGCGCGATCGTCTCCACACCCTCGTCGAGTGGCGGTAGCGGGTTCTCCGGAGGGTTCTCGGGCGGGGGCGGCGGCGGGGGCGGCGGGGGGAGCTGGTGACGCCGGGCCGACCGGGGGCGCGACACTCACCGGTAGCATCGGCGCCCGTGGCCCCCCGTACGCGCGTCCTGGTGATCGACGACGATCCGGTGATCCTCGAGCTCCTCCGGATCAACTTCGAGATCGAGGGCTTCGAGGTGATCAGCGCGTGTGACGGCCAGGAGGGGTTGGATCGGGCGAGCGCCGATCACCCCGATGTGATCCTGTCCGACATCATGATGCCCCGCCTCGACGGCCTTCAGCTCCTGACGCGCCTCAAGGACGACCCGGCCACGGCGAAGGTGCCCGTGGTCCTGCTGTCGGCCAAGGCCCAGCGGGCCGAGGTCGACAAAGGGCTTGCTCTCGGTGCCGACGACTACGTCACCAAGCCGTTCGATCCCCTCGAGTTGCTCGACCGGGTCAACGCCGCTCTGGAAAAGCGTCGCAAGTAGCACCTCGCCTGGTTGAAGATCGGAAGGCAATGATCCGCGACACTCTCGCCCAGGCAGTCCAGGCCACCCTCGTGGCCCTCGGGGTCGACCCCGTGCCCGACACGGTGGAGGTCCGCCGCCCGGCCCAGCCCGACCACGGCGACTGGTCCACCAACGCCGCCCTGGTGGCGGCCAAGCAGATGGGCCGGGCACCTCGTGATCTGGCCACAGCCATCGCCGGACACCTGGCCGCCGATCTCCCCGGGCACGTCAACTCGGTCGAGGTGGCCGGACCCGGCTTCGTGAACTTCCATCTCGACCATGGGTGGCTCTACGACGTACTCACCGAGGTGGTCGGTGCCGGGGTCGACGCCTACGCCCGCCACGACGTCGGCGCGGGGGGCCGGGTGGTCGTGGAGTTCGTGTCGGCCAACCCCACCGGGCCCATCCACGTCGGCAACGGCTGGTGGTGCGCCTACGGCGACGCCCTCTCCCGGGTCCTGGCGCGCTGCGGCTGGCTGGTCCATCGGGAGTACTACGTCAACGACACGGGGGGCCAGATCCGCCAGCTCGGGGAGAGCCTGCTGGCCCGGCGCCGGGGCGACGAGGTGTCCGAGGAGGGCTACCAGGGCGCCTACGTGGCCGATCTGGCCGAGAGCTACCGGGGAGCCGACGACGTGGTGGAGGCCGGGCGTTGGGCGGCCGACCGAATTCTCGACGAGATCCGCCTCACCCTCGACAGCATCGACATCCGTTTCGACGAGTGGTTCAGCCAGGCTTCCATCGAGGAGAGCGAAGTGGTGGCCGACACCGTCGCCATCCTCGCTGACAAGGGCGTGGTGTACGAGAAGGACGACGCCACCTGGCTTCGGAGCACCGACTTCGGCGACCAGCGCGACCGGGTCTTGGTCAAGTCGAACGGCGACTACACCTATCTGGCCGGCGACCTCGCCTACCACCGAGACAAGCTCGTCGTTCGCGGCTACGACCGGGCCATCGACATCTTCGGAGCCGACCATCACGGCCAGGTCGCCAGCCTGTTTGCCGGTATCCAGGCTCTCGGGATCGCTCCGGACCGTCTGGAGATCAGGCTCGGCCAGATGATCTCGTTGAGCGACGGAAAGATGTCGAAGAGAAGCGGCAACTTCGTGCCGCTCTCCGAGCTGGTGGCCGAGATCGGTGCCGATGCCACCCGGCTGCTCACCCTGATGTCGTCGATCGACCAGGCCACGACGATCGACCTCGACGCCGTCCGCCGCCAGTCGATGGACAACCCCGTCTATTACGTGCAGTACGCCCACGCTCGCATCGCCTCGGTGAGCCGGGTGGCGGCCGAGCGGGGGGTGGCCCGGCGTCCGCTCCAGGAGGTCGACCTGGCCCTGCTCGGGAACCAGCGGGAGCTCGACGTGCTGCGCAGCCTGGCCGAGCTCCCCGACGTGGTCCTCGCCGCATGCCTCACCCGGGCGCCCCACAAGGTGGCCACCTGGGTGCTCGAGCTGGCCGGGCGCTTCCACGGCTTCTACCACGACTGCTCCATCCTCGGGCCGGCCGGGGCCGATGTCGTCGACCACGACCTCACCCAGGCCCGGCTCTGGCTGGTCGAGGCGGCGCGGGTGGGACTGGCGGTGGCCCTGGGTCTCCTTGGCGTCAGTGCTCCCGAGTCGATGTAGCGGTGGGCACGACGGCGCTCGAACCCGGCCTGCTCCCGCTCACCGCAGGCATCGGTCCCGACGGCCGGCTCACCGTCGGCGGCGTCGATCTGTGCAGCCTGGCCGAGGCCGAGGGGACTCCGCTGTTCGTCTACGACGAGGCTCATCTGCGCGCCCGGTGCCGGGAAGCGGTTGCCGTCTTCGGCCCGGGAGTGGCCTACGCCAGCAAGGCTTTCCTCTGCCTGGCCATGGCCCGGCTGGTGCACGAGGAGGGGATGCACCTCGACGTCGCCACCGGGGGCGAGCTGCACGTGGCGCTGGCTGCGGGCGTGCCGCCCAGCGACCTGAAGCTCCACGGCAACAACAAGTCGACCGAGGAGCTGGCTCGGGCCCGCCAGCTCGGCGTGCGCCTGGTGGTCGACTCCTTCGACGAGCTCGACCGCCTCGACCGCCTCCATGCGATCGACGGGATCACCGCCAAGGTCCTGGTGAGGGTGACGCCGGGCGTCGAAGCCCACACCCATGAGTACGTGATGACCGGCCAGGTCGACTCCAAGTTCGGCTTCGGCCTGGCCAACGACGACGCCGCCCGGGCCGTGGAACGAGCCCTGGCCTCGCCGGCCACCGAGGTGGTGGGGCTGCACGTCCACATCGGCAGCCAGATCTTCCTGGCCGACTCCTTCGCCAAGGCGGTGGAGGTCCTGGCCGACTTCGTCGTCCCGCTGGGCCTACCCGAGCTCTGCATGGGTGGCGGGCTCGGGGTGCCCTACGTGGAGGGAGAGCAGGCTCCAACGCTTTCGGAGTGGGCCACCGTTCTCCACGACGCCTGCCGCCGGGCCGGCATCGAATCCGAGGTCACGGCCGAGCCGGGTCGCTCGATCGCCGCCGCGGCCGGTCTCACCCTCTACCGGGTGGGCACGATCAAGGAGATCCCGGGTATCCGAAGCTACGTGTCGGTCGACGGGGGCATGAGCGACAACCCCAGGCCGGTCCTGTACGGGAGCGGCTACGAGGCCTTCCTTCCCCGCACTCCGCACGCCGAACGACTACAGGTGGTGACGGTGGTGGGCAAGCACTGCGAGTCGGGCGACATCGTGGCGCGCCACGCCCGGGTGCCGGCCGACCTGGCCGTCGGTGACGTGCTGTGCACGCCGGTCACCGGGGCCTACGGGTATTCGATGGCCTCCAACTACAACAAGGTCCCCCGCCCGGCGGTGGTCTTCGTGGCCGACGGTCAGGCCCGCGTGGTCGTACGCCGGGAGACCCTCGACGACCTCCTCCGTCTCGACGAATAGCCCCCGTTCGCCAATGCGGCTCAGACAAGGTCGGCCACGGCCACGGCGGCGCCCGGGAGCATCAGGGGAGCGACGGTCTCGCCCGGGCTGACACGGCGTTCGTCCATGTATCCGCACGGCTGGGGGTCGCGGGCCACGATCACCACACCGGCGGAGAGGTCGACGATCCACGTCTCGATGACGCCGGCCTTGGCGTAGAGCGGAGCCTTGACCTCGTCGTCGAAGCCCACCGACGTGTCGGCGACCTCGACCAGGAGGATCACGTCTTCGGGTCGCGGATGGCGCTCGGCGTAATGGTCCGCCTGGGCCCGGACCACGCAGATGTCGGCTTCGGGCTCCGACGAGCCCCCCAGTGCCACCGGTTTCCTTTCCCTCACCGTCGCCCGATCACCCACCGCGGCCGTCAGGCTGGCGGCGATGCGTTCGACGGCCGCGCCATGCGGTCCGCCCACCGGCGCCGCCTCGACGATCTCGCCGTCGATGAGCTCCACCCGGTCGTCGTTGCCGAGGATTCCGGACTCCTCCATGCGGTGGTAGTCGTCGGCCGAGAAGCGGTGGGGATCGGGTCCGGTCACAGCCATACCGGGAAGGGTAGTGGCCTCGCTCAGTGCCAACGGGGTGCTGGCTCCGTGCCCAACGGTTGCTGGCTCCGTGCCCAACGGAGTGACGGCTCCGTGCCCAACGGAGTGACGGCTCCGTGCCCAACGGAGTGACGGCTCAGTGCCCAACGGAGTGACGGCTGGGAGCCGGTACGGTTGGGCCGTGGAACAGAACGTGGTGCGTGTGGGCATCCTCGGGTGCGGAACCGTGGGCAGCGCCCTGGTCGACCTCGTCGCCGAACACGGCGACACCATCGCCGCCCGCTCGGGGGTCCGCCTCGAGGTGGCCCGGGTGGCCGTGCACGACATCTCCAAGCAGCGTTCGGTGGACCTGGGCGAGGGGGTGCTCACCGCCGATGCCGACGCCCTGGTGGTCGATCCAGAGGTCGACGTGGTCGTCGAGCTCCTGGGGGGCATGGAGCCGGCGCGCCGTCTCATCGGAGCGGCCCTGAAGGCGGGCAAGCCCGTCATCACCGCCAACAAGGAAGTGATCGCCAGCGCCGGTGCCGAGCTCGTGCAGGTGGCGGCCAAGGCGGGTGTCGCCCTGCTCTACGAGGCGGCTGTGGCCGGAGCCATCCCCCTCATTCGGCCCCTGCGGGAGTCACTGGCCGGCGACCGTCTGCGCCGGGTCATGGGCATCGTCAACGGCACCACCAACTTCATTCTCACCCGCATGAGCGAGGGGGGAGGCTCGTTCGCCGATGCCCTGGCCGAGGCCCAGGCCCTCGGCTTCGCCGAGCGCGACCCCACAGCCGACGTCGAGGGATGGGACGCCGCAGCCAAGGCCGCCATCATTGCCAGCGTGGCCTTCGGCGTGGCCGTGGTGGCCGACGACGTCCACCGCGAGGGCATCTCCGGCGTGACGTCCGAAGACATCGAGATGGCCGACCGGCTCGGGTACGTGGTCAAGCTCCTGGCCGTGGTCGAGGCCGTCGCCGACCCCCACGGGGGTCCCGGCGAGGTAGCCGTGCGCGTCCATCCCGCCATGGTGCCGAAAGACCATCCCCTGGCCTCGGTGCGCGACGCCTTCAACGCCGTCTTCGTGGAGGGTGCGGCCTCCGGCGAGCTCATGTTCTACGGCCGGGGGGCGGGCGGCCGGCCCACGGCGTCGGCCGTCCTCGGCGACCTCGTCGACGCGGGGGTGAACCTGGGTCGGGGCACGGCTCCGTCACCCGCCGGCCTCGTCCCGGCCCGCATACGCCCCATCGCCGATCTCAGTTCGCAGTACTACATCACCATCGACGTCGTCGACCGGCCCGGCGTTCTCGAGAAGGTGGCCGCCGCCACGGCTCGCCACGGGGTCTCGATCCTCAAGATGGAGCAACTCGGACTGGGTGACGAGGCCCGGCTGGTGCTGGTCACCCACATCGCCGCCGAACGTGACGTACAGGCCACCCTCGCCGATCTGCGCGAGCTCGACGAAGTCGACCGGGTGGGCACACTGTTGCGCGTCATCGGGCCCGAGTAGGAGCCGGTGGCCGCAGCGGCATGGCGGGGTGTCATCGAGGAGTACCGCGAGTTCCTGCCCGTCGACGACGGCACCCCGGTGGTCACCCTGCAGGAGGGTGCCACCCCGTTGCTCCCGGCGCCCAGGCTGTCCGAGCGCGTCGGGGCGTCGGTCTGGTTGAAGGTCGAGGGGGCCAACCCCACCGGCTCGTTCAAGGACCGGGGGATGACACTGGCCATCTCCAAGGCCCTCGAGGCCAAAGCCGAGGCGGTGGTTTGCGCGTCGACCGGCAACACCTCGGCGTCGGCTGCCGCCTACGCGTCCCGAGCCGGCCTCACCTGCGCCGTGCTCATCCCCGAGGGCTACATTGCCCTCGGAAAGCTGGCCCAGGCCCTCATCCATGGCGCCCGGGTCCTGCAGATCCGGGGCAACTTCGACGACGCCTTCGCTCTCGTGGCCGCCTTGGCCGAAAAGGCGCCGGTGACAGTGGTCAACTCGGTGAACAAGAACCGCATCGAGGGTCAGAAGTCGGCTGCGTTCGAGGTAGTCGACGCCCTCGGCGACGCGCCCCACATGCAGTGCATCCCGGTGGGCAATGCCGGCAACATCACCGCCTACTGGAAAGGGTACCGGGAGTACTCCGACGCCGGGCACTCCACCCGCCTGCCGGCCATGTTCGGATTCCAGGCCGCCGGTGCCGCGCCCATCGTGCTCGGCCATCCGGTGGACGAACCCGACACCATCGCCACGGCAATTCGTATCGGCCGGCCGGCCTCGTGGTACGGCGCCACCGCGGCCGCCTCCGAGTCGGGCGGTGGCATCGAGTCCGTCACCGACGACGAGATACTCGAGGCCTACAGCTTCCTGGCGTCGGAGGAGGCCGTGTTCTGCGAGCCGGCATCGGCGGCATCGGTGGCCGGGCTCCTCAAGGTCGGGGCCCCGGAGGGGGCGACGGTGGTGTGCACCCTCACCGGCCACGGCCTGAAGGATCCCGATCGGGCCATCGCCCAGATCGAGGTCCCGCCGGCGATCGATCCCGACGAGCACGCCGTGCGCATGGCCCTGGGTCTCTAGAATCGTGCTGATCTATGGATCGACGCTTCGCAGCCGAACGCCTGACCAGCACTGTCGCTTCGCTCAACTGCTTTTGAAGCGGATAGATATGCACGCTCCTAGATGAAGTACGTGGTGTGCGTGCCCGACGGGGCCGCTGACGAGCCGGTGGCCGAGTTGGGCGGGCGCACGCCCCTCGAGGCGGCCGCCATGCCCAATCTGGCCGCGCTGGCGGCCCGGGGCGAGGTGGGTCGGGCGGCGACCATTCCGGCCGGGTTCCCGCCGGGCAGCGATGTCGGCAACCTCTCGATCCTCGGCTACGACCCGGCCCGCTACCACACGGGGCGGGCGCCCATCGAGGCCGCGGCCATGGGGTTGCGGCTCCGGCCCGACCAGGTGGCCTACCGGGCCAACCTGGTCACCGTCGGTGCCGACGGCACCATGATCGACTTCGCCGGCGGCCATCCGACGACCGACGCCGCGGGCGAGGTGATCGCCGCCCTCGACCGTGAGCTGGGCGGCGACGGCGTGGTGTTCCACGCCGGAGTTCAGTACCGCCACATCCTGGTGACACCGCGGTCGTGGGCCGAAGCCGCGTGCACGCCGCCCCACGATCTCACCGGACGGCCCGCCTCGTGGCCCACGGGTCCGGCCGCTCCCAAGCTGCAGGCGATCATGGACGCCTCCCGCGACGTAGTCGGCCGTTTCGACTTGGCGGCCACCCAGGTCTGGCTCTGGGGCCAAGGCGCCCAACCCGAGATCCCCGCCTTCTCGTCCATATACGGCCTGAGCGCGCAACTCGTCTCCGCCGTCGACCTGGTCCGCGGGCTCGGAGCGCTCACCGGGATCCCTGCCGTCGCCGTCGAGGGCGCGACGGGCTGGTACGACACGAACTACGAGGCCAAGCGCGACGCCTGCCTCGAGTCGCTGGCCGCCGGCACCGATCTGTTCCTCATCCACGTCGAGGCCAGCGACGAGGCCGGCCACGCCGGGGACCTGGCTGCCAAGGTGGAGGCGCTGGAGAACTGGGACCGCCGGATCCTCGGCCCCCTGGTCGAGGGGCTGGAAGCCCTGGCGCCGTGGCGCCTCCTCCTGCTCCCCGACCACGCCACCCCCGTGGCCATGCGCACCCACACCTCCGATCCCGTGCCCTATGTGCTCGTCGACTCAACGGTCGACGGCAACGGTGGGGTCTACAGCGAAGCGGCCACCGAAGCCTGTGTCGCGGTCCCCGGCCATTCCCTCATGAGCCGCCTCGTCCAGCGCTCGGCGTAAAAGCGTCCCGTCGGCGACGGCTCCGACTATCAGCGTCCACGTCAGGCATGTGTGGGCCGGGCGCCCTGTTGGTCAACGACCATGTTGCTCAAGGGCCCTGATGTGGGTACGATGACAGCACCATCGTTGCTGACTCCAGGCCAGTAGTAGGAGTTGTGAGTCCAGGTTGAAGTAGCGGTGTCCGGCTCCGGAAAGCAGATTCTGAAGTCCGGCCCCGAGGTTGAGATGCGTACGCGGCGCCGCTTTTTCCTCCTCAGATAACTCCGGTCAGTTCCGCGTCCTTCACCCACTAGTGCATCCCTGCCCCATCCTTTATCGACCTCATGGTTGCCATCCCGGGTTCAAGACGGCGGCGATCGATTGTGCCCCGAGGCGTGTTTCGGGATGGGAGTGTTCGAAATGAACTACCCATGACCTACATCCCCCGATCCCAGGTGCCCCACCCCCACGTGAGAGCCACTGACCGATCGTCAGGCGTCCTCTCCGGCGCCTTCGGCACGGGACCCACCATCATGCCGGGAGGCAGACGATGAGCATTGCGCCCCAGGCACTCGAGCGGTCCGTCCTCGAACGCAAAGAACGCGACGAGCTGGCGGCGATCGCCACCGCCATGGGCGTCAAGGCCTCGGGACGGGCGTCGAAGTCGACGCTCATCGACCAGATCCTGCGCGAGGCCGGTATCGAGACCGGTGGCGAAGCGCGGCCCAAGCGGCCACGGTCGTCCAAGGTAGCAACAGCGCCGGCGGCGTCGGTCTCCGACGACGCCGGTGCGTCGGCCAACGGCGCCACCGAGCCGGCCGCGGTGATCGCCCCGCCCGAGCCCCTGACCGAACCCGATACCGACCCCGACGGCGAACCGACGACCCGGCCCCTCGTCACGCCGCCGACGCGGGAGCCCTCGCCGTCGCCCGACGACGAGCCGTCGCCCACCGAAGCCAGCTCCGTGCCCGAACGGAGTGGCGGCTCCGTGCCCGAACGGAGTGGCGGCTCCGTGCCCGAAGGAAGTAGTTCCTCCCACGGCGCCCGCACCGAGGACGTCACCGCCCCCCGGGCCGACAACGGGAGCGACTCCGATACCAAGACGATGGTCCCCGCAGATGGTGGCGGCCGGCAGCCCCGAGGCGGGCAGCTGGGTGGGGGCCCCCGTACCGACGACCGCCAGCGCAACCGCGACAATCGCAGCGGCGACCAGGGCGGCGGCCAGGGCCAGGGCGCAGGTCAGGGCCAAGGCTCCGACTACGCCGGCGAAGGCGGTAACCGTCGGAGCAGTAGCCGACGCCGACGGGGCCGCGATCGCGGCGAGAGGGTCCCCGTCCAGCAGGACCGGATCGACGACGTCCAGTTCTCGGGGGAGCCCATCCCGGTCGAGGGCCTCCTCGACCTGCACGAGAAGGGCTACGGCTTCCTGCGCACCACGGGCTACCTGGCCAGTGCCAAAGACGTCTACGTCTCGGTGAGCCAGGTGCGCCGCTTCGGTCTGCGCAAGGGCGATTACGTGAAGGGCGCCAGCCGCCCGGCAGGCAACAACGAGAGTTGGCCGGCCCTCCTACGCATCGACACCGTCAGCGAAATGAGCCCCGACGACGCTCGACAGAGGCCTCGGTTCGAGGAGCTCACCCCGTTGTTCCCCGACGCCCGCCTGCACCTGGAGGTGGCCGGTGACAGCACCAACATGGTGTCGCGCATCGTCGACCTCATCTCGCCGATCGGCAAAGGCCAGCGTGGCCTCATCGTGTCGCCGCCGAAGGCGGGTAAGACCACCGTCCTCAAGCAGATCGCCCACTCCATCGAGAAGAACAACCCGGAAATCCACCTCATGGTGCTTCTCGTCGACGAGCGGCCCGAGGAGGTCACCGACATGCGGCGGTCGGTCAAGGGCGAGGTGGTGGCATCCACGTTCGACAAGCCGTCCGAGGAGCACACCCAGGTGGCCGAGCTCACCCTCGAGCGGGCCAAGCGCCTGGTCGAGGTCGGAACCGACGTGTGCATCGTCCTCGACGGCATCACCCGCCTCTCCCGGGCCTACAACCTGGCTGCCCCCGCCACCGGGCGGATCATGTCCGGTGGCATCGACGTGGGCGCCCTGTACCCGCCCAAGAAGTTCTTCGGCTCAGCCCGTAACGTCGAGGAGGGCGGTTCGCTCACCATCCTGGCCACCGCCCTGGTGGAGACCGGCTCCCGGATGGACGAGGTGATCTTCGAAGAGTTCAAGGGCACCGGTAATATGGAGCTCCGTCTCGACCGCAAGCTGGCCGAGCGCCGCATCTATCCCGCCCTCGACGTCAATGGCAGCTCGACACGCCACGAAGAGCTCCTGTTCGAGCACAACCAGCTCCAGCAGGTGTGGAAACTTCGCCGGGTGCTCAACGCTCTGGAAGGCGGGGCCGGTCTCGAGTTGTTGATGGACAAGATTCGGAACACCAAGAGCAATGACGAGTTCCTGGCCGAGATCGCCAAGGCCCCCGCCGGTTAAGGAGAAGCCCCCATCATGAAGACCGACATCCACCCCACCTACGAGACAGCCACCGTGCGCTGCTCGTGCGGCAACACCTTCACCACCCGCTCCACCAGGACCGACCTCCGGGCCGAGCTGTGCAACGAGTGCCACCCCTTCTACACGGGCAAGCAGAAGCTGGTCGACACCGGCGGCCGGGTGGAGCGCTTCGAGCGCCGCTACGGCGCCCGGGGCAAGGCCGCCAAGTAGGAAAGCGACGGGTCACGTCGAGGACTAGCATTTCGCCCGTGGTTTGCCGCTACGAGTCCGCGCCCCGGTTCGTCGCGCCCTTCCCGAGGGAGTCACGCCATCTCTGAGCCCCGTCTCAACGAATACGGCGCCGCTGAGCGCCAGCCCGATCGTCGTCGAGCGCGCGCTGCCAACGACGCCGACCTGACTCGGGCCCTCGGAGCCCTGTTGCGATTGCCCTCCGCCGCGTCTCCGCCGCCGGAAGCCGCGGCCGCTGTTTCCGCCGCGCCACCCTCCCCGGCCGCCCAGCCATCCCGCCCGAGCGGGGCCTTCCTCGCTTCCCCCCACAGTGGTCTGTCCCCTGGCGACGACCCGTGGGCGCCCGACCCCGTGCTCGACCGGAACCTGGTCACCGGCTCGGCCGGTGGTCCGGCCGGCCACGACGCCGAGGCCGAGGCGGCCGCCGGGGCGGCCACCGCTCTGCACGAGTCGGGCTTTGGCAGCGCCCTGCACACCGCTTTGGGGGAGCTGCGCCGGATCACCGACGACCCCGTGCCCGTCGCCGCCGTGGCGTCGTCGTCGGAGGCCCAGGCGACCCGACCGAAGGGCCATTCGGCCCCGGTGCCGGGCTCGGGCCCGGACTGGCCTTCGACCCAACCGAGGTCGATAGCGGCACTCGGGCGGGGTGCTCCCGCCGAGTGGCTATCGTCGCTGGGCGACTGGTGGACCACGCGTTGGCGGGAACTGCTTCCGGGGATGGTGGTCGTCACCCTCGTCGTCGTTGCCTTCGCCGTGGTCCTGGCATCGGGGGGCCGGCGGGCCGACACGTCACATGTCGACACCAGGCGGCCGATCGACTCCGGCCCTTCGACCACCATCGCCGGGCTCTTCTCCACCGCCGCAGTGCCGCCGGGTGACGCTCCGCCGCCCACTGACGTTCCGTCGTCGAACTCCGGTTCGTCGGACTCGCCCAAGTCCGCACCAGGAGCGCCCGTGACCACCAAGCCGTCGTCGGATGGCCCCGCCGCACCCTCGGCCCCCTCCAAGGCATCGAACCCGTCATCGCCGGACACACCGAGCCCCACGTCACCTCCTCCGAGCAACCCGCCGGATGAACCGACGCCCACCACGGCGCCTACCGTTCCCGACACCACCACTCCGCACCCCACGACCACGGTCGTGCAACACGACCCGCCACCCGATCCGCCGCCGAACGAAGAAGTCTGTAACCGGCGCCCGGGGCTCTGCTGATGGGAACTTCATCCCGAAAACCGCTGTAGGGGTAGCCCCCCGGTAGCCTGGCCTCGATGCTGGAACGCCTGGCCCGGCTGGCCCGTGAGTACGACGAGGTCATGGCCGACCTGATGCGCCCCGAGGTGCTTGCCGACCAGCGGGCCCTGGTCGAGCGCTCGAGACGGGCCAAGGCCCTCGAGCCGGTCGTGTCGGCCTATCGCCGCTACCAGGCGACACTCGACGATCTGGCCGCGGCCAAGGAGATGTTGGGTGAGTCGTCGGGCACCGACCGCGACTTCCTGCGGGCCCAGATCGAAGAGTCGGAGTTGGCTCTGGTCGACCTCGACCGCAACCTGAGGCTGCTCCTGTTGCCCACCGACCCCAACGATGCCAAGAACGTCATCATCGAGATCCGGGGAGCCGAAGGCGGCGAGGAGGCCAACCTGTTCGCCAAGGACCTCTTTGAGATGTACGGCCACTACGCGACCCGCCGGGGCTGGAAGCTCGAGGTGCTGGCCGCCGACGCGTCCGACATGGGGGGGGTCAACGAAGTCACCTTCCTGCTCAAGGGCGACGGGGTCTGGACCCGGATGAAGCACGAGGGCGGCCCTCACCGCGTGCAGCGGGTCCCCGTCACCGAGGCCCAGGGGCGTATTCACACCAGTTCGGCCACGGTAAGCGTGCTACCCGAGGCCGAGGAGGTCGACGTCTCGATCGACGAGGGCGACCTCAAAGTCGACGTTTACCGCTCGACGGGCCCCGGCGGGCAGTCGGTGAACACCACCGACTCGGCCGTGCGGGTCACCCACCTGCCCACCGGCATCGTGGTGGCCATGCAGGACGAGAAGAGCCAGATTCAGAACCGGGCCAAGGCAATGCTGGTGCTGCGGGCCCGCCTGCTCAAGGCCGAGCAGGACCGGCGGGCCGCCGAGTTGTCGGAGACCCGAAGGGGACAGATCGGCGGAGGCGGACGCTCGGAGAAGATCCGCACTTACAACTTCAAGGACAACCGGGTCACCGACCACCGCATCGGCCTCACCCTCCACAAGCTCGACAAGATCCTGCTCGGGGACCTCGACGATCTCCACGACGCCCTCGTCGGCGACGAACGGTCTCGCCAGCTGGCTGGACAGGACTCGCCATAGTCGAGCGGGTGATCGCCGAGCGCTACGAAGTGGGCGAGGTGATCGGGCGCGGCGGGATGGCCGAGGTCTTCGCCGGCACCGACCGCCGCCTGGGTCGTCAGGTGGCGGTCAAGCTGCTTCTTCCGGCCATGGCCGCCCAGCCCGACATTCGCACCCGGTTCGAAGCCGAAGCCCGGGCGGCTGCTTCGCTGTCCCACCCCAACGCCGTCGCCGTCTTCGACACGGGTGAGTTCGACGGGGTCCCGTACATCGTCATGGAACGCCTCGGCGGCGAGACGCTGGGTGACCGCATGGCGGGCGGACCTGTCGACCCGGCCTGGCTGGTAAAGGTGATGTCCGAGGTGCTCGGCGCCCTGGGGGCGGCCCACGCCGTCGGACTTATTCACCGCGACGTCAAGCCCGCCAACATCTTGTTGGGCGCCGACGGTCGGGCCATGGTCGCCGACTTCGGTATTGCCAAGAGTCTGGAGGCAGGCGACGGCGGCGACCTTACGAACACCGGCCAACTTCTCGGCACCCCCGCCTACATCGCCCCCGAACGCCTCGAGGGCATCGCCGCCGGTCCCCGCTCGGATCTTTGGGCCCTCGGCGTGGTGGCCTACGAGGCGCTGGCCGGGTTCAAGCCCTTCAGCGGCCCCACGACGATGGCCACGGCTCGCGCCGTGATGTCGGGGACGCACCGGCCGCTGTCAGAGGCCCGCCCCGATCTCGACACCGGGCTGGTTGCCACCATCGAGCGGGCCATGGCCCACGACCCATCGGCCCGGTTCACCTCCGCTCAGGAGATGGCCACAGCCCTGTCCTCATCCACCGGCGTCGCTGCGACACTCGCCGACACGGTGAACGTGGCCGGCGCCGGCGCCACTCAGGTGCTCGCCGGCGGCGACATCGACGATCCGGCGGCTGCAGCGCCGGCGACTTCTCGGGTCCGACGAGATTGGCTGCAGCGCGGGCTGATCGGGGTGGTCCTCGCCGGCCTCGCCATCCTCGTCGTCTTCTTGGTGGTCCGCGCCGGGTCGAGCAGCCGGGCGCCCTCTCCAGCGGCCGGCGGAACGTCGTCCACCCGCTCGCAGGTGACGACCACGGTGGCCTCTCCCGCAGCCGGTGTGGCCCAGCAACTACGTGACACCGCCGGTCGCCTCGGTCCCGCCGACGGTTCCATGGCCGCCACCCTGGCTTCGCGTCTCCAGGCCCTCGCCGGCCAGGTCCAGGCCGGCGGAGGCGGCTCCGACGCCACCGCCCTGGTGGCCACCACGGTCGGATTGGCCAAGGCCGGCCAGCTCACCGCCAGCGCCGCGGCAACCGTGGTCCAGGTGCTCGCGCGCGTGCCCGGCATCGATCAGTCGGTCGTCGACGCCCTCACGCGCACCGCAGCGCCTCCTACCGCCGCGCCCACGACCGTCGCGCCTGCGCCGGGCAAGGGAAAGAGGGGCAAGGACTGACCTGCTGCGGGTCCAGGAGATAACGACCGGTGCAGGTGATGGGCGCGGCACCAGATCGTGGCTCATGAGATGCACAGGTCGTATCCTTCTGACCTTGGCGGAGGGAGTGGGATTTGAACCCACGAGGGGTTGCCCCCTACACGCTCTCCAGGCGTGCCGGTTCGGCCGCTCCCGCACCCCTCCGAGTGCCACCAGGCTATCGTCTTCGTGCGGACACGCCGCCGCTCCGTGCAGCGGCTGGGTCCTGCGCAACGGAAGTCCGTGAACCGAGTCAGGGCCGGGAGGCAGCAGCTCTCAGCGGAGCCTTTCGTGTGCCGCAGTCCAGCCTGGCCGCTGCACCGAGCGTCGGCGTTCGACGCAGTGCCCTCGAGGGGTACCCGGGAACTTGGAAGCGGAGGGTCTTTCGGGTGTGGGAACTGGTGACCATCGTCGTGATCGTCGTTTTCCTGATCGTGTCGCGGGCCGGGCAGGTCCTGGGCCTCTTTCGAGCACTGGGGGATTGGGACATGTTCACGGCAAAGAAGCGACGCGCGGGCCGTGACGAGGGAGGGGCGCAGCCCGATCCGCACGAGTGATCTGAACTTTGAGGACGGCCGACTGCCGCTGTCGCAGCCGTGCAATAGCCTCGGGCCGTGCCTGCGTTCCAGTCGCTGTACCGGCGGTACCGGCCGCAGCGCTTCTCCGAGGTCCGGGGCCAGGATCACATCACCCAGACCCTGCGCAACGCGGTACGCACCGACAACGTGGCTCACGCCTACCTGTTCAGCGGCCCCCGGGGAACGGGCAAGACCTCCACTGCCCGCATCCTGGCCAAGGCGCTCAACTGCACGGCCCCCGAGGACGGCGAGCCCTGTGGTCGCTGCGCGTCCTGCGTCGAGATCACCGAAGGCCGCTCCCTCGACGTCATCGAGCTCGACGCCGCGTCCAACCGCGGCATCGACGCCATGCGGGAGTTGGTCGCCCGGGTATCGCTCGGCACCCCGGGGCGGTGGAAGGTCTACATCGTCGACGAGGTACACATGCTCACCACCGAGGCCGCCAACACCCTGCTGAAGACCCTGGAGGAGCCGCCGGCGCACGTGGTGTTCGTGCTGGCCACGACCGAGCCCCAGAAGGTGCTCATCACCATCCAGAGCCGGACCCAGCACTTCGAGTTCCGGCTGTTCCCGGCTGCGCTGTTGGTGGAGCTGCTGCAGTCGGTGGCCACCGATGCCGGCCTCGACGTGGCCCCAGAGGCCATCGACCTGGTCGCCCGACGGGGCAACGGGTCGGCTCGTGACGCCCTATCGGTGCTCGACCAGGTGGCCGCCGCGGGCGGAATCGACCACGAGCCGCCCGGCACCGACGAGCTCATCGAGGCCCTCGTCGAGCGCGATGTCGGCCAAGCGCTGCTGTTCGTGGCCGAACGCTGTGGCGCCGGCCACGATCCCCGCCAGCTCACCCGCCAAGTCCTCGAGCACCTCCGCCAAGCCTTCCTGGTCACGATGAGCCGGGGCCTGGTGGGCCTCCCCGACGACGACTTGGCCCGGGTGGAGGCCCAGGGGCGCCGCCTCGGTCCTGCCGCTGCGGTGCGGGCGATGGAGGTTCTCGGCGACACCCTGGTCGCTATGCGCGACGCCCCCGATCCCCGGGTGCTGCTAGATGTGGCTTTCGTCCGCCTGTGCCGTCCGGAGGTCGACGTGTCGCCGGCCGCCATCCTCGAGCGACTCGAAAGCCTGGAACGGCTGGTGTCGGCGCTCGGCACGGGGGCGGCGGCGGCTCATCCCTCGGCGGGTCCGACCTCGGTTCCGGCTCCCGCCCCGGCCGCCGCCCCCCCGCTGGTCCCGGCTCCCGCCCCGACAGCACCGACAGCCCCGACAGCCCCGTCGGTTCCCGACGCTGCGCCTCCCAGCGGTCCGGCGTCGTCGACCGGCGTCGCCAAACCCCGCCCGGGTCCCGCTTCGGGCGCCCGCCAGGCTCTTGGCTCGAGCCGCAGGCCGGGGGCCGACACCCGCCGGGCCGCCCCCGCCCCTCCCCCCTTCCCCGATCCCACACGGGGTGACGCCCCGCCCGAGCCCGGCACGGTCACCCGCGCCCCGGCCCCCGGCCCCCCGGGCCCTGCTGCTCCGCCCCCCGCCCCGGCCGTTTCGCCCCGAGCCCCGCAGGCCGCGCCGGCGTCCGCTGCCGCTCCGCCCGCTACCCCGACGGCCGGGTCAGCGGATTTCCCGTCCCGCGACGCCCTCACCCTGGCCTGGGGCGACCACGTCCTGGGGATGATCCCCAGGCGGGCAGCCGTGCGCCTCCAGGTCGGACGTTTCGTGTCAGCCGGCGACGGGGTGGCCGTGTTCGCTCTGCCCAACGCCGTTCACCGCGACCGCTGCGAGGAGGTTCGCGCCGTCGCCGAGGAGGCCCTGTCCGCCCACTTCGGCCAGCCCGTCCCGCTACGGCTGACCGTGGAAACCACTGCGCCGGTTGCCGGAGCCGAGCCATCGCCTCCGCCCGACGACGACGTCGACGTGAACGACCTCAGGGATGCCCCGCCCGGCGAGCTAGCCTCACCCCTTGACCACGTGATGAAGGCGTTCGAAGGCGCCGAAGTGGTGGAGGAGTAGCCGGTGGCCAACCAAGGTGGGCCTCAGCAGCCCGACATGAACGAGCTGTTGAAGCAGGCCCAGAAGATGCAGGAGCAGCTCATGTCGGCCCGCGACGAGGCGGCCGAGCAGGAGGTCGAGGGCCAGGCCGGGGGCGGCGTCGTGAAGATGCGCGTCACCGGGGCCATGGAGTTCCGCAGTGTCTCCATCGACCCCGCCGCCGTCGACCCCGACGACGTGGGCATGCTCGAAGACCTGGTCCTCGCGGCCATCCACGACGCCATGGCCCAGGCCGCCAAGGTCAACGAGTCGGCCATGGGCGGCTTCGATCTGGGCGGCCTCGGCGGCGGCCTGCTGGGCTGACGGCCCGGAGCACCGACACCTGTACGCCGCCCCCGTCCAGAGCCTCATCGACGAGCTCGGCCGCCTTCCCGGGGTGGGCCCCAAGTCGGCTCAGCGCATCGCGTTCTATCTCCTGAAGCTGCCCCTCGACGACGCCCTCCGCCTGGCCCGAAGCATCACCGAGGCCAAGGAGCGGGTGTCGTTCTGCAAGCGCTGCTTCAACGTGTGCGAGGGCGAGGAGTGCGACATCTGTCTCGACTCCCGCCGCGACACGACCCTCGTCTGCGTGGTCGAGGAGCCCCGCGACGTCGTGGCCGTGGAGAAGACCCAGGAGTTCAAAGGCCGCTACCACGTCCTTCAGGGCGCCATCAGCCCCCTCGAGGGCATCGGTCCCGATCAGTTGCGGGTGAAGGAGCTGCTGGCCCGCATCCGCAACGAGGAGGTGGCCGAGATCATCCTGTGCACCAATCCCAACATCGAGGGTGAGGCCACCGCCATGTACCTGGCCCGGCTGCTCAAGCCCCTCGGAATACGCACCACGCGCATCGCCAGCGGCCTGCCGGTGGGCGGCGACCTCGAGTACGCCGACGAGTTGACCCTGGGACGCGCCCTGGAGGGACGCCGCCAACTCGACGGCTGATCCCCGGCCTACCGTGGCTTCGTGGCAGCCGGTCTCCGCTTCCGCATCTTCGGCATCCCCGTCCACATCGATGCCTCGTTCTTCCTGATCGCCCTCCTGCTGGGCGTCGGGGGAGGGACCGCGGTCTTCATCGTCAGCTGGGTGGTCGTGGTGTTCGTTTCGGTGCTCCTCCACGAGCTGGGCCACGCCGTGGCCTTCCGCATCTACGGCCAGCGGCCGCGCATCGTGCTGCAGGGGATGGGGGGGCTGACCTCGGGTTCGGGGCCGCTCACCGGGAGCTCCGACATCGTCGTGAGCCTGGCCGGCCCCCTCACCGCCCTGGTCCTTTTGGGGCTGCCCGCGTTCCTGCTCCAGAACCCGACCGGCTCCTCGGGGACCTGGGACCTGGTGCTGCGCGAGCTGGTGTTCGTGAACATCGCCTGGTCGGGCGTCAACCTCCTCCCCGTCCTTCCCCTCGACGGCGGCCAGGTGGCGGCGTCGGTACTGCGGCGGCTCAAGGGCGAGGACGGCCAGAGGATCGCCTACAAGGTGTCCATCGCCGTGGCCGCCGCCGCCGCCCTTTACGCCTACCAGCTCAACTACGTATTCGGGGCGCTGTTCGCAGTGTTCTTCATCGCCCAGAACTACAACTCGCTGCGCCAGGACCGCCTCGCCCGTCAGCGTGAACCGCTGGTGCCCGGATACCAGGCCCTTCTCCGCAACGACCTCGACGCCGCCGTCTCGGCGGCCGACGCCCTGCTGGCCACGACCCCGCCGCCGGTAGCCGACGTTGCCGCCCCGGCCGTCGAGCTCAAGGCCTGGGCCCGGTTCGCCACCGGGGGATCGGCCTCGGCGGCCGCCGTCCTGGAGGCCATGCCCCCGGGCGTGGCCGTCAACGGCTTCCTGACCGGGTCGATGGCCCTGGACGAGGGCCGGACCACCGACGCGCTCGACGCCTTCGCCGAGGCCTTCGAACGCAGCCAGTCAGGCCCGTGGAGCCTGATCGTCGCCCAGACCGTGGCCCGGGCCGGGGTGGTGGACCAGCTCACCGACCGCCTGCTGGCCACCCCGGGGGCCGGCGTCGGTGCGCTCGTGCACCTCCAGTCGCACCTGTTCGCCGCCGGCCGCTACCCCGAGGCGGCCGCCGTCGGCCAGCGGGCCTTCGACGCCGGTGCGGAGGAGCCGGCCCACGTGGCGTACGACGTGGCCTGCAGCTGGGCGCGGGCGACCAGGCCCGACGACGCCCTCGACTGGCTGGAACGCGCGGTGGAAGCCGGCCTGGCCGACCGCTCGCTGGTCGATGATGACCCCGACCTGGCCACCATCCGCGGCACCGCCCGCTACCGGGCCGTCACCGCCCGCATGGCCCCCCCAACTCCGACCGGGTGAGCGCTTGGCTCATCGGAAACCCCGGCGTCGAGGTCGGCCAGGGCCGAAACGAGCGGCGCCGTCGTCCCCGACGTCGTGGCCTCGGAGGTAGTAGGCGGCGGTCGCGCCCTTGAACCACAGGTTGAGCATCCACGCCAGTGTCCCGAAGATCGCCGCTGGCACCACGGCGAGGCTCGACCTGGGAAGCGCCCGGGTGATCAGGATGAGCGCCAGTGGCGGGGTGAGCGCGTACCAGGCGCATTGGGGCCAGTCCTGGCGCAACAGTCGCCATCCCAGGGCGATCGCCTTGGCTGGCCTGTCGGTCGAGTAGGCGAGGGCCGGCGTGACAAAGGTCAGAAGAACGTCCACGAGGATCGTGACGACTGTGAGATAGGCGACCAGCCGGTGGACCGGGCCAGGGTAAGGGGGACGACTGCCCCTATAGCCAGCCCGACGAGCAGAGTGAGGGCCCCGAGAACCGCTCCGACGAGCAGGCTGACGCCGATGAAGGGGCCGACGTAGGCCCAGGTGAACCGCTTGGGCTCGCCGGGCCCCCATGGTCCTGCCCCGAAAGGCCCGGAGGTACCAGATGCGTTGGGTCCCGACCCATCCGGCCATGACGAGCCCGAAGGGCAGGGCGACCAAGGCCAGGCCTCTGAGATCGGGTTCCCGGGCAAGTGCCGTGGGGATCTCGATGGCCAGAGCGAGGACGAGGGTCCACAGTGGCAGTCTCGTTCCGAGGACCAGACAGCCAGGCTGGCGCCGAGATCGGCGCGGAACGTCGCCCACGGCGTGGCCCGCCCGGGCGGTGCGTGGTCACGCATCCGGGGAGTATGGCAGTCCGCCTGCCGCCGTCACCGTTCTGGTCACGTTTCGGTGGGCCAGGACCGACCGAAACGTGACCGGAACGGGTGGGTGGCGCACCGTCTTGGCGGTGCGCTCCCGGCTTCACTACGCTCACCCGCGTGTCAGCTTTCCTACGCCAGTACCTGACCGTCGCCGTCTTCTGTGGAGCAGCCGTCCTGATGGTCGGCGGCATGCTCAGCCTGGGCAGGCTGATCCGCCCCACCCGCCCTCAGGCCCAGAAGTACATCAACTACGAGTGCGGGGTCGATCCCGTCGGGGTGGGCTGGTCGCAGAGCCAGATCCGCTACTACGTGTTCGCCCTGCTCTTCGTTATGTTCGACGTGGAAGCGGCGTTCATCTTCCCGTGGGCCGTGCGCCTCGAGGCGCTGTCGGTCTTCGGCCTCGTCGAGATGGGCATCTTCATCGTCATCCTCGCCCTGGGCCTGGTCTACGCCTGGCGCAAGGGAGTGCTGCGGTGGGTGTAGTCGAGCGGGGGGGCCTGTCCGGGAAGGCCTTCAAGCCCCTCACCTGGCTCCTGAACTACAGCCGCAAGTACTCCCTCTGGGTGTACCAGTGGGGCCTGGCCTGCTGTGCCATCGAGATGGGGGCGGCGTTCGGCTCGCCGCGCTACGACGTCATGCGCCTGGGGGTCATCCCCTTTCCCGCCGGCCCCCGCCAGGCCGACCTGGTCGTGATCTCCGGCACCGTCACCGACAAGATGGCCCCGGCCATCCGCCGTCTCTGGGAGCAGATGCCCGACCCCAAGTACGTCATCTCCATGGGATCGTGCGCCAACTGCGGCGGCCCCTACTGGGACTCGTACTCGGTCACCAAGGGTGTCGACCAGATCATTCCCGTCGACGTCTACGTCCCCGGCTGCCCGCCCCGCCCCGAGGCCCTCCTCGAGGGCATCGTGCTCCTCCAGCAGCGCATCCAGGACGAGGACATGGCCGAACGTTGGCGAGGTGAGCCGATTGTCGTCAACTGAGCCGCCCGTCGACGACGTGGAGGAGACGACCGACGTCGACGAAGCACCCGGCGACGGCGACGACACGACCACAGGCGGAACCGAGGGGCCGCCGGTCGACGACGCCCGCCAGGTGGTCCTCGATGCCTTGACCACCGAGCTGGGCGATGACCTGGTAGCCACCGAGCTCCACCGCGACGACGTCTGGATGCGGGTCAGGCGCGAGGGATGGAAGCGCACGGCCGAGGTGTGCCGATCGCTGGGCTTCGAGTACTTCTGCTTCCTGTCGGGCCTCGATTGGATGCCCGCCACCTCGCTGATGCGGGGCGACGTGGCCACGGAGGAGATCGACGCCGGCGACGAGGGCGGCGACGAGGCCGAGGCCCAGAACGAGGCGGTGGCCGAGGCCGAGGCCGCGCCCGAGGTCAGGTCCACGGAGGGCGATGGCTCCGGCGGTTGGCAGACCGGTCACACCGGGGGCGACACCCGTTTCCAGGTCTTCGCCCGCCTCTATTCGATCGAGCGCCACATGGGGATCACGCTCAAAGCCGACCTCGACGACGACGCCCCCGCGGTCGAAACGTGGTCGGAGGTGTATGCCGGGGCCGATTGGCACGAGCGTGAGACCTGGGAGATGTTCGGCTTCGACTTCGTGGGACACCCTCACCTGGTCCACATGTACCTGCCCGGCGAGTTCGAGGGCTTTCCTCTCCGTAAGGACTTCCCGCTTCTCGCCCGCGAGGTGAAGCCCTGGCCCGGCCTGGTCGACGTGGAGCCCATGCCCGAGAGCGAGGAGGAGGCAGCCGCGGCCGCCGCCGGGGCCGAAGCAGGGGAGGGCTCGTGACCGCAGTCAGCGAGCAGGGGCGGATGGCCTACATCGCAGGCCAGGCGGCCGACGCCCGGGTGAACGTCGAGCTCCAGACCGAGGAGATGACGCTCAACCTCGGCCCCCAGCACCCGGCCACCCACGGCACCCTGCGCATCATCGCCCGCCTCGACGGCGAGCAGGTGATCAACGCCGAGGTGGTGTGCGGCTACATGCACCGGGGCTACGAGAAGCTCACCGAGGTTCGCACCTTTCCCCAGGTGACCACCCTGATCAACCGCATCGACTGGCTGTCGTCGTTCGCCAACGAGGTGCCGTTCATCCTGGCTGCCGAGCAGTTGATGGAGGTCGAGGCGCCCCCCCGAGCCCAGTACATCCGCACGATCATGTTCGAGCTGAGCCGGATCGCCAACATCACCCTGTTCATCGGGGAGATGGGGGTGCAGCTGGGCGCCATCACGCCGGTGTTCTTCGCGTTCCGCGACCGGGAGTACGTGCTCAACCTCATCGAGGCGGCCACGGGTGGGCGGTTCCACCCCAACTACGACCGCATGGGCGGGCTCAAAGAGGACCTCCCCCGGGGTTGGGTGGCCGAGACCCACGATGCCATGAAGCGGATCCGGACCTACTGCGACCAGCTCGAAGACCTGCTCATGGGCAACGAGATCTTCGAGGCCCGTACCCGCGGCGTCGGGGTCATCCCCGCCGGCGTCGGTCTGTCCTACGGCCTGTCGGGGGCCAACATCCGCGCCAGCGGAGTCGACTGGGACCTGCGTCGCGACGCCCCGTCGCCCCTGGCCTGGAAAGACCTCGACTGGAAGGTCTGGACCCATCCCGACGGCGACTCGTTCGCCCGCTACTGGGTACGCCTTCAGGAAACCCGTGAGGCCACCAAGATGGTCGACCAGATGCTCGACGGGCTTCCCGCCGGGCCCATCCAGGCCAAGGTGCCGCGCATCATCAAGGTGCCGGCAGGCGAGGCGTGGGCCCACACTGAGAACCCTCTGGGCGAGATGGGCTACTACGTGGTGAGCCAGGGTGGCCTTGGGCCCATCCGTTGCAAGATCCGGTCGGCGTCGTTCAACAACACGTCGATCGTCCCCTGGTTGCTGAAGGGCGTGTACGTGCCCGACATCATCACCATCTTGTCCAGCCTCTACTTCATCCTCGGCGACATCGACCGATAGTGCCAATTCTTGCCCTGGCGGGCTGGGAGGGCAGGATCTTCAGCGGAGGATGGGTGGCCGCCGGGGGAGGCACCTACCCCGTGGTGGAACCGGCCACCGGCGCCGAGTTGGCCCAGTTGGGTCTGGCCACGGGAGGTGACGTCGAGCGGGCCGCAGCGACGGCCGCCGACGCCCAGGGAGCCTGGGCCCAAGCCTCCTACGAGGAACGATCGGCGGTGCTGCGCCGGGCCGGCGATCTCTGGGAGGCCCACGCCCCTGACGTGCAGGACTGGCTCGTGCGCGAAGCGGGGTCGATCCCGCCCAAGGCAGGGGTGGAGACCCACGCCGCCGCCAACGAGTGCTACGAGGCCGCCGCCCTGGCGTCGGCGCCCTACGGTCGCCTCCTCCCCACGGCCGCACCACGGCTGAGCCTTTCCCGGCGACGCCCGGTCGGCGTCGTCGCCGTCATCTCCCCGTTCAATTTCCCCCTGGTCCTGGCCATCCGCGCCGTGGCGCCCGCTCTCGCCCTGGGCAACGCAGTGGTGCTCAAGCCCGACCCCCGCACGGCCGTGTGTGGCGGTGTCGCCCTCGCCCGTATCTTCGAGGAGGCCGGACTTCCTCCGGGCCTGCTCCATGTCCTGCCCGGCGCGGCCGAGGTCGGTGAGGCCATGATCACCCACCCTCTGGTCCGGGTCGTGTCGTTCACCGGCTCGACGAGGGTGGGCCGGGGTGTGGCCGAACTGGCCGGCCGGCACCTGAAGCGGGCGCACCTGGAGCTGGGTGGGAACAGCGCGCTGATCGTGCTCGACGATGCCGATATCGACCGGGCCGCCTCCGCCGGGGCATGGGCGTCGTTTCTCCATCAGGGCCAGATCTGCATGACGGCCGGCCGCCACCTTGTGCACGAAAGTCTGGCCGATGCCTACGTCGAACGCCTGGCGGCCGAGGCCTCGCAGCTGCGGGTGGGCGATCCTGCCACCGGGCCGGTGGCGCTCGGCCCGGTGATCGACGATGTCCAACGCGACAGGATCCATGGCCTGGTCACCTCCAGCGTGGATGCGGGTGCCGGTCTGGCCTCGGGCGGGACCTTCGAAGGCCTGTTCTACCGGCCAACCGTCCTGAGCGACGTGACGCCGGCCATGCCCGCGTACGCCGAAGAGATCTTCGGCCCCGTGGCCCCCGTCACCACGTTCTCCTCGCTGGACGAGGCCGCCTCCCTCGCCGCCGGCACTGAGTACGGGCTGGCCCTGGGGATCCTCACCCGCGACGCCATGAAGGGTCTGGCCCTCGCCGAGCGCATCCCGGCCGGGATCGTGCACATCAACGACCAGACCGTGAACGACGAGGCCAATGCCCCGTTCGGCGGGGTCGGCGCGTCGGGCACGGGTTCGCGTCTCGGGGGGGCGGAGGCCAACATGGAGGCATTCACCGAGACCCAGTGGGTCACGGTCCGCAGCGAGATCGCTCCCTACCCGTTCTGATCCCCTACGCGATCGGCGGCCTCGGCGATGACGGCGAGGGCGGAGTCCCGGCCCTCGTAGCCGTCGGGTCTCGGCGTCCGCCCTGGCTAGAGCGTCCCGAATCTGGCGAGCGCCTGACCTGCTCGTTAGTCTCCCGTCCGTGAACGTCCGCCGCCGCCCTCCCGCTGATCCGTCGACCGGAGCCGCGAGGGGCCGTATGACGAGGCGGGTTGTCACCCGTCCCGCCCGGCGGAGCTCGTAGATGCTCGCCATCAGCCTCAGTTACTGGCAGCTCACGGCCATCAAGACGGTGATCGTGCTGTCCATCGTCCCCGCCGGCGCCATCATCTTGGGCTATGTCTTCCTCCTGAAGATGATGGCCCACATGCAGAGCCGGATGGGACCCATGGAACCAGGCGGGTACCACGGCTGGTTCCAGCTCATCGGCGACGGGATCAAGTTCATCCAGAAGGAGGACATCATCCCCGCCGAGGCCGACCGGCGGGTGTTCGCCCTGGCCCCGCTCGTCATCCTGATCTCGACCTTCCTCATCTACGTGGTGGTCCCGGCCGGGCCCCGCCTGGTCGTGCAGGACCTCGACGTGGGCATCTTCTTCGCTCTGGCCGTGTCGTCGCTGTCGGTGATCGGCGTCCTGATGGCCGGCTGGGCGTCGGCCAACAAGTTCTCGTTGCTCGGCGCGTTGCGGGCGGCCGGCCAGCTCATCGCCTACGAGTTGCCCCTCGTGCTGGCCACGGTGGGTGTGGTGATCCAGGCCGGCACCATGAGCCTGCAGGGGATCGTCCACGCCCAGGCCGACCAGTCGATCTTCGGAATCGGGATCATCGGCAATCCCTTCGTCTTCACCCAGATCGTCGGGTTCATCCTGTTCATCGCCGCTGCCCAGGCCGAGCTGAGCCAGACCCCCTTCGACATGCCCGTCGCCGAGTCCGAGCTGGTGGCCGGGTTCATGACCGAGTACACCGGCTTCCGGTTCCTGTTCTTCTTCATCTCCGAGTTCGGCACCGCCTTCGCCCTGGCCGGCATCGCCGCCACCCTCTACCTGGGGGGCTGGTACCAGCCCATCTTCGAGACCGGGATCATGGCCGACCTGCTGGGCCCCGTCGTGCTCGGGATCAAGGTCATGTTCGTGGCCTTCCTGATCTTCTGGATCCGCTTCACCTTCCCCCGCTTCCGCGAGGATCAGCTCCAGACCTTCGCCTGGAAGTACCTCATCCCCCTCAGTCTCCTCAACATCCTCGCGACCGGAATCCTCAAGGTGGCCCTGTAATGCCGAAGATCCCCGGCGCCGGCCTGGTCAAGGGCCTCGGCGTCACGTTCAAGACCATGCTCGAACCGCCTGTCACGGTGCAGTACCCCCACGAGAAGGAGACACCCCCCACACGGGCCCGGGGCGTCATCGCCCTCAAGGAGGAGAACTGCACGGCCTGCATGCTGTGCGGGCGCGAGTGCCCCGACTGGTGCATCTACATCGAGGGCCACAAGGAGAAGCGCCCACCCCGTCGCGAAGGCGGAAAGCCGCGGACGGTCAACATCCTCGACCGTTTCGACATCGACTACGCCCTCTGCATGTACTGCGGGATCTGCGTGGAGGTGTGCCCGTTCGACGCCCTGTTCTGGACGCCTGAGTACGAGTACTCCGAGGTGCGCATCGCCGATCTTCTCCACGACAAGGACAAGCTCGGCGAGTGGATGGGCACCGTCCCCGAGCCCCCGGCGCTGGAGGTCGGCGCCGTGAAGAAGAAGTAGGGGAGCCGGTCCCGTGGTGGCAGAGAACATCGCCTTCGGGTTGATCGCCGCGGCCATGGTGGGGGCGGGATTCCGCCTCGTCACCACCACGAACGTCGTTCGGGCCGCTCTCTTCCTGGCCATCGTCCTGGGGGGCGTGGCCGCCATCTTCATCCTGCTGGGCGCCGAGTTCGTGGCCTGGGTCCAGGTCCTCGTCTACATCGGCGCCATCGTGGTCCTGCTCCTGTTCGGCGTCATGCTCACCCGGGCACCCATCGGCAAGGAGGGCGACCTCGACAACGACCAACGCTGGACGGCGGCCCTCGTGGCCCTGTTCGTGCTGGGGGCGTTGGCTTCGGTCCTTGCCGACGCCTGGGGTACCCAGGAGATCAAGTTCCAGGGTGTGCAGCGCACCGCCGCGGTCAGCGACTCCATCTTCGGCACCTATGTGGTGCCGTTCGAGGTGGCATCTGTACTGTTGCTCGCCGCCCTCGTCGGGGCGGTTGCCCTCGCCAGGCGGGACTGACACATGACGGATCTCCACTGATGTACCTCAACCAGTTCCTCATGTTGGCGGCCGTGCTCTTCGCCATGGGCGTGTACGGGGTCCTCGCCCGCAAGAACGGCGTGCTGGTGCTCATGTCCGTCGAGCTCATGCTCAATGCCGTCAACATCAACCTGGTGGCCTTCGGTGCCTTCAACAACACCGTCGCCGGCCAGACCTTCGCCCTGTTCGTGATCGCCATCGCCGCCGCCGAGGTGGGCGTCGGCCTGGCCATCATCCTGCTTATCTTCCGCAACCGGGCCAGCGTCGACATCGACGAGATCGACGCGATGAGGGGCTGAGCGACCACATGCTCGGAAGTGCCTGGCTCATCCCGCTCATCCCGGCGATCTCTTTCGTGGTCATCCTCGCCGTCGGCAAGCGCCTGCCGGCCAAGGGGGCCGAGATCGGCATCGGCGCAATCGGGATCTCTTTCGTGCTGGCCATGGTCTCAGTCGTCCAGTGGGTGGCGAGGGACGAACCCCGCGAAGCGGTCGAGCACCACCTGACCTGGTGGAAGCTGGGCGGCGTCGACATCGGTGCTGGCATCCACGTCGACGGCCTCACCGTGATGATGCTCGTGGTCGTCACCTTCATCTCGCTGCTGGTGCAGGTGTACTCCACCGGCTACATGGCCGGAGATCGCCGCTACACCTACTTCTTCGCCGCCCTTTCGTTGTTCACCGCCTCGATGCTCATGTTGGTGGTGGCCGACAACACCCTGCAGCTCCTCGTCGGCTGGGAGCTGGTCGGCGTGTGCTCGTTCATGCTCATCGGCCACTGGTGGGAGGAGGAGGCCAACTCCAGCGCCGCCATCAAGGCCTTCCTCACCACCCGAACCGGCGATGTGGGTCTCATGTTGGGCGTCATCACTCTGTTCTTTGCCGCCGGCCAGAACTTCGACATCGCCAACCTCAACCGCCTGGCCCTCACCGGCGGCATCAGCCACGGGCTGCTGCTCACCGGCGGCGCCCTGCTCTTCCTCGGCGTCATGGGCAAGAGCGCCCAGTTCCCCCTGCACGTCTGGCTGCCCGACGCCATGGCCGGGCCCACCCCGGTGTCCGCCCTCATTCACGCCGCCACCATGGTGGTGGCCGGGGTCTACCTGGTGGCCCGCGTCTACGGAGTGTTCTGGGCCGGGTTCTCCATCGGCGACGGGGGGATCAACCTGATCGCCATCATCGGTGGCATCACCGTGATCATCGCCGCCGCCTTGGCGTTCGTGCAGGACGACATCAAGAAGGTGCTGGCATACTCCACCATCAGCCAGCTCGGCTACATGGTGATGGCGCTCGGGGTCGGTGCCTGGACGGCCGGCGTGTTCCACCTGTTCACCCACGCCTTCTTCAAGGCCCTGCTCTTCCTGGGCTCGGGCTCGCTCATCCACGCCGTGCACTCCAACAACATGAGCGAGATGGGCGGCATGCGGAAGCACATGCCAACCACCTTCTGGACCTTCATGGTGGGCTCCATGGCCCTGGCCGGCATCCCGCCCCTGGCCGGGTTCTGGTCGAAGGACGAGATCATCAACGGCGCGTCCCACGGCTTCGAGCTGTTCATGGTGGTCGGCCTCGTGGGGGCGGTCATGACCGCGGCCTACATGACCAGGGCCGTCTACCTCGTCTTCTTCGGCGAGTACCGGGGCCACGCCCACCCCCACGAGTCGCCGCCCTCGATGGCCATCCCCCTGCAGATCCTCGGTGTCCTCTCCGTCGTCGGTGGCCTCGCCGGTACCGCGCTGGTCGGCAGCAAGTGGCGCTTCGCGCACTGGGTGACGTTCGAAATTCCCGGGGCGCCCGAGATCGTGGAGGAACACGCCTTCAACCTCCCCGTTGCCATGCTGTCTGTGGCCGTGGGGTTGATCGGCATCGGCATCGCCGCCGGCTACTACCTGCGCAACACGTTCCCCCGAGGGGCGGCCGAGAAGAGCGGCCTGGTCCGCACCGGTTACAAGGTGCTGGTGAACAAGTACTACCTCGACAACCTCTACATCGACGGCATCGTCCGTTCGATCCAGTACCCCATCGCCAAGGCCGCCTACTGGATCAACCAGAAGGTCATCGACGGTGTCGTCAACGGGGTCGGTATCGGCACCCGCCAGACGGCCCAGGTCGTCTACGACGTGATCGACCAGAAGGTCATCGACGGTGCCGTCAACGGTGCCGGGTTCTCCGCCGAAGAGGGAGGCATCGTCCTCAGGCGGACGCAAACCGGACGCGTGCAGACGTACGCGGCCGTCCTGTTCGGCGCTAGTGCCCTCATCGCTGTGGGCCTCGTGTTCTTCACCTAGGTAGGGGACGACGTGACACTGACCGATCTGATCTGGCCATCCTGGTCGAGTAACCCATGCTGACCGTCGCAGTCCTGCTGCCGATCGTCGGCGCCGTGATATTGGCGGTCATTCCCAAGGGCCGCGAGGAGGTCCTGAAGGCCTGGGCCCTGCTCGTCACCCTGGCCACGGCGGCCGTGGGCGTGTACCTGCTGGTCGCCTTCGACTACGCCAAGTCCGGCCAACTGCAGTTCACCGTCAACACCGAGTGGATCCCGGTTATCAACAGCCGGTACCACATCGGCATCGACGGCATCTCTCTGCCTCTGTTGATCCTGTCGATGGTCATCACCGTGCTGTGCGTCATCTACTCGTGGGACCACTTCCCCGAGCCTCACAACCCCAAGGCGTTCCTCATCCTCATGCTCCTGCTGGAGACAGGCATGAACGGCACGTTCGCGGCCGAGGACCTGATCCTGTTCTTTGTGTTCTTCGAGCTGGTGCTGCTGCCCATGTACTTCATGATCGGGGTCTGGGGCGGGCCCAACCGCCAATACGCGGCCATCAAGTTCTTTCTCTACACGCTGTTCGGTTCGGCCCTGATGATCCTGGCGTTCCTGGCCCTGTACTTCAAGGGCGGGGAGACCTTCGACATCCCACTCCTCATCGCCCAGGGCGGCACCATCGGCCATTCGACCCAGGTGCTGATCTTCGCCGGGTTGTTCATGGGGTTCGCCATCAAGGTGCCGATGTTCCCTTTCCACACGTGGCTTCCCGACGCCCACACCGAGGCACCCACGGTGGGGTCGGTGATCCTGGCCGCCGTCCTGCTGAAGCTGGGCACCTACGGGTTCATCCGCATCGCCATCCCGATCCTGCCCGACGCGGCCATGACCTGGGCTCCGTGGATCGGCCTCCTGGCCGTGATCGGCATCATCTACGGCGCCCTGGGATGCCTGGCCCAAAAGGACATGAAGCGTCTCATCGCCTTCTCGTCGGTGGCTCACATGGGCTTCGTGATGCTCGGCATCGCCACCCTCACCAGCTTCGGCATCAATGCCGCGGTGTTCGGGATGGTGGCCCACGGCCTCATCACCGGCATGCTCTTCTTCATCGCCGGGTCGGTGCAGGAACGCTTCAACACCAGGGAGATCTCCCGCCTCGGTGGCCTCCTGCTCCAGGCCCCCCGGCTAGGCTGGGTGCTGGGCTTCTGCGTCTTCGCCTCGCTCGGCCTACCGGGGCTGGCCGGCTTCTGGGGTGAGTTCCCGGCCATCCTGGCGTCCTACCAACCGGCGCAGGGCCTGCAGCTGTGGGTGTTCCGTACCTACATGGTGGTGGCGTCGATCGGCACGGTGTTCGCCGCCGGCTATCTGCTCTGGATGCTTCAGCGGGTGGCCTTCGGCACGGCCAAGACCGAGTTCGAGAAGTCCCACATCCACGACATCCACATCCCCGAGTACATCGCCTGGACACCGTTGCTGTTGGGCATCGTCGCCCTTGGCATCTTCCCCAGCCTGTTGTTCCACGTCACCGACAAGGCGGTGACCGTGGTGACCTCGGGCGTGACCCAGCTGGCCTCGGCCCGGTAGCGCGTGTCGATACTCGCGGCCGCGGCCGCTGCCACGAGCTTCAAGGCCCCGTCGCTCGACTATCACGCCCTTGCCCCCGAGATCATCCTCACGGCCACGATCCTGCTCGTGCTGGTGGCCGACCTCTTCGCCTCCGAGGACCAGAAATGGCTCGTCGCCAACCTGGCCGGTTTCGGCCTTCTGGCCACCATGGTTCCCATCGTGTCGCTGGCCCTCAGCGACGGGTCGCACGTGCGGTCGATGGTCGGTGGGTCCTACGTGGTCGACGATTTCTCGCTGGTGCTCAAGGGGCTGTTCATCGTGGTCGGCTACGTCGTGTGCCTCATGGCCCATCGCTACGTGGAGGAGGGCGACTACTACGAGGGCGAGTTCTACTTCCTCCTGTTGTGCTCGATCCTGGGCATGGTCGTCATGGCCTCGTCGCGCGACCTCATCGCCATCTTCGTCGCCCTCGAGACCCTGTCGATCCCCGGTTACATCCTCGCCGGGTGGCGCAAACGCGACCTGAAGAGCAACGAGGCCTCGCTCAAGTACTACCTGCTCGGTGTCATGGCATCGGCGGTGATGCTCTACGGCATGTCGCTGATCTTCGGCTTCACCGGCAGCACCCTGCTCACCGACATCGGCGCCGCCATCAACGCGCCCGGCCCCAATGGTGGCCACCAGGCCGTGGTCACGATGGGGATCCTGTTCATCATCGTGGGCTTCGCCTTCAAGGTGTCGGCCGTGCCCTTCCACGCCTGGGCGCCCGACACCTACGAGGGCGCCCCCACGCCGGTCACCGCCTTCCTGTCGGTCGCCTCCAAGACGGGCGGCTTCGTCGCCCTGTTCGAGCTCGTCTACATCGGGTTCTTCGGCCGCTCCGACGTGTGGGGGCCGCTGTTCGGCGTCCTTGCCGTGCTGAGTATGACCGTGGGCAACCTGATCGCCCTGCGCCAGACGAACATCGTGCGCATGCTGGCCTACTCGTCGATCGCCCAGGCCGGTTTCATCCTCGTCCCCTTCGCCGTGGCCGGCACCAGCCCCAGCGCGGCCCAGAGCGCTTTGACCGCGTCGATCGTTTACCTACTGGTCTACGCAGCCATGAACCTGGGCGCCTTCTCGGTGGTGATCGCCGTGGCCCGCAAGACCCGGTCGGGGGAGATCTCCTCCTACGGCGGGTTGTTCGAGTACGCCCCCGGGCTGGCCGTGCTCATGACCATCTTCATGTTCTCCCTCGCGGGGATCCCGCCGCTGGCCGGGGCGTGGGCCAAGATCTTCGTGTTCCGGGCCGTGCTCGACGCCGGAACCGGTTGGGCTGTGGCTCTCGGCGTGGCGGCCGCCGTCAATTCGGTGATCGGCCTCTTCTACTACTCGTCGGTGGCCCGCCAGATGTGGATGACGCCGGTACCCGACGGCGACCGCACCCCCGTGGCCGTGCCCGCTCCCCTCGTCGCTGCCCTTGGCATCACCGTGTCGGTGGTATTGGCCATCGGGGTCTACCCCCAGGCCTTCGCCCGCCTCGGTGAGCTCGCCTCCGGCTGAGTCCGTTCCGTCGTGCCCGCTGAGCTGGCCGCCATCGTGGTCGAGCGGGTGCGGCGCCGCGGGCCGTTGCCCTTCGACGAGGTCGTCGACCTCGCTCTGTACCATCCCGCCCACGGCTTCTACGGCCGTGGCCAGGGGGCGGGACGCCAGCGTGACTTCCTGACCAGCCCCGAGGTGGGGCCGTTGTTCGGCGCTGTCATCGCTCGCGCCCTCGACACCTGGTGGGCCGCCATCGGCGAACCCGACCCCTTCGTGGTGGTGGAGGCGGGTGCGGGCGTCGGCACCCTGGCTGCCGCAGTGGTGGCTGCCGGACCGCGTTGTGCGCCGGTACTGCGGTACCTCTTGGTGGAGCGCTCCGAGGCTCTGCGCCGACGTCCGGCCCGGGGGCTGCATCTGGAACCCGCGTCCCTCGTCCTCGGCCCCGAGTCCGACGACGAGGCTGCTCCCGCGGCCCCGGCTACCCCCGTGGCTGTCGCTCCCGGTAAGCCCAGGCTGACGTCGCTGGCCGAGCTGCCGGTGGGGCCGTTCGACGGCGTGGTCATCGCCAACGAGCTCCTCGACAACCTGGCCTTCGGTCTGCTTCAGCGTGGTCCGGGCGGGTGGGACGAGGTGCGGGTGGGCGAGGATCTGACCGAGGTGCTGGTGCCGGCCGCGCCCGACCTCGCTGCCGACGCCCAACGGTTGGCACCCGAGGCTCCCGAGGGAGGGCGCATTCCTCTCCAACGGGCGTCGGGGTCGTGGCTGCGAGCGGCGCTGGCGTGCCTGCGGCGGGGCCGGGTGGTGGTGATCGACTACGCCGACAGCACGCCGAGCATGGCCCGGCGGCCGTGGACCGAGTGGGTCCGCACCTATCGCGGCCACGGCCGGGGTGGTCACCCCCTCGCTGATCTCGGCGCTCAGGATGTGACCTGCGAGGTGGCCCTCGACCAGTCGGGCGGGACACGCCAGCCCGTCGCCAACCGCAGCCAGGCCGAGTTCCTGGCCGCCCACGGTATCGAGCGGCTGGTCGACGACGCCCGGCGCACATGGCACGAGCGGGCGGCCATCGGGGACCTGGCGGCCGTGGCCGGCCGTAGCCGGGTCACCGAGGGCGCGGCCCTCACCGACCCCGAGGGACTCGGGGCCTTTCGGGTGCTCGAGTGGGTGGTCGGCTGATGCCGGCGTGGAAAGACGTCGCCGCCGCCGAGCCCGACTTCGCCGATCATGTGCGCCGGACCTTCGCCATTCGCAGACATGCGACCCTGGCCACGCTACGCGGCGACGGAGCCCCTCGGATCAGCGGCACGGAGGTCGAGTTCTCCGACGACGGGAGCCTCTACCTGGGCACAATGCCCGGCTCGCTCAAAGCGCTCGATCTCCGCCGGGATCCGCGCCTGGCCCTGCACTGCCCCACCGACGACACGCCGGAGGACGACCCGGCATCCTGGCTCGGGGACGCCAAGCTCGCTGGTCGCGCGGTGGAGGTATCCGACCCGGTGCGCCTTGATGAGCCCCACCGGTTCCGGATCGATGTCACCGAAGTCGTGCTGACGACGGTCGCCCCCGCTGGCGACCATCTCGTGATCCAGTCGTGGCATCCAGGGCGCGGGCTGGAGACCCGACAACGCCGATAGTTCCGCCACCCACCGCGCCACCGTCTCACGGACTTCGTTGCGGAGCCTGGTTGTGAACCCGCAGGCCGGTCGGCCGTTGTCCTGGGTGGTGGGACCACCGGCGGCCCAGGGCTGGACGTGGTCGATGTCGCAGTCGGCGGCGGCCACGTCGCAGTAGGGATGGAAGCACTCCCTATCGCGTAGCTCCACGGCCCGGCGGGTGGCCCCACCGAACAGCCGGCGGGCCACCCCGACGTCGATGACCCGGCTGTGCCCGTCGAAGACCACCAACTCACCGCCAAAGGACTCACGGCGGTCGCCTCCGACCTTCCCGCCATCACGCTGCTCAACTACACCAACCTCGACCTTGGATACGCCCCCTGGGTCTTGTGGTCGAGGGATCTCGAGACGGGAGAGTCGGACCTGAACGCCAAGGCCATGGAGGAGACGTCCCTCCAGGGCGGGTCGACGGGCTGTGTTGCCGACAGCTCCGGCGATCCCGCCCACGTCAGGGGCGCCCGCCGGACGGGCCGGCACCGCGACTCGCGTCGTCGTCACGGTCGGTCTGACCGACGAGCAGACCATGGCGCTCAGCAACGGCCTGGCCGATTGCCGGATCGAGAGTCGGACGTTTGCCGAGATCGAGCCGGGGGAGTGTGCATCACTTCTTCCACCCAGGTTCTCGTCGACGCCACCGGCCGGTCGGCCGCGCCTTCGTGACGGAAGGGCCAGAGCGCTGGCTCCCGCTCATCACCGACCTCATGGGCTGACACCTGGGTCGGCGCCGACACCCCGAAGACCCCGCAGGCGCAATGCTTGCGGGGTCCTCGGCATTGGTCGGCGTCGGTGCTCAGCTACTGGCCGAACGGGAAGCCGCCCCCCATGAAGGGCAACCCCGCCGGTAACCCCGACAGACCCGTGGGCACGGGGAGACCGGCGGGGATGCACGCTGCCACGTCGACGCTGCCCACATCGGGCGTTCCCGTGGGCAGCTGCGAGACGATGTTGCGAACGAACGCCATGATGTTGGAGACGCAGGAGCTCATGCCGAAGGGCAGGGGCAAGTCGGACACGACTCCCGTCACGCAGTTGACGATGCCTGTCCCGATCTGGCTGATCTGGCCCGGCGACACCGAAGGCGCTCCCGTGACCAGGCCGAGGACGGGAGTGAGGCAGGCGAGAACCTTGGTTGGGACCTGGGTGAGCCCCGACAGGTCG
The DNA here is from genome assembly GCA_038232455.1 of Acidimicrobiales bacterium. Taxonomy (GTDB): domain Bacteria; phylum Actinomycetota; class Acidimicrobiia; order Acidimicrobiales; family AC-14; genus DATAQC01. The sequence continues at coordinate 37,512 of JBBSHU010000009.1, forward strand.
GGCACCACCCTTGCTGGGACGGTCACCGGCGGGATCGTTACCGACGGGACCGTAACCCCGGGAGCTTCAGCCGAACCCACGACACCCGAGGTGACCGATGTCGAACCGGCGGGCGTTGTCGCCGCGGCCGCGCCGTCGGCCTGACGACCGGATTCGCCCGACGTCGAGGGTGCGATGGTGCCCTCGACCGTGGCTGCCGGCTCAGTTGTCACGGCGGTGGGGCCGGAGTGGGTGCCGGGCAAGGGCAGGACCCCTGTCGCGCCTCCGGCGACGGTCATGGTGAGGGCGGCGGTAGCGGTGGCGATTGCGACCTTGGCCACCGACCCCAAGCCCGTCAACTTGGCGATCAGCCCACCCAGAAATCCTGTTCCCAACATGTCGCTTCCCCTTCGTTCGTGTTCGTTTGGATGACGTGGCCCAGTGTGCGGGCGCCATGCCTAACTCCGAGCAAAGGCGCAAATAACTCTTGAGTCGGCTTGCTTCGGGTTGGCAGCCGCCCGGTTCTCGGCGGTCGGGGTAGCGTCTTCCGATGACCACCGTCGCCTTGGTGGAAGACGACGCCTACATTCGCGACGCTGTCTCACGGAGCCTGACCGAACGGGGACACGTGGTGCTGGGGGCATCGAGCGGGCTCGACGCCCTGGGCGAGATCGTGGACCAGCGCCCCGACATCGTCGTCCTCGACCTCGGCCTGCCCGACATCGACGGCCTCGAGCTGTTGCGGATGCTGCGAGCGGTGAGCGCCGTCCCCGTCATCGTGGCCACGGCCCGCGACGACGAGCGCGAGATCATCCGAACCCTTGACGCCGGTGCCGACGAGTACGTCGTCAAGCCCTACTCCGTCGACCAGCTTGATGCCCGCATCCGAGCCGTCCTCCGCCGGGTCAAGGACGACGACGCCGACGCGCCGGTCCGCATCGGTGGGCTCACCATCGACACCAGGAGCCGAGTGGCGGCGATCGACGGACAGACGCTCGACCTGAGTCGCAAGGAGTTCGACCTCCTCTGGCACCTGGCCGGCCGACAGGGTGAGGTCGTCTCCAAGCGTGAGCTCCTCGCTGCCGTATGGCGCCAGCCCTACGGGGGCCCTGAGAAGACCATCGACGTCCACCTGTCGTGGTTGCGCAGCAAGCTGGGCGAATCGGCGAAGGAGCCCCGGTACCTGCGCAGCGTGCGCGGTGTGGGCGTGATGCTGGTCGACCCCGACGCATCGTGAGGGCCCGGCTGGCGCTGACGGCGGCGGCGGTCACGGCCATGATCGTGCTGGCTTTCTCCATCCCCCTGCTCCGGCTGGTCAAGACGGTGGCGACCAACCGGGCCCTCGACGCGGCCAAGCTCGAATCCCGGTCGCTGGGTGGGGCGATAGGAGCGGTTCCCGGTCAGCCGGCCACGATCGCCCAACTGGTGGAACAGGCCAACGCCGCCAATCCCCGGCCCATCACCGTCTACCTGCCCGACGGCACCGTGCTCGGGTCCCGGATCCCCATCGACGCCGAGGTCGAGCTGGCGCGCAAGGGACGCTCCTTCACCACCTCGGGGCCCGGCGGTGGCCGCGACATCCTCGTCGGCGTCAGCGGCTCGGACCCCAACGCCACGACGGTGGTGCGGGTCCGCGTGGCTGTCTCGCTGCTGAGCCAGGGGGTCACCAAGGCCAGGGTGGTGGTGGTCGCCATCGGTCTGGCGGTGGTGGTCATCGCCGTGCTCCTCGCCGACTGGCTGGCTCGGACGGTGCTGGGGCCCATGGCTGACCTGTTGGCCGTGACCCGACGGCTCCAACAGGACGACCTGCAGGCGCGCGTCTCCCCCGCCGGCCCCCCCGAGGTGGCCGAGGTGGGTATCGCCATCAACGGGCTGGCCGATCGGGTCGGTGTCCTCCTCGCGTCCGAACGGGAGGCCGCCGCCGACCTGTCCCATCAGCTGCGGACCCCCCTCACCGCATTGCGCCTCGACGCCGAAGGCCTTCCGTCGGCCGAAGACCGCCATCGCCTGGCGCGCGACGTCGACCGCCTGGAACAGGTTGTCACCCGGGTCATCCAGGAGTCGCGCGACAGCTCCCGTCGCCACGGACAGCGCCCCGGGCGGGGAAGCTGTGATCTCGGAGAGGTGGTCCGTCACCGCCTCGGGTTCTGGTCGATCCTGGCCACCGAGCAGGGCCGGCAGTGGTCGCTGAACGCACCCGCCGGCCAACAACCGATCGGCGTGTCGCAGGGCGAGCTGGAGGTCTGCCTCGACGCCCTGGTCAACAACGTGTTCACCCACACTCCCGACGGAGGGGCGTTCTCGGTCGAGGTGGTCGCCGGGCCCGGACGCACGTGGGAGCTGATCGTCCAGGACGCCGGTCCCGGGCTGCCGGGCAACACCGCTCCGAGGCGCGGGGCGAGTGGTGGCTCGGGCACCGGTCTGGGCCTCGACATCGTCCGGCGCACCGCGGAGGAATCGGGAGGCCAGCTGGCCGCCGGCGGGGCACCGCAGGGCGGAGCCCGCATCGAGGTCTCCTTCGGTCCGCCCCGGTGAGCTCCTGAACGCTCGCCGTCAGCTCACCGGCCGGGGGATCTGTGTGCCGCCGTACGCCTGCACCGGCACGCCGCCTGCGCAGAAGGCCCACACCGGTTCGTCCCGGCCGACACGGACGAAGTGGACCTCCACGTAGAACGGTCCGCCGTTGACCACCTTGGCCGTGTAGCCGTTGGTCGGTGTGGCCGAGACCAGCTCGATGAAGAAACTGTTCTTGCACGCGACGGTCACGACGCCACCCGCGGTCGAATACGTGGCCGTCGACCGCGGCGGTGCCTGGGTGGTCGGAGGGCTGGTCGGCCCGGTGGCGGGTGGCGCGACCGGCCCAGGAACGGCGGGGGCGTCGGGCGAGGAGGCCGCTGCGGGCGATTGCGGCACCGCTGCGGCCGGCGCCCCAGTCGCGGCCCCGGCAGCATCCGGGGGCACCGTCGGTGCCGGCCTGTTGGCCTCAGGAGTGCTGATGCCCGGCGCCGTCTCGGCGCCGGTGGTACCCGATTCCAGGGCCGACACCACGTCGTGATGGGCGACGAGAGGCGCGGGCCGGTCGGTGAGGTCGGCGGCGACCGTCGACGTGCCTGCCCAGACGATGGCCGTCGCCGCCGCAGTGACGGCGAGCCAGAGACCGACGGCGAAGAATCGGCGCGCCGGTGGCATCCAACGAGAATGCCCTCCTGACGCCGGCGGCGCGCTAAGCGGGGCCTAAATCGTCGGCCGGCCAACCGAACCCGTGGCGCGGGCCACCGGTAGGATCGGCACGGTCAGTGCCTGGGGGCGGCCGCGCCCTGGCGAAGGAAAGGGGAGTCATGGCTGATCCCGCAACCATCGAGGCCTACCAGCTCGAGGAGCGTCGCTTCCCGCCTCCTGAGGGCTTCAAGAAGGACGCCCTGGTCGTCGACGCCTCGCTCTACGACGAGGCCGAGCGTGACTACCAGGGGTTCTGGGCCCTCCAGGCCGTCAAGCTGGTCGACTGGGCGAAGGACTGGCACACCATCTGCGAGTGGGAACCGCCCTTTGCCAAGTGGTTCGTGGGCGGCCGCCTCAACGTGGCCCACAACTGCCTCGACCGCCACGTCGAGGCGGGCAACGGTGACCGGGTGGCCTACCACTGGGAGGGCGAGCCCGGTGACACCCGCACCATCACCTACGCCGAGCTCCGCGACGAGGTGGCCCGCTTCGCCAACGTGTTGACCGACCTCGGTGTCGCCAGGGGCGACAAGGTAGCCATCTACCTGCCCATGATCCCCGAACTGCCGGTAGCCATGCTGGCGTGCGCACGCCTCGGAGCGGCCCACTCGGTGGTGTTCGGGGGCTTCTCGGCCGATTCCCTACGCGACCGGATCAACGACGCCGAGGCCAAGGTGCTGGTGACGGCCGACGGGGGTTGGCGGCGGGGTAAGACCGTGCCTCTCAAAGCCAGTGCCGACGAGGCCGTCGCCGACACGCCGAGCATCGACCACGTCGTCGTCGTCCGCCGCACCGAGGAGTCGGTCGATATGGTCGACGGCCGCGACCGGTGGTACCACGAGCTCATGGACGGGGTTTCGGTCGACTGCCCGGCCGAGCCCATGGATTCCGAGACTCTCCTCTATCTCCTCTACACCTCGGGCACCACGGCCAAGCCCAAGGGCATCATGCACACGAGCGGGGGCTACCTCACGCAGGTGGCGTTCACCCACCGCTATGTCTTCGACCTCCATCCCGACACCGACGTCTACTGGTGCGCCGCCGACATCGGCTGGGTCACGGGCCACAGCTACATCGTCTACGGACCATTGGCCAACGGAGCGACCTCGGTGATGTACGAGGGTGCTCCCGATTTTCCGGACAAGGATCGCTGGTGGTCGATGATCGCCCGCTACGGCGTGTCGATCCTCTACACCGCGCCCACCGCCATCCGGGCGTTCATGAAGTGGGGAACCAAGTTCCCCGCCGGCCACGACCTGTCCTCGCTGCGGGTGCTCGGATCGGTGGGTGAGCCCATCAACCCCGAGGCCTGGATGTGGTACCGCGAGAATATCGGCGGGGGTCGCTGCCCGGTGGTCGACACCTGGTGGCAGACCGAGACGGGCGCCATCATGATCTCGCCCCTTCCCGGCGCCACGACCCTGCGTCCGGGTTCGGCAACCTTCGCCCTGCCCGGCATCGCCGCCGAGGTGGTCGACGACAAGGGCCAAGTGGTGGAGGCGGGGGGCGGATACCTGACCCTGACCCGTCCCTGGCCGTCGATGCTGCGGGGCATCTACGGCGACCCCGACCGCTACCGCGACACGTATTGGAGCCGGTTCCCGGGCCGGTACTTCGCCGGCGACGGGGCCCGGGTCGACGAGGAGGGCTACTTCTGGTTCATGGGCCGGGTCGACGACGTGATGAACATCGCCGGCCACCGGATCTCGACGGCCGAGGTCGAGTCCGCCCTGGTCGACCACCACTCGGTGGCCGAGGCAGCCGTCGTGGGGGCCAAGGACCCCGACAGCGGCCAGGCCATCATCGCCTTCGTCATCCTCAAAGCCGCCCAGGAGGCCGGTGGCACGGATGGGCAAGCTCAGGAGGCGGCCCTCGGCAATCACGAGCACGGCGAGGCGCTGCGCCAGCACGTGGCCAAGCGCATCGGCAAGGTGGCCAGACCGAAGACGGTCATCTTCACCGACGACCTGCCCAAGACCCGCAGCGGCAAGATCATGCGCCGCCTACTGAAGGACGTGGCCGAGGGCCGCGACCTGGGCGACGTCACCACCCTGGCCGATGCCGGCGTGGTCGACGAGATCAAGCGCCGGGCGTCGACCGGCGAGGACTGACTCGCGTTCCCTCGGCGCGGAACGTCTGGGGCTCCGGCGACGTTGTGAAAGGGGACACAAGGAGACAGGAACAGCAAATGAGCAAGAACACCATGAAGACCTACGTGCTCCTGGCCGCCTTCGGTGGGCTGCTGATGCTCGTGGGGTCGTTCTTCGGCAAGACCGGGCTGTACATCGGGTTGTTGCTCGGGTTGGTCTTCGTCGGGGGTTCCTACTGGTTCTCCGACAAGGTGGCCATCCGTTCCGCCCGGGCCGTGCCCGTGAGTGAACAGGAGATGCCCGAATACTACAGGATCGTACGGGAGTTGACCCGATCCGCAGGCATGCCCATGCCCGTGCTCTACGTCACGCCCGACCTGCAGCCCAATGCCTTCGCCACCGGCCGTAGTCCCAACCACGCTGCCGTCGCCGTCACCCAGGGCATTCTGAACATCCTCGACTGGGACGAGCTGCGGGGCGTCCTGGCCCATGAGATCAGCCACGTGGGCAATCGCGACATCCTCATCGGCTCGGTGGCCGCCGCACTGGCCATGGGCATCACCTTCGTGGCCCGAATGGCCATGTGGGGCGCCATGTTCGGCGGCGGGGGAGGCAGCGACGACAACCGCGGCAACGCCTTCGGCCAGCTCGCCCTGCTCATCCTGGCGCCCATCGCCGCCATGTTCCTCCAGGCTGCGCTGAGCCGCAGCCGCGAGTTCGAAGCCGACCGCAGCGGGGCCCGCCTGATCAGCGACGGCGAGCCCCTCGCCCGGGCCCTGGCCAAGCTCGAACAAGGAGCGCGCACGGTCCCCATGAACGTCGACCCCGCTCAGGCGTCGAAGTACATCGTCAACCCCCTCACCGGCCGCAAGATGGCCTTCGCCAACCTCTGGAGCACCCACCCGCCCATGGAGCAGCGCATCGCCCGCCTGCGGGCCGGAGAGTGGCGATAAGCGGCTCTTCGGATTTCAGCAGGGTGTGACGGTTGCCAGTAGGTCCCAGTTGGGCCGGCCGGCGTAGAGCAGGACTCGGATCCGATAGTTCCTCCAGCGGGTGAAGCCGAACGCCACTCGCTTTACGCGCTTGATCAA
>JBBSHU010000010.1:0-42968 GCA_038232455.1 Acidimicrobiales bacterium
AAAGGTACCACGGGGATAACAGGCTGATCTTGCCCAAGAGTCCATAACGACGGCATGGTAAGGCACCTCGATGTCGGCTCGTCGAATCCTGGGTCTTGAGTAGGTCCCAAGGTGTGGGCTGTTCGCCCATTAAAGCGGTACGCGAGCTGGGTTTAGAACGTCGTGAGACAGTTCGGTCCCTATCCGCCGTAGCCGTAGGAGATTTGAGGAAGGCTGTCCCTAGTACGAGAGGACCGGGACGGACGCAGCTCTCGTGTGCCAGTTGTCCCGCCAGGGGCACCGCTGGTTTGCGACCTGCGGAAGGGATAAGCGCTGAAAGCATCTAAGCGCGAAGCTCGTTCCAAGATGAGATCTCCCACAGGGTTAACCTGGTAAGGCCCGTGGCCAGATGACCACGTTGATAGGCCGGAAGTGTACGCACCGCAAGGTGTTCAGCTGACCGGTACTAATCGGCCGAGGGCTTGGGGTTATTGTTATTCGTGCTCGCTATGGAAGTCTTGAGGAGGCGTCTCGGCGCCCTCTGATAACAGGTTTCCGGTGGCTATAGCGGTGGAGTCACACCCGTTCCCATCCCGAACACGGAAGTTAAGCCCGCCCGCGCCGATGGTACTTGGGGGGAGATCCCCTGGGAGAGTAGGTCGCCGCCGGATTTCTCATGAAGATGGCCGCCCTTCGGGGTGGCCATTTTCGCGTCCCGAGGCCCGCCGGGGGCCCTCCGGGAGTCCGGTACGCTGCCCAAATGGCCGGAAAACCCCCCCGGCGCCCCGGGCCCGACGGCGATCTTCCCGCCCCAGGCGGCTCGCGTGGGCGCTCGGCCTCACCCGGCGGACGCGGACGCGACGGCGCCTCGACTCCCGGTCGCGGGGCGCCACCCAGGTCGGGCGGCGGGTTCCCGCCACGATCATCGACCCCGCGTCCGGCAGGGGGCTCGGCCCCGAGGCCGGCCGGGGGAGCCGGCGGCAGGGGGCGTGCGGGGCCTTCGCGCTCGGCCGGCCGCCCGCCGCGCCGCCCGACCGGCGGCGGTGGCGGACGCCGGGCGCCGGATCCGGCCCTCGACCAACCCTGGACCGACGGCGGCTCCACCCGGCCCAGCCCCCGGCGAATCCTACCGGGACGCCCGTCGAGTCGGGGGGGAGCGGGCGACGACGACCGGCGCTCGACCGCCAGGCGGGGCGGCGCCGGTGCACCGGGCGCGCCGGCAGGGCGGAGCTCGCCCGACCCCCTCCGGTCGTGGGGCAAGGTCGCCCGCCGGGGCGCCGGGCAGGTCACACGTGCCCCCGACCCCGCCCGCCGTGAGCAGTCCGACTCCCATGCACGCCGGCCGGGCCGGTCGGCCGACGCCGAGCCCGACCAGTGGATCGAGGAGCCCCGCCGGGCACCGGGCCCGGTGTCGGCCCCAGCCAAGCGGCGGGCACGGCCGCGTCCTCGACTCCCGGAATCGGTCGGGCGCGAGCTCGTCAGGGCAGTGGGGGCCAAGGATGCGCCTGCCGCGCAGCGGCGACTGCTCGACGCCAGCCGGGCCCTGGAGCATGATCGCGTCCGCGATGCCATACGGATAGTGCGTCCACTGGCGAAGTTGGCTCCCGACGTCGCCACCGTGCGGCAGGTGGCCGGGCTGGCGTCGTACCGCCTCGGCAACTGGACTGTGGCCGCCGAGCACCTCGAGGCCTTCGTGCGCCTGAGCGGATCCACCGACCTGCACCCCGTGCTGGCCGACTGCTACCGCGCCGTCAAGCGCTACCGGCGGGCGAACGAGGTCTGGGACGAGTTGCGACAGGCATCGCCATCGGCGGAGTTGGTCACCGAAGGTCGCATCGTCGCCGCCGGGGCCCTGGCCGACCAGGACCGACTGGCCCAGGCCATCGCCCTGCTCGAGCGGGGGCCGGTCAGGCGCCGCCGTACCCCGGCCGACCACCACCTCCGCCTCTGGTACGCCCTCGGCGACCTGTACGAGCGGGCCGGCGACACCGTGCGGGCGAGGGAGTTGTTCGCCCGGGTGGCCGAGGTCGATCCCCATCTCGCCGATACCGCCGAACGCCTCGGATCTCTGGGCTGACGACCACGCCCGACTGCCCGCCTGTAAGGGTCCAGAAGATATCTTTCTGACCCTAAGGGTCCTGTCGTACCCCCGACCTAGGTTTGGTGTCACCGCTTCCCCATGTGCCGGCCACCGCCGCCGGTCTCACCCCACAGGTACCTGTCGGACACATGGGAGGCATGCAATGACGAACGTGGTTGCCCTGGTCGGCCGCTTGGCCCGGCCTGCCGAAGCTCGTGAGCTGCCCTCGGGCGACCGCCTGGTTGCCTACGAGGTCACTGTGGCCCGTCCGGGAGCCCGAGCCGAGGGCGTTCCCGTCGTGTGGCTGGGAGCGCCGGCCAGCGCCGCCGACCACGACGTCGACGAGACGGTGGTGGTGGTCGGCCGGGTCCGTCGTCGGTTCTACCGGGCGGGCGACGCCACCCAGAGCCGCACCGAGGTGGTGGCCGATGTGGTGGTGCCCACCCGTCACACCAAGCGGGCCAGGGCGGCCCTCGACGGGGCCCGGGCCCGCCTCGACGAGCTCCTGGGAGCGTCCTGATCGGGCGCCACGCAGGGGTGTGAGGCGTCGCCGGCTCAGGGCGACAGGCGGCGAAACACCATGCCCGTGCGGGGTTTGGGCCGGAAGAACGTCGTCTTGGGCGGCATCCTGGCTCCGGCTCGGGCCGTGCCCGCGATCTGATCAACCGTGGGCGGGCGGAGCAGGAGGCCCACCTGGGCTCGACCATCGTCGACCGCGGCCACCACATCGGTGACCCGGTGCAGGTACTCGGTGGTGTGGGTGGGCCAGGCGGCGAGAGCCCGCTGGAGCAGGGCTGCGTCGGGTTCGGAGCCGTTTTGGCCGTTGCCGGCGGCGGGCCGGGCCAGCCACACCCGGCCGGCGGACACCAGCCCGAGGGCACCGGAGGCGGCCATGCGGGCCGGCAGGCCGGGGTCGGCAGCACCGCCGTCGCTGAGGTCGAACGCACCGGCGAGAGCGGCCACGGGGTCGAAGCCGCTCGGCAGCGAGGACACGACCCGGTGGATCGGGCCGACCGACAGCTGGTCGGGTGCCAGCTCGACCAGATAGGCGAGCACCAGGTCGTGGTCGCCGGGACGGTTTCCCGACGCCGCCCGGACTTCGTCCTGCCATGCCAGGGCCGTCTCGTACCGGTGGTGGCCATCGGCAATCACCACGGGAGCCGATGCCACCGTGTCGGTGAGGGCACTGAGCAGGCCGGGCTGGGTCACCCGCCACAGCCGGTGATGCACGCCATCGGCGTCGGTACAACGGGCCAGCGGCGGCCCGCCGACCTCGCACAGGGCGGAGAGGCCCGAGGCCAGAGAGAGGCCCCAGATCGGCGACAGGTTGGCCCGGCACGCCCGCATCAGGTTCAGCCGGTCGTCCTTGGGCTTGCTCATGGTGTGTTCGTGGGGCAGGACCCCACCCTCGCCAGGGGGCACCAGCCCGAGGGCGCCGATCACCCCCGAGGTCTGGCGCGGGGTCCCGTCGTCGTCGCGAAAACCCATCTTGTAGGCGTAGAACCCGGGCTCGGCGTCGGTGGTGAGCACCCCGGTGTCCAACCAGTCGTCGAACTGACACCGGGCCGTCTGGTAGCGATCCCCGCTCTCCGAGGGCTGGGCCAGGTCGACATGGACGACGTTCCAGGGACTGCGTTCTCCCAGGGTCTCCCGCTCGGCCGGGTCGATCACGTCGTAGGGCGGTGCCACGACATCGTCGAGCGGCACGCGGGCGGTGTCGTAGCGGACGCCGGCGAAGGGCTCGAAGCGGGGCATCCCCCTTGCGTAGCAGACGCGCAGGCCCGGCCCCGGCCGGGAACCGTCCCTGCCGGGCGTCCTCAGCCCGACTCGATCGACGGTGCCGAAGCCGACGCGGGCTTCAGTCGGTCGCCGAGGACGAGGGCGGCCAACGCCCCGAACACGAAGCCACCGACATGGGCGACCCAGGCGACCCCCTCGGCCGGGTTGGAGAAGAACTGCAGGATGAACCAGAACCCGAGGATCCACTTGGCGCTGATCGTGCCGATCACCGAGACCACCGGGATGTCGGGCGCGCGGATGCGTCGGTTCGGGAACAGGACCAGGTACGCGCCCATGACCCCGGCGATGGCGCCCGACGCACCGACGATCGCCACCGTGGCCGACGGCTGGACGGCGATGTGGGCGCCCGTAGCGACGAGACCGCTCACCAGGTAGAAGGCCAGGAACACCACCCCGCCCATCCGAGCTTCGACACCGGGGCCGAAGACCCCGAGGAACGCCATGTTGGCGACGATGTGCAGCCAGCTGCCGTGCAGGAACATCGAGTACATCACGGCGGCGAAGACGAGCTTGGCCGGGAACACCGGCTTGTCCCTGGTGGGCTCGGGTGGCCTTCTGGCACGCCTCGCGATCGGCCCCGACGAGGGTGAGGGTCACCTCGTCGCCGTTGAGGGGTCGGCCGGTGGTGACCTCGCAGGGAATCGCCGCGTACCGAAAGGTGAACCTGGCCTGGTTGAGGCCGCGATCGTAGGGACGCTGAACGAAAAGGAAGATCGTCACGTTGACGGCGATGAGGGCGGTGGTGACCCAGGGGACCCGGGCTGTAGGGCGACGGTCCTTGTGCGGCAGCACCTCGGCGAGTGTAAGCCCGGGCTGGCCATTACCCTCATGGGGATCGGCTTTTCGATCCGACCCGGCAACCAAGGACGGTCCCGATGGTGAAGAGCGACCTGTTCCGACGCTCGTTTGATGCGGGCATGTCATTCGTGGACCTGACCCGCGAGCGGGCCGAGGCCGTGGTCAAGGAGTGGGTCGATGCCGGCGATCTGGGCAAGGGCAAGGCCAAGAAGGCCGTCGAAGACCTTCTCGACCGCAGCCATCGTCTGACCGAGGAGCTCCGAAGCTTCGTGCGGCGCGAAATCGGCGAGCAGGTGGCGGCCCTCGGCGTGGCCACCCGCGACGACCTGGCCCGTCTCGAGGCCAGGATCGACGCCATCGCCACCGGAGGTGGTGGCGAAGGCCGCGAGCCCCAGGCAGAAGGCCCCTGAGCCCTACGCGCCGGCGCCTCGATGTCGAGCTGGTGAGGCGCGGGCTGCTGACAAGCCGGGAGCGGGCGCAGGTCGAGATCGCCGCCGGGCGGGTCACCGTCGGCGGTGCCCCGGCAGCCAAGGCGTCGCGTCTGGTGGCTCCAGGCGAGGCCGTTGCCGTTGATGGTCCGCCCCCGCCCTACGTCAGCCGGGGTGGGGAGAAGTTGGCTGGGGCCCTCGACGAGTTTTCCGTGGCCGTCGCCGGGGTCGATGCCCTCGATGCCGGCGCGTCCACCGGTGGTTTCACCGACTGCCTGCTTCAGCGGGGAGCGGCCCACGTGGTCGCCGTCGATGTTGGGCGGGGCCAGCTCCACCACCGCCTTCGCGGCCACGCCGGCGTGACCGTGATCGAGCGAACCAACATCCGTCACCTGACGCTGGCCGCCCTCGACCGGGAGGCCCGACCCTTCTCCCTCGTGGTTGCCGACCTGTCGTTCATCTCCCTCACCACGGTGGCTCCCGCACTAGTTCGCCTGGCGAGGCCGGCCGCCGACCTGGTCGTGTTGGTCAAGCCCCAGTTCGAGGCCGGGCGGGCCGAAGCCGACCGCGGCCGCGGGGTGATCGGCGCTCCCGAGGTGTGGCGCCGGGTGCTCGTCGAGGTTGTTGGCGCCTTCGGCGAGGCCGGGGCCGCCATGATGGGGCTCATGGTTTCGCCCCTCCTCGGGGCGAGGGGCAACGTGGAGTTCCTCGCTCACCTCGTCGTGGCGCCGGTCGTCGCGCCCGCCCCCGACTCGGTCGTCGACGCTGCTGTCACCGCGGGTATCCGACTCCGCGGCGGGAAGCTGGAAGGGGTCGCCGGTGGACAGGCCTCGGGCTGACTCGGGCGTGACGGTGGCCCTGGTGGTCAACGTCCGCCGCCGTCGGGCCGCCGAGCTCGCCCACCGGGCGGCCGACTGGCTAATGGCCAACGGACACGAGGTACGGGTTCCCGGCGACGATGCCGCCGCCGTCGGGCTCGACAAGTACGCCTGGGAGCCGGGCGAGCTCGGCGCCGGCGCCGACCTGGCCGTGAGCGTGGGCGGCGACGGCACCATCCTCCGTACCGTCGGCCTGGTGGCCGCCCACCGGGTGCCGGTGCTCGGGGTCAGCCTCGGGCGCCTGGGCTACCTCGCCCACGTGGAACCCCATGACCTGACGCACGCGCTCGAGTACTTCGTCTCGGGCGACTTCACCATCGACGAGCGACTCCTCCTGCGGGTCGAGGTCTTGCCCGCCGCCGACGCGGCCGACGGCGAGCTCGACACTGCCGCGGCCCCGGGGGTCCACCTGGCCCTCAACGAGGCTGTCGTCGAGAAGCGCTCCCCCGGCCAAGTCGTACGGGTGGCCGTCACCGTCGACGGCACCTTCTTCACCAGCTACGCGGCCGACGGCATGATCGTGGCCACCCCCACGGGCTCCACCGCCTACGCCTTCTCGGCCCGGGGACCGATCATCGCTCCCGGCCACCGGGCCCTGCTCCTGTCGCCGGTGTCGCCGCACATGGCGTTCGACCGGAGCCTGGTGTTCGGCCCGGACCAGTCCCTCCGCCTGGAGGTCCTCGATCGGCCGGCCCGGCTGATCGTCGACGGCCGCGAGCTGGGCTCGCTCGGGCCGGGGGCCACCATCGCCTGCACCGCGGCCGAGGAGACAGCCCGGTTCGTGATGCTCTCCTCCCACGACTTCTACGGCGTGCTCAAGACCAAGTTCGGCCTGGCCGACCGCTGAATGCTGACTGAACTGCGGGTCCGCGACCTTGGCGTCATCGCCGATTTGAGCCTCGTCCTCGGCCCGGGCATGACCGCCCTCACCGGCGAGACCGGGGCCGGCAAGACGCTCGTCGTGGAGGCCATCGAGTTGCTGATCGGCGGTCGGGCCGACCCGGTGCTGGTGCGCCCCGACACCGAAGAGGCGTTCGTCGAGGGGCGGTTCGTCACCGAGGGGGGGGAGTGCGTACTCGCCCGGGCCGTTCCCCGCTCGGGGCGATCGCGGGCCTACGTCGACGGCCGGCTGGCCAACGTCGCCGAGTTGGCCGACCGCGGCCGCCAACTGGTGGACCTGCACGGCCAGCACGGTCATCAGTCGCTGCTGTCCCCCCGGGTGCAGCGCCAGGCCCTCGACCGCTTCGGAGCCATCGACCTCGCCCCCCTGGCTGATGCTCGGGCCCGCCTCGCCGCCGTGAAGGTGGCCCTCGATACGTTGGGTGGTGACTCCCGGGCCCGGGCCCGGGAGATCGACCTTCTGCGCTTCCAGGTGAGCGAGCTGGCCGCCGCCGCCCTCGCCGACGTCGACGAAGACGACAGCCTGGCCGCCGAGGAGGACCTTCTGGCCCAGGCCGAGGCCCACCTCCAGGCCGCCGCGCTTGCCCAGGAGGCTCTGGCCGGGGAGACCGGAGCCGGCGACGGACTGGGCCGGGCCATTGGGGCACTCGGCGGTCGGCGCCCCTTTGCGTCGATCGAGGCTCGTCTCCGGGCCGCCACCGCCGAGGTCTCCGAGGCGGCGGCCGACCTTCGGGCGGCGACGGAGACAATCGCCCTCGATCCCGCCCGCCTGCAGGCGGTGGTCGAGCGGCGGCGACTCCTCCGGGAGCTGTGTTGCAAGTACGGTGAGCAGTTGTCCGACGTCATCGCCTACGCCACCGAGGCCGGTTTCCGACTGGCCGAGCTCGAGGGCCACGGTGAAGGGGTGGCCGTGCTCGAGGCCGACCAGGCCCGGGCCACCGAGGAGGTGGTCGCCGCCGGCGCCGCCGTCGGGCGGGCTCGCCGCCGGGCGGCGCCCCGGCTCTCGGCGGCCGTGGAGGCCCACCTGCACGAGCTGGCCATGGCTCGGGCCCGGTTCGAGATCGCCGTGGGGGCCGACCCCGGGGACGACGTGACCTTCATGCTCGGGGCCAATCCCGGCGAGACCGCCCAACCGTTGGCCAAAGTGGTATCCGGTGGCGAGCTGGCCCGCACATGCCTGGCCGCCCGTCTCGTGCTCACCGATGCCCCGCCGACGCTGGTGTTCGACGAGGTCGATGCCGGCGTCGGCGGCCAGGCGGCGTTGTCGGTGGGGCGGGCCTTGGCCGGGCTGGCCGCCCAGCATCAGGTACTGGTCGTCACCCATCTGCCCCAGGTGGCCGCCTTCGCCGACCACCAGGTGGCCGTGACCAAGACCACCCAGGCCGGCCGTACCGTCACCGGGGCCGCGGCCCTCGCCGGCCAGGACCGGGTGGTCGAGCTGTCGCGGATGCTCTCGGGGCAGCCGTCGAGCAGCACCGCCCAGGGCCATGCCGAAGAGCTTCTCGGAACGGCGTCGCGCGAGCGTGGGCGGTGATGGCCCGGCGTCCGGAGGCCCGGACCACCATGCCCGGTCCCGAACCGTCGAGACCGCCGTCGCTGGTGGCGACGGCTCGCGTCGACAAGCGGACGAAGACCCTCCTGGGCCGGCTGCAGCCCGGCGAGGTGGCGGTGATCGATCACGAAGACCTTGATCGCCTGGCTGCCGAGGGCCTGATCCGGGCCAGGGCGGGGGCCGTGGTCAACGCATCACGATCCATCTCCGGCCGTTATCCCAACGTGGGACCACTGCTGCTGGCCGCCGCCGGCATTCCCCTCGTCGACGAAGTTGGCCCCGAGGCCATGACCGCGGTGACCGAGGGAACGCCGCTTCGCATCGACGGCCACCAGGTCTTCGCCGGCTCGACCCTTGTCGCCTCCGGCGTCCGCCACACCCTCGAATCGCTCGACGCTCAGCTGGAGGCTTCGAAGCAGTCGGTGAGCGACGAGCTGGGTCGTTTCGCCGAGAACACCTTGTCGTACCTGGCTCGGGAGCACCATCTGCTGACCGATTCGCCGGTGCTGCCCGAGCTCACCGCCGACATCACCGGGCGCCACGTGCTCGTGGTCGTGCGGGGCATGGACTACCGCGACGACCTCAACGCCCTGCGGTCCTATATCCGCGAGGTCCGGCCCGTGCTGATTGGTGTCGACGGGGGGGCCGACGCGCTGCTCGAGGCCGGTCACCGTCCCCACATGATCATCGGTGACTTCGACTCGGTCTCCGACGAAGCCCTTCGTTGTGGTGCCCAACTGGTCGTTCATGCCTACCCGGGCGGTCACGCCCCGGGGGCCACCCGGCTCGAGGCGCTCGGACTCGACCACACCGTCTTCGAGGTGACGGGCACGAGCGAGGACGTGGCCATGCTCCTCGCCTACGAGAAGCGGGCGGAGCTCATCGTGGCCGTCGGCACCCACGCGTCGATGGTGGAGTTTCTCGACAAAGGACGCGAGGGCATGGCATCCACGTTCCTGGTGCGCCTGAAGGTCGGTCCCATCCTCGTCGACGCCAAAGGGGTGAACCGTCTCTATCAGAGCCGCGTCCGCCGGGGCGACGTGCTCGTGCTCATCGCTGCCGCCCTCCTGGCCATGTTCGTCATCGTGGCCGTGGCCCAGCCGCTCCACGTGTTCCTGCGCGCCCTGTCGCTGAGCCTGCGCGACACCTGGCAGACCCTGTTCGGCCCTTGAGTGTCGGGGTGACGGTCCCGCCATCGGACGCGCATGCGCTGACATGGCGCGCACGAACTGCCATCGTGGTCTGACATGGTCAATCTCCGTTATCACGTGGTCTCGCTGATCGCCGTGTTCCTCGCCCTGACCGTGGGCATCGTCATGGGGTCCACCGTCGTCGACCGGGTCACCGTTGACGCCCTCAACCAACGCGTGACCAGTGTGGGAAAGTCGGTCAGCAACGTCCAGGCCGAGAACAGCCGCCTGAGCAACCAGCTGGGGACCGTTCAGGACTTCGCCAACCAGGCGCGCGACCAACTGGTGCGTGGTCGCCTGAAGGGCGTACCGGTGGCCGTGGTCGCCATCGCCGGTGTCGACCGCAAGCACGTGGACGAGCTGCGCCAGTCGCTGGTGGGGTCGCAGGCCACCATGGCCGGCACCCTCTGGTTGACGGCCAAGATGCGCCTGGACAACGAGAACGACCTCCGTGCGCTCGCCACCGCCGTCAGCGTCGGGCTCGACCGGCCCGAGGTCATTCGTCGCCAGGCCTTGGCCAAGCTGGCCGAGGTACTCGCCGGCGGCACCGACCCGGGCCCCAACCCGACCCTCGTCGCGCTGGTCAACGCCGGTTTCGTCACCTACGAGGCGCCGCCCAGCCAGGCCACCGCCACCATCGCCACCAATGCCGCTCTGCCACCGGGGATGCGGCTCGTCGTGGTGTCGGGCGCGGGTGCGGACGTGGGCGACGACCAGGTGGCCTTGCCCCTGACCCAGGATCTCAGCCAACCGCCGGCGCGACTCGTGGTCGCCGAGTCGGGCCAGGACAGCGCCGGGGGCCGAGGGGTGTTCGTCGGGCTGGTGCGCAAGGACGACGCCATCGCCCCGCGAGTGTCCACCGTCGACAACCTGGAGTCGCCGATGGGCCAGGCCGCCGCCGTCCTCGCCCTGGAAGATCTGGCCGGGCCCCGCACCGGCCACTTCGGTGTTGGGCCCGGCGCCCAGCGCCTGTTGCCCACCGGCGAGACGTGAGCAGCAGCCCGGCGGAGGGTGGCCCACCGGACCCCGACCTGGTTCGCCACACCGCCCAGATCACCGCCGGCAACCTGGCCTCGCGGATCACCGGCCTGGTGAGGGTGGTGTCGGTGGCCGGAGCGCTGGGTACCACGTTTCTCGGCAACACGTACCAGACCGCGAACCTTGTCTCAAACATCGTGTTCGAGCTCCTGGCCGCGGGGCTGCTCTCGTCGGTACTCGTGCCCACGTTCGTCCGTCTCGTCGATGCCGGACGTGGTGACGAGGCCGAGGACGTGGCCGGGGCTCTGTTGGGGCTCGGCCTCGTCGTCCTCGGTGTGGTGACGGTCGCAGGCATGATCGGACGTACCTGGATCATGCGCGGTCTCACCGTGGCGGTGAGCGACCCGTCGGTCCGGGCCCAGGAGGTGGAGCTGGGGTCGTTCCTGCTCCTGCTGTTCCTGCCCCAGATCCTCCTGTACGCCGTCGCTGCCGTCGTCACCGCCCTCCTGCACGGCACCCGTCGTTTCGCCGCCGCGGCGTTCGCACCGGTGGCCAACAACGTTCTGGTCGTGGCCACCATGGGCGTCTTCTGGGCCATCGGTGGCAGCGAGTCGCACGGCGCGGGCGGTCTGGGAATCACCGGCTCTGAGCGCCTGGTGCTCGCCGTCGGCACCACCGCCGGGGTGGCAGCCATGGCCCTGGTGACGGCTGTCGGCGCCTGGCGGGCCGGGTTCAAATTGCGGCCCCGCTGGGACCCGGCCCACGCCGGCATTCGGGACATGGGCCGGCCTGGCCTCTGGGGTATTGCCTACCTGGCGCTCAACCAGGCGCTGTTGGCGATCACCCTGGTGCTGGCCAACCAGGTCGAGGGTGGTGTGGTGGCGTACCAGATCGCCTTCACGGTGTTCCTGCTCCCCTTTGCCGTCGGTGCCCACCCGACGCTCACCGCCGTGTACCCGCGCCTGGTCACCGAGGCCGCAGCCCGGCACTGGCGTGAGTTTGCCCGGCGCCTCTCGGGCGCAACCGCCACGATCGTCTTCCTCGTGGCGCCGGCCTCAGCGCTGCTGGTGGCCCTCGGCCGCCCGGCCCTGAGCGTCGTGCGTTTCGGCCAGCTCGATGCTGCAGGAGTGGCCTTGGTGGCTCGGGTGCTGGCCGTCTACGGGGTGGGACTGCTGGGTTTTGCATGCTTCCAGCTCTTCACCCGGGCGTCATATGCCAGTGGTGACATGCGTACGCCCGCCCTCGTGAACGCGGCCATGGCCGCCGTGGGGTCGGGCCTCATGTTGGGCACCTTCGCGCTCGCATCGGGGGGAAGCCGGGTCGTCGTCCTGGGCGGGGCCTACTCGGCGGTGATGGTCGCCGGGGCGGTGGGTCTGGCCGCGGTCGTGCGCCGCCAGGTGAAACAGCCCTGCGTCGACCTCCGATCGCTCGGTCGGGGCCTGGCCTGCGGGCTGGCGGCCGGCGTGACCGCCCGCCTGGTGGCCGACCGCATCAGTGGCAGCGGACGGCTGGCCGGGGCATTGGCCGTGATCGTCGCCACGCCGGCAGCAGCCGCGGTCTACCTCGCCGGTCAGTGGTGGCTGCGAGCACCGGAGCTGCGCCGCCGTCAGTCGTTGCGTACCGGGCCGGCCTGAGATGCGCGTCGTCGCCCTGGTGGCGGCCCTGGACCGCGCTGACACGGTGGGGGCCACCGTCGTCGCCTTGGGGTGCCTCGAACGGGTCGAGTCGGTCTGGGTGGTCGACGACGGTTCGACCGACGCCACCGCCGAAGTGGCGGCCTCGGCCGGGGCCACGGTGATCCGCCTGCCCGCCAACGTTGGCAAGGGGGGCGCGGTCGCCGCGGGGGTGGCGGCCACGCCCGACACCGACATCTACCTGCTGGTCGACGCCGACGTGGGCTTCTCGGCTGGCGCCGCCGACGACCTGCTCGGCCCGGTGATCGACGACGCCGTCGATATGACCATCGGCGTGCTGCCGGGTGCCGAGGGTCGGGGCGGGTTCGGACTGGTACGCCGTCTGGCCGGGGCGGGGATCGCCCGGGCCTGCGGCTTCCAGGCCCGGGCCCCGTTGTCGGGCCAGCGGGCGGTGTCGGCTTCGCTGCTTCGCCGTGTCGACCTGGCGCCCCGCTTCGGTCTGGAGACGGCGCTCACGATCGACGCGGTGCGCGCCGGCGCCCGTGTGCTGGAGATCGACGTGGCCCTCGACCATCGCCACACCGGGCGCGCCCTGGGCGGCTTCACCCATCGGGCCCGGCAGGGTCGCGACATCGTGGCCGCCCTCCTGCCTCGCCTGACGGGGGCCGGGCCGTGATCGGACTGGTCGTGAGCCTGGTTGCCGGGATCGTCGGCGGACGCCTGCTCTGGTTGGGTTGCCGGCCCATCTTCGCCGCCCCCGCGTTCGCCGCCACCAACTGGCGGGGCCGCACGGTGCCCACCGCCGTCGGGCTGCTGTTGCCCGTCGTCGCGATGGGAGCCGAGGCGGCGCGCGCGGTGCTGGGCGCGTTGGGAGTGGGGACGTCGACGTCGACACAAGTTCGGATCGCCGTGTTGGTGACCGTGTCGGGCTTTGCCCTTCTGGGTGCTGTCGATGACATCGCCGGGACGGGTGAGCAGCGGGGCTTCCGTGGCCATCTCGGCGCCTTGGCGCGCGGCCGGTTGACCACGGGGTCCCTCAAGCTGATCGGCGGGGCGGCGCTGGCCCTGGCTGTGGTGGGGCCTTTCGTGGGGGAGGCCCCACTGCGGCTCGTCACCGACGCCGCCCTCGTCGCCCTCTGTGCCAACCTCGCCAACCTCTTCGACAGGGCACCCGGCCGGGTCATCAAGGTGGCGACCGTGGCATTCGTGGCCGCGGTGGCCGTGACCGGCGCGCGCGCCCGCCTGGACGCGGTGGCTGTGACGGTGGGGGTGTCGTTGGGACTGTTGGTCGACGACCTCCATGAACGCCTCATGCTCGGCGACGCCGGTGCCAACGCTCTCGGAGCGGTGCTGGGCCTAGGCCTGGTCCTGACGGCCCGCCCGCTGGTGCGGACCATTGCCCTGGTTGTCGTCGTCGCCCTCAACGCCGCCGGGGAGATGGTGTCGTTCAGCAAGGTGATCGACGCCGTCCCGCCGTTGCGCGCCATCGACCGCGCCGGACGCCTTCCCTGACGGTCAGGCCACGGCGTTCAGGGTGTCGATCAGGGCACGGAGGCGGCCGTAGTTGGTGCGGTCGAACTCGAGAACCAGGCGGGCCAGGTCGACATGGTCGTGGTCGGCCACCTCGGGGGCGAGGGGCGCAGTGGCGGCGATGTCGCCACGGAGGCAGATATCGGCGAAGTCACGATTCAACCGGGCGAGATCGTCGGTCGCAGGAGCCACCCGCACGCGCACCACCAGCCGGTTCCCGACCCATCGCAGCGAGTGGTAGTTGCGGTAGAAGCCGAGTATCTCGCCCACGGCCACGTTCACGTCGTCGGTGATCCGGCACAGGACAAGGTCGTGGGCCCCGGCCAGCGACCGCCCCACGACCTCGGTGGCGATGAACTGCCGCCAGGATCGCCAGTAGCCCCCACCGGGAACGTCGAGAAGAACGATCGGTGCCGGCGCCGCCTTGCCGGTCTGCATGAGGGTGAGCAGTTCGAAGATCTCGTCGAGGGTGCCGAACCCCCCGGGCATCACCACGAAGCCGTCCGACTCCTTCATCAGCATGAGCTTGCGGGTGAAGAAGTACTTCATGACCACGTGCTTGGTGTCGTCGCCGACGAAGGTATTGGCTCCCTCGAAGGGAAGGCGGATGTTGACACCGAGTGAATGGCCGGGGCCGGCACCTTCGGTTCCGGCGGCCATGATGCCGGGCCCCGCCCCGGTGACGATCATCCAGCCGGCCCCGGCGAGGGCCGCGGCCAGGTCCCGGGTCTGGCTGTACAGCGGGTCGTCGGGCAGCGTGCGGGCCGATCCGAAGATGGTGACCTTGGGGACGTCGCGCCAAGGTGCGAACACCCGGAACGCCCGGCGCATCTCTTTGAGGGCGGAGTTGGTGATTTTCAGGTCCAGGCGCTCGGCCCCGTCGCCGGCCAGTCCCACCGCCGAGGCCAGGATCTCGAAGAGCTGGTCCCGGTCCTCTTCGGCCCCGGCCGTGTCGAGCAGCTCGTCGAGGCGCTTGTCGAGCAGGGCATCGCCGCTGCGGAGGCGTGCCGGGCGCCCCTTACCGGGGTCGGTCACGACCGCCTCTCGGCCCGGACTGGTTCCGACCGTCCCATCTCGGGAACACTAGGGGCGGTGTCGCCCTGGGATCTCCTGTTCGTCCCGCTGTCGCTGAGCCTCATCTTCCTCCTGCTCTTCGTGGTGTCGTGGTTCGAGCAGCGGGTGCTCTCGCCCCGGTCGCTGATACTGCACAGCGCCCGCTCGCGGGGAACCAGGCCCGACCAGGTCGAGGCGCTGGTGGCCGCCCAGTCGCAACGTCTTCTCGAGGGATTGCCCCGCCCGTCCGACCAGCCCGACTGACGGCCCGCAGCGCCGACCCTCAGACGGGCACCACCCGGCCGTAGAGGGTCGTTCGCTGTTCCAGGGGCCGACCGGGGGGACAGATGGCGGCGAACGACTCCTCGTCCATGCGCTGGCCGTGGGTGGCCCCGGCGGCGCGCGAGATGTTCTCGTCCATCAGCGTCCCGCCCAGATCGTTGGCGCCGGCGGCGAGGATCTGACGGGCCCCGCCGGCGCCGACTTTGACCCACGAGGCCTGCACGTTGGGGATCAGGTCGCGGTAGGCGATGCGGGCCACCGCGTGCATCAGCAGGACCTCCCGGAACGTGGGTCCGCGCCGGGACCGGCCCTGGAGGTAGATGGGGGCGGCCATGTGCACGAACGGCAGCGGGACGAACTCGGTGAACCCGCCCGTCTCCGCCTGTAGCGCCCGGGTGCGTACGAGGTGGCGGGCCCAGCTCCGGGGCGCTTCGACGGCGCCGAACATGATGGTGACGTTCGAGCGGAGGCCCACACCGTGGGCGGTGCGATGGGCGTCGAGCCACTCGTCGGTGTTGATCTTGTCCGGGCAGAGGACGGCGCGCACATCGTCGTCGAGGATCTCCGCGGCTGTTCCTGGCAGCGATCGCAGCCCGGCGTCGACGAGGCGGAGGAGGTAGTCGGCGAGGGGTTCTCCCAGTCGTCGCGCCCCCTCGGTGACCTCCAAGGCGGTGAAGCCGTGCACGTGGATGTCGGGTGCGGCCTCCTTCACCGCCCGGCACACGTCGATGTAGTAGTCGCCGTCGAAGCTCGGGTGGATCCCGCCCTGGAGGCACACCTCGGTGGCTCCTGCATCCCACGCCTCGGCCACTCGGCGCTGGATCTCGTCGACGGACAACAGGTAGGGCTGGCCCCGAAGGTTCAGCGACAGCGGGCCCTTGGAGAAGGCGCAGAACCGGCACTTGAAGGTGCACACGTTGGTGTAATTGATGTTGCGGTTGGCCACCCACGTCACCACGTCGCCGACCGCTTGGCGTCGCAGGTCGTCGGCCGCCTCGGCCACGGCCTCGACGTCGCGACCCCGAGCCGAGAAGAGGGTGACGATCTCGTCCTCGCCCACCTCGGCGCCGTCGAGGACCCGCTCGAGCACGTCGCCCACCGGCCCCCGAATGCCGACCGGGGCCACGGTGGCGGCGAGAACGCCGGACCGGGTGAAGGGGTCGTCGGCGAGCAGCGGCGGCGGCGCCACCTCGGCTCCGGAGTACCAGGCGTCGTCGCGCCCCAGGCCCTCGGCGTCGGCCCGGTCGAGCACGACCGGGCGCATGGCGGCGTCGAGCCACCGCTCGGGTGCCTGGACGATCTCCGGGTAGGCGGTCAGGCGGGGGGCGAGGGACAGGCCCCGGGCCTCGGTCACCTGGCGGAGGCGTCCCACCGCCGGCCAGGCCCGCTCGGGGTTGACATGATCGGGCGTGACGGGCGAGACCCCGCCCCAGTCGTCGACGCCGGCGTCGAGCAGGCGGCCGAAGTCGTCGGACAGGTTCGGCGGGGCCTGGAGGTGGATCTCGTCGGGAAGCAGGACTCGGGCGGCGGCCACCGTCCAGAGGTACTCGTCGGGGGGACAGGGCGGCGCCGCGTGCATGGCGGTACCCGCCTTGGGCAGGAAGTTCTGGACGATTACTTCCTGAACGTGGCCATGGCGGCGGTGACTGGCGGCGATGGCGGCGAGGGCCTCGATGCGGTCGGCTCGGGACTCGCCGATGCCCACCAGGATGCCGGTGGTGAAGGGAACAGCGAGCTCGCCGGCCGCCTCCAAGGTGGCCAGGCGACGCCCGGGTGTCTTGTCCGGCGCCCCCACGTGGCACGCCAGGTCGGGGTTCAGCGACTCGAGCATCATTCCCTGCGAGGCGGTCACCACCCGCAGGCGCGCCAGGTCGTCGGGACCCAGGGCTCCTGCGTTGGCGTGGGGAAGCAGTCCCGTCTCCTCCACGACCAGCCGGCACGCGGAGACGAGGTAGTCGACGGTGGAGGCGAAGCCGGCCTGGTCGAGCCACTGGCGGGCGACAGGCCAACGCTCCTCCGGGTACTCGCCCAACGTGAACAGGGCCTCGTGGCAGCCGGCGGCGACACCGGCCCGGGCGATGGCCAGTACCTGGTCGGGACCGAGGAAGGGCTCCTCGACCCGGGCCGGGGCGGTGGCGAACGTGCAGTAGCCGCAGCGGTCGCGGCACAGCCGAGTGAGGGGGACGAACACTTTGGGCGACCAGGTGACCCGGGACCCGTACGCCTGGCGGCGCCGGTCCGAGGCGACCGCGAGGAGGTCGGCCAGGGAAGCGGTCGACACGTCGGTGGGGACCACGCTCCATCCTACGTCGTGCCTCGCGGCCCGGGGCACCCTGGACCGGTGACGGCTACCGTCGGATCCGATGGGCAGCCACGACGAGACCGCCACCACGAAGATCACGGTGGCCAACCACGGTGCGAGCGTGTCCCGGGGGCTGGCCAACGTGCCCCTGTCGAGCGCGGGAAGGGGCCGCTACGGCCGGATGTTCCGCCGTTTGCGCCCGTTCTCGCCGAGCGACGAGAGCCTGCGGGCCCTGGCCGATTCGATGGGTCCCTACCCGGTGCCGGCGGTGGCAGCAGCCGCAGCCGCCATTCAACCGGGCGAGAACCCCGACCTTCCCGCCGGGTACACGTACCTGGGCCAGTTCGTCGACCACGACATCACCTTCGACCCCGTCTCCAGCCTGGAACGGCGGAACGACCCCGACGCGCTGGTGTCGTTCCGCACGCCGCGCTTCGACCTCGACTCCCTCTACGGCACCGGGCCAGCCGACAGTCCCTGGCTCTACGACCAGGAGGACCCGATCAAGCTGCTCGTCGGGCACAACTCGGGCCGCCACGTCGAACCCGAGGACCTACCCCGGAACCAGCAGGGTCGGGCCCTCGTCGGCGACCCGCGCAACGACGTGCACGTGATCGTCTCCCAGCTCACCCTGGCGTTCATCCGCTTCCACAACGCCGTCGTCGACCATCTGCGCGACCAGTTCGTGCCCGAGACGGAGTTGTTCGACGACGCCCAGCGCCTGGCTCGCTGGCATTACCAGTGGCTGGTGATCGAGGACTACGTTCGGCCACTGGTGGGCTCGGACATCCTCGACCAGGTTCTCGTCGCCGAGCCCGCCAGCGGGGCCCGCCGGGCCAATCTCCGGTTCTTCCACTGGAACCAGGAACCGTTCATCCCGGTCGAGTTCTCGGCGGCCGCCTTTCGTTTCGGCCACAGCCAGGTGCGGGCCACCTACCAGCTGAACTCGTCGCTCGATCCCCTGCACATCTTCCTGCCGTCGTTCGACCCCGCCCCGGCGGATCAACTCGGGGGATTCCGACCGTTGCCCCGTGGGTGGAAGATCGACTGGAGCCTCTTCTTCACTATCGACGGGTCGTCGCCCCAGCTCAGCCGCAGAATCGACACCAAGGTCACCGGACCGATGGCCCAGTTGGCTCCGATGCTCGACCGGGCCCGCCGTCCGATCGCCCTTCTCGACATGCTGCGCGGCAAGGCCCTGGGCCTGCCGTCGGGGGAGGCGGTGGCCGCCGCCACGGGTACGGGCATGGTCGATGCGGCACTTGGGCTCACGGCCAAGACACCGCTGTGGTACTACCTGCTCCGCGAGGCCGAGGTGGTGGCAGAAGGCCGTCGTCTGGGGCCCACCGCAGCCACGATCGTCGCCGAGGTCTTCGTGGGCTTCCTCCAGGGTGATCCGTCGTCGTTCCTTAGCGTCGCACCGGGATGGTCGCCGACGCTTCCGAGCGCCGAGCCGGGACGATTCACCATCGTCGACCTGCTCCGCTTTGCCGGGGTGGCGTAGCGCTGGGAGCAACGACCCTGGCGCCGGCGACCGTGATGCGCGACAGTCTCTGCGCACTCCCGATTCTGCGGGACACTCTGTGGCGAAAGGCAAATCATGGCGAAAGCCTCCGAAACGAGTCAGTACGTCCTCCTTCCCGACCAGGGGCTGCGGACCACGGCCACTGCGGCCGGTGCCCAGGCCCGGGAGCTCTTCCTCGGCGCCGAGGAGGCCACTCCCAGTCGGGGCCTCCGTATCGACGGTCGGCGCGTGCCGATGACGGTGATCGATTCCATCGGCCCCGATGGGGCCAAGCTGGTGGAGCTCACTCCCGAGTCGGCTTTGACCATCAGGTCCCTGCGGCCCGGGGTGCGCCTCGTCCCGGTCGTGTACTACACGCCCGCCGTCGCCCCGATCGAGCAGGTGGAGAACCCCGTCAGCACCGGAGCCCGAGCCGCGGCCACCGACACCATCACGTTGAAGGTCGTCTCCAAGACAGACAATTCTCCCGTGGTCGGGGCGATCGTGGTGGCTTTCGTGGACTTCGCCGCACGCACGGGGGCCAAGGGCGTCACCGACAGCTCCGGGCAGGTCAGCCTGGCCCTGGGTAGTGCGAGCATCAAGCTCCAGCGGCTCTACGTGTACCCCCTTGTCGGGTACTGGAGCCTGCTCAAGAAGAACGTCACTATCACCACGGGAACGACTGTTCCCCTCGCCTCGCTCGACCTGGCCTACGTCGACGGCGTGCGCTGGGCCTACCCGAACGCGCCCGACTCGGCCGGCAAGGGGGTCACCGTCGGCGTCATCGACACCGGGGTGGCCAACCATCCCGACCTGGTGATCGCCGGTGGGACCAACACCGTTCCCGGCGAGGACCCGAAGAACTTCGGTGACAACGGCCAGCATCACGGAACCCACGTCGCCGGCATCGTGGCCGCCCGGGGCAAGCCGCCGACAGGGATACGGGGAGTGGCTCCGGGAGTCACCCTGCGGGCCTATCGCGTGTTCGGCCAGGGCAGTGGCCATGCCTCGAACTTCGCCATCGCCAAGGCCATCGACCAGGGCATCACCGACAAGTGCGACCTGCTGAACATGAGCCTGGGCGGGGGCCAGCCCGATCCGGTGCTGAAGGCCGCCGTCGACCACGCCCGGGCCGGTGGCAGTCTCTGCATCATCGCCACCGGCAACGACAGCCGGGCGCCGGTGAGCTTCCCCGCCCGCGAGGAGATGGCTCTCGCCGTCTCGGCCATGGGCCGCAAGGGCACCTTCCCCACGAGTTCCACCGGGGCCGACGCCGTCGCCGCCCCCTACGGCACCGACAAGAAGAACTTCATCGCCGAATTCTCGAACGTGGGCCCTGAGGTCGACCTGGTCGGCCCCGGCGTGGGGATCATTTCCACCGTGCCCGGGGGGTGGGAGGAGATCAGCGGTACGTCCATGGCCTGTCCGGCCGTCACCGGAGCAGCGGCCCGGGCGCTGACCCCCACCATCTTGAAGATGAAGCGCAATGCGGCCCGCTCCGACGCCATGGTGGCGGCCATTCTCGCCACGGCCAAGACCCTCGGCTTCGGCCCCACGTTCGAGGGCCACGGGATGCCCCAGGCGAAATAGGCCCCGCCATGGCCACCCAGAGGTTCGTCCTGCGTTACGGCGGCGATGGTGCCAAGCCGGCGGCCGACGTGGAACGGGTGCGGGCACTGACCGGCGCCGTGGTCGTGGACTCGTCAGAGCGGATGCTCCTCGTGGACTCGCACCCGGAGCAGCTGCGAAACCTGGTCGAGTCGTTGCCCGGCTGGGTAATGGCGCCGGAGCAGACATACGAGGTTCCCCATACGCGGAAGTCGGTGGAACGCCCGCCGCAGTGAGATTGGCCCTCGTCTGCCACCGCTCGGTGGGCTAGGTTCGCAGTTGATCAGGTATCGACGAGACGGGGGTGCGTTGGCCATGGCCGGCACGGGAGAGCTTTTCGAGAACAGCGACGGCAAGTGGGTGTTCCGGGTGAAGGCGGCGAACGGGAAGCCAATCGCCGTCAACGATGGCGTCTACCCCACCAAGACCGCGGCTCGCGCCGTCCTGAAGAAGCTGCTGAGCGGGGCCTACGACGGGCCCATTCACGAGCCCGCCACCATGGTCTGCGGCATGGAGATCACCAAGAGCACCACCCTCACCGGCAACCTCGTCTGCGAGAGCGGTCCCGCCCTGATCATCGCGGCCAACAACATCGTCGTCGACCTGGGTGGTTTCACCATTTCCGGGAGGGGCGCGCAGGCGGCCAACAACCCCGGGATCCTGTTCCGCAACGTGAAGGGGTCCACGGTCCAGAAGGGCACGGTCGTGGGCTTCGGCGCCGGTGTGGCGATCAACGGGGGCTCCGCCAACGTGGTGCAGAACCTCACCGTGCAGGACAACATCGGGACGCCCGACGGCGACTTCGGTGACGGCATCGTCATCACCGAGTCGAAGGACAACCACGTCCAGGGCAACACCGTGCAGCGCAACGGCCCCTATAGCGGCATCTCCGTAGTGGGCGCGTCGACCGGCAACATGATCCACCAGAACGTGGTCGCCAACAACAACATGATGCCGGGCGACCCCAGCGCTGGCCGCCAGGACATGGGCATTCGTATCGAGGGCCCCGCGGCCAACAACAACACGATCACCGGCAATACCGTCAGCGGCAGCGGGGCCGACGGCATCGTGGTCCTGGCCACCTGCGCCAGCCCCGACACCGGCTGCGCAGGCACGCCTCCCAACGAGGGGAACACAATCACGGCCAACATGAGCCACAACAACGGCACGAGCGGGAAGGGCGACGGCATCCGGCTGTTCGCCGTTCCCCAGCCGGTGGCGCCGGCCCACAACGCCATCACCGGCAACGTCACCAACGACAACACGACCCACGGCATCGCCATCGACGCCAACGGGGCGGCCAACCCCGGCCCCCCACAGAACAAGGTCACCGGGAACAGCGCCCACGGCAACGGTGAGTTCGACGGCTTCGATGGCAACACCAGTCCGTCATGCGGCACGAACACCTGGGACGGCAACGACTTGGGCCGGGTGAACCAGCCCTGTGTTTCTGCCGGGGCGCCCCCACCCCCCCCGGCGCCTATGTAGCCGGCGCCCCGCCTAAGCCGCTTCAGCCGGCGGCGGGGGGGTCGACCAGCCACACCACGCGGTCGGCCCGCACGCGTGATGCTGGGAAGCCCTCGTCGCCGGCGCGGACTCCGGCAAAGGCGGCGCGCTTGTCCTCGCCGGTCACGGTGAAGACCACCAGCCGGGCCCGGGCGATGCCGGAGAACGTGAGCGTCATCCGCTCGTGGGGGTTGTTGCCCTTGGGGTCGGTATTCATCACCACGAGCCGGCCGGGGTCGGCGTCGAGGGCGGTGGAACCGGGGAAGAGCGAAGCGGTGTGGCCGTCGGGGCCGAGGCCGAGGTGGACGAGATCGAGGCGGCCGGCTTGGGCCACCCGCTGCTGGTAGGGGTCAGGACCGTCGTCGCAGCGCATCGGGTAGATGGCGTTGGCCGCGCCCACCCGCTCGAGCAGGGTCTGGCGCCCGAGGCGCTCGTTGGAATCGGGGTCTTCGGGGGGCACGCAGCGCTCGTCGCCCCAGTAGACGTCGACCTGCCACCAGTCGATCTGATCGGCCCCGTTGGCAGCCAGGCGTTCGTAGCACCGGGCCGCAGTCGACCCACCGGACAGCGTCAGCGAGAAGCCCTCGTCGGGCCGGTCACGAAATGCCTCGATGACCTGCGTGGCGAACGCCGCAGCGACATCGTCGACCACGACCACCTCGCCGTTCATGTTGGGCGCCCGGCCACGGGAAAGGACCCGGCGAGGCTCATGACGCCAGCTCCAGGGCACCGGACAGAGCCATCTGGTAGGTGATGTCCTCGCCCACGCGAGTGAGGGCGCTGGCAAGGGAGAGGGCCGGCCACTGGCGGCGCATGCGCAGAGTCTGGCGCACGCAGGCACCTCCGTCGATGTCGATGCACGACACGATGGAACGCTCGGAACCAGGCCGCTCCACCACGAACTCACCGGTACGACCGTCGGCCACGGCCGACAGGCGGATGGACGCATGTTCGGCGGGTGTCAGCGTCACCGCCGTTCGGGGCAGGTCCAGGCTGCGCATCAGCCAGCCGCCCAGCAGATGGCGCGGGCCATGGTTGCCGGCGACCTGGACGTGGTGCACGCCGGACAGGAACGGACGGTTGACGCCGCCCTCGAAGAGGCCGGCCAACAGGCTTCTCCAGGGCGCCAGGCGGATCCAGGAAAGATCGGTGACCGAGAGGCGGCGCCCGAGCACGGAGATGCGGGCGAGTACGTCGCCGGCTTCGGGAACGGCCCGGCTGTCGACGACCAGGCGATCGGCTGCGGTCAGGAGCGGGTCACCCGGCACCGGGAGCCGCGACGGCATCCACAGGGCAACGGGCAGATCGGGAAGGGTGAACGATTCCACGACCGAATCGAGATGGTGGCGGGCCCGGCCCCGGACCCGTAACACGACGTCTTCATAGCAGATGGCCGTCCCCTGCCGTTCGACGACGTGCACCGTTGCCGAGGCATCGAGACCGGACTCTCCGTCGTCGTCGTCGCCCACCACCAACACGATCGTGCGCGAGGGGTGGCGGGCGCCGAGGTCGGCGACCACGTCCCGGGCGGCGTCGGCCTGGGCCTGGTGGTCGACGACGGCGACGAGGGTCAGCACCGACGTGCGCACGGCGGCGCGTACTTCATGACGGCGGAGCCCGGACAGGGCCGTCTCGACCTCGGCGACGGTGACGTCGTCGCGTTCCCAACACCCGACGGTACGGATCGCGTCGGTCATGGCCTCACCTGCGCAGTGGCCATCAAGGCTTCCGCCATCGGCGTCCGTCTTCCTCCAACAGGCGGTCGGCCTCGATCGGACCCCACGTGCCCGCTTCGTACTGGGCCAGGGGAACGTCGTCGTTCTCCCAGGCCGACAGCACGGGGTCGCAGATCCGCCACGCCTGCTCCACCTCGTCGGAGCGGATGAACAGGGTGGGGTCGCCGACCAGGGCGTCGAGCAGGAGCCGCTCGTAGGCCTCAGGCGTCTCTTCGAGAAACGCCGCGCCGTAGAAGAAGTCCATCGACACCGATCGCACCTGGAACGCCTGGCCCGGGACCTTGGCCCCGAAGCGCAGGGTGATGCCCTCGTCGGGCTGGATGCGCAGCACCATCAGGTCGGGGTCGAGTCCCTCGGCCTGGCTGGCCGCAAAGGGCAGGTGGGGAACCTCTTTGAACTGCATGGCCACCTCGGTGACCCGTTTGGGCAGGCGCTTGCCCGTGCGGACGTAGAAGGGCACGCCCGCCCACCGCCAGTTGTCGACGTGCAGGCGCATGGCCACATAGGTCTCGGTGACGCTGTAGGGGTCGACGCCCTCCTCGTCGCGGTAGCCGGGAACCTCGGCGCCCTGGGCCCAGCCCCGGCGGTACTGGGCCCGAACGACGTCTTTGGCCACGTCTTCGGGCCCGAACACGTCGACAGCCCGCAAGGCCTTCACCTTCTCGTCGCGAATGCCGGTGGCGTCGAAGGTGGCCGGTGGCTCCATGAGGGTGAGGGCCAGCACCTGCATCACATGGTTCTGCACGATGTCGCGCAGGGCTCCGGCCCGTTCGTAGAAGCCGCCGCGATGGCCGACCCCGAGTGACTCGGTGACGGTGATCTGCACGTGGTCGACGTAGCGCCGGTTCCACACGGGCTCGAAGATGGCGTTGGCGAACCGCAGGGCGAGGACGTTCTGCACCGTCTCCTTCCCCAGGTAGTGGTCGATCCGGTAGACCTGGGACTCCTCGAACGCGGCGTGCATGGTGGTATCGAGGGAGGCGGCGCTGGCCTCGTCGTGGCCGTAGGGTTTCTCGATGACGATGCGGACGAAGCCGTCGTCGTGATCGGGGTGGTTGAGCCCGGCCTCGCCGAGTGCGGCGGCGATGACGGGGAACGTGGCCGGGGGCGTGGCCAGGTAGTAGAGGCGGTTTCCCGACGTGCCCCGGTCACGGTCGAGCTCGGCGAAGAGCCGGCCGAGGCGCGCGTAGGTGTCGGGGTCGCCGTAGTCACCGGCGACGTAGCGGAACCCGCCGCCTGCGAACGCGTCCCAGACGTGGGCGGCTTCGTCGCCGACGCCCCCGCCCTCGGCCACCAAGGTGCGCATGCGGTCCAGGAACTCGTCGTCGCTCATCGGGGTGCGCCCGACGCCGACCACCGAGAACCCCCCGGGTAGCAGTCGCCGCAGGCCCAGCCGTTCGACCGCAGGCATGAGCTTGCGGCTGGTGAGGTCGCCGGAGGCACCGAAGACCACGAGGATGGCCGGCGGAGCGACGCGGTCGAGGGTGGGCTCGAGGAGGGGGTTGTCGCTGGTCACGGCTGAGCCTGGGACCCGTTTTCGGTTGTCGGGGAAGACTCCGGACCCAGTACAGAGAACAGGACCACCGACGCAGTGAAGCCGTGCAGGAAGCTCCGCCCGCCGATGGGGCCGAGCTCGCCGGCACAGAACATTCCCGCCAGGGGTGCTCCGTCGAGGCTGTCCGACACGATCCCGGCATCGTGGTCGGGCGTACCGAACAGGTTGCGCCCGCGCCCGTTGCAGGTGAAGAGCAGGGCCCCGTCGGCGCTGCGCTCGGCCACCAGGTGGCGCAGGTCCTCGTCGGCCGAGTTTGCGTCGCGCACCTGGAACTGCGTCGTCGAGCCGATGTCGACGTCGCCGCCGACGGCCAGGGCCCCGACCTCGGGATCGGCTCCGACCACGGTACGAACGAGGAAGTCGCCGCGGCCGAAGTCCAGCTTGGTCTCGTCGATGACCCGCCCGAGCTGCACCAGCTCCGACATCAGCCGGCGGTCGTCTTCGGACAGGGTGGCGGCGACCTCCTGGAGGCGCTCCAATGCCGGCCGTCCTGCCAGCTCGTACACCACGTTCCCTTCGGCCCGGGTGACGACCAGGGGCGTGCCGACCGGGCGGCATCCCTGGGACACGATGGTGGAGACCTCGACGCCGGAGCCGAGAAAGGCTCCCACCGCGCCGTCGGTG
This sequence comes from Acidimicrobiales bacterium, assembly GCA_038232455.1. Lineage (GTDB taxonomy): Bacteria > Actinomycetota > Acidimicrobiia > Acidimicrobiales > AC-14 > DATAQC01. The sequence goes on from JBBSHU010000010.1 coordinate 25,918, forward strand.
ACGACCCGGTCGTCGATTACCAGCCGATTACCACCCGGGGCCCTGGCAGCCGATGCCAGCCCGCCGACCACGGCCAGCTGGGGTCGGTCCTGGCTCAGTCGCTCGAGGAGAGCGTCGACGGGGAAGGAGAAGGGGTCGGCCAGGAGCAGCAGGGCCGGGGAGTCGTCGGGGATGACGTCGGGCCAGCCCGTGAAGGTGGGGCCGTCGGGGGTGGAGACGACATTCAGGTGGAACGGTGCCACCGGCCCGGTGTGGCCGGCCCACAGGGAGATGGCCGGCCCCCGCTCCACCTCGTGGGCTCCTCCCACCACGGAGACGGCGGTGACGCCGAGCAGGGTGACCGGCTTCAGGGCGGCGGCCACCGCAGTGGCGGCATCGGCCATGGCCTCCACGTGGGACGGGGTAACGAACAGCAGGGCCAGGTCGGGCGGCCCGTCGGCCGGGGCGAGGGCCTCGATGACCTGGCCGAGAACCTCGCCGACGGCGGTGGCCGCGTCGGGGTGCTGGGACATGGCCGCAGCGAACGGCGCCACACCCGGGCCCTGTCCGCTCGGGGCGGCAGGCCTAGGCGCGCTCGTCTCGCTCACGGTGCCGGCAGCAGTGTGAGGGGCACCACGACTCCGGCGGGCTGGTCGCCTGACATCGCCACGATCCGGCAGTGGGCCTCGATGGTGCCGTAGTCGGTGTAGGAGAGGTCGCCCTTCACGAGAAGGCGCCCGAACTTGCCCGGCTCCACGTTCACCGGCTGCACGCTACGGGCCACCTGTTCACCGGACGAATCGAAGAACTCCACCTCCAGGGTGGCCGGACCGGCCTCCTCGGGCGGGCATCTCACCAGGACCACCAGGTGAGGGGACAAGGAGATCGGTGGGGGCGAAGGGGCAACCAGCGAGAACATGATCCCGGTCAGGTCGATCCTGGTCGACGGACCAGGAACCTGGCGTTGATTGATGCCCTCGACGAACACGGCGGCAAGGATGTCCATGCCGCGACGGTAGTCCTGAACATGCGCGCGGGGGTCCGTCGGGGGGCGGGCTTGGTCGCCACGGGCGCGAAGCCTTTAGGATGCCGGGAACGCTACGAGCCGACGGCCGACTACCGGCCGCACCAACCGAGGGCCGTGCCGGGAACGGCCACGACCGGGAGGCAACATCGATGAGCAACCATGAGCGGTGGCAGGATCTGGGTCAGCAATTGCGGGTGGAGGCGGTGCGCTGCTCGGGGGCGGCCAAATCCGGCCATCCCACGTCGTCGATGTCGGCGGCCGACCTCATGGCCGTGCTGATCGACGCCCACCTGCATTACGACTTCGACAAGCCCGACGACCCGTCGGCCGACCACCTCATCTTCTCCAAGGGCCACGCCTCGCCGTTGCTCTATGCCATCTTCCGGGCCGTGGGCGCGGTGACGGCCGAGGAGCTGGAGGGCTACCGCACCCTCGGGAGTCGCCTCGAGGGCCACCCCACTCCCGACCTGCCGTGGGTCGACGTGGCCACCGGCTCACTGGGCCAGGGCCTGCCCATCGGTGTCGGAGTGGCCCTGGCGGCCAGGCAGTTCGACCAGTTGCCCTACCGCACCTGGGTGCTGTGCGGCGACTCGGAGATGGCCGAGGGGTCGATGTGGGAGGCGTTCGAGGCGGCCAGCTTCTGGGGCCTCGACAACCTGTGCGCCATCGTCGACGTGAACCGCCTGGGCCAGTCCGGTCCCACCCGCCTGGGCTGGGACCTCGACACGTACGTGGCCCGGGCCAAGGCCTTCGGCTGGAACGCCATCGCCATCGACGGCCACGACGTGGATGCCATCAACGACGCCTATATCCGGGCCGAGAACCACAAGGGCCAGCCCACGGCGATCTTCGCTCGCACCCACAAGGGCAAGGGCGTCCCGTCGGTCGACGACCAGTTGAGCGCCCACGGCAAGCCCGTCCCCGACTGGGAAGAGGCCATGGAGGCCCTGGGCGGCGATCGCGATATGACCGTCACCCCGCCCAAGCCCAGGGGTGGCACCCCCCACGTCTTCGCCGCCGACGCGAAGCTCTCGCTGCCCACCTACGAAAAGGGGGGCGACGACAAAGTGGCCACCCGCAAGGCATACGGCGAGGCCCTGGCCGCCCTCGGTGAGACACGGGGCGACATCGTTGCCCTCGACGGTGAAGTGTCGAACTCCACCTACTCGGAGATCTTCCGCAACGCCCACCCCGACCGCTACGTGGAGTGCTACATCGCCGAGTGCCAGCTGGTGGCCACCGCCGTCGGGCTCCAGGTGCGCAACTGGCAGCCGTGGCTGTCCACCTTCGCCGCCTTCCTGGCCCGGGCCTACGACTTCGTGCGCATGGGCGCGGTGAGCCAGGCCGACCTCTGCGTGGTGGGTTCCCATGCCGGGGTGTCCATCGGTGAGGACGGTCCCTCGCAGATGGGCCTGGAGGACCTGGCCTGCTTCCGGGCCATCCACGGCTCCACCGTGCTCTACCCCTCCGACCCCAACCAGACCGCCGCCCTGGTGGCGGCCATGGCCGACGGCTCGGGCATCCGCTACCTGCGTACCACCCGGGGCGCCCTCCCCACGCTCTACGGGCCCGACGAGACCTTCACCATCGGTGGGGCCAAGGTCGCGCGCCAGTCCGACGACGACGCCGTGTGCCTGGTCGGAGCGGGGATCACCCTGCACGAGGCTCTCAAGGCGGCCGAGACCCTCGGCGGCGAGGGCATCAACGCCCGCGTGGTCGACGCCTACTCGGTGAAGCCCATCGACGCCGACACTCTCCGTTCGTCGGCCGCGGCCTCTCACAACCGGGTGATCGTGGTCGAGGACCACTGGCCCGAGGGGGGCCTGGCCGACGCCGTGCGCGAGGTCTTCGCCGACTCCGACGTGCACACCCGGGTCGTGGGCCTGGCCGTCACCGAGATGCCCGGTTCGGGCACGCCCGAGGCCGTGGTGGCCGCCGCCGGTATCGACGCCGACGCCATCGCGTCGGCCGCCCGCAAGCTGGTGGGCGGCTAACGGCAAACCCCCGGTTCTGTGTGCGATTTCTAACTGTGGAGGTTAGAAATTGCACACAGAACGGCGGTGGGTCCGGTCGGCGATCTGGACGGCGAGGGCATCGCAGAACACAGCGGGCGAAGTCGACCCGCGGCAGGCCGACCGGCATGACCACCGACGCCGGTGCCGCGAGCAGGGCGGGGATCTCGACCTGGCGGATGTAGTCGCGCGACAGCAGTGCGGGCGAGACGAGCACCAAGCCGAAGTCGGCCTGGTGGATGGCCAGGCGGATCTCGGCGTCCCAGGGCTGGCCCACCAGGATGTGGTCGTCCCACGAGAAAGCCGCGGACCTGGCGAACCCCGGCCGTCCCCCCTCCGCCCATGTGCAGCCGACCAACCAGGTTCACCACGTTTGGTGGTGGTTGCCAGGGCAGCCCGGTCCTTCTGTGCGACGCGAAAGCTTCGCGTCCGCCGCTCAGGAGGCGACGCGGGCCATGACTGGTCGTTCGTGGCGGACCTTGGCCCAGCCCATGCGCTGCATGAACAGGATCACCCACCAGCCGGGGTCGAGCTCGCCTTTCTTCAGGGCCAGGCGGGCCGACGTGGGCGCTGAGTGGTGGTTGTTGTGCAGGCCCTCGCCGGCGGTGAGGAAGGCCAGCCACTGTGAGTTGCCGGCCAGGGTGCCGTCGTGGGGCTGGCGCCCGAACCGGTGGCCGATGGCGTTCACCGCGCCACTGAGCAGCAGGTAGGACACGGCGTGGATGCCGGCGGCCATGAGCCCGAGCCACGGGCCCAGGATGACGCACAGGGCGACGATGCCGATGCCCAGGCCGAGAAGGGCGTGGTCGAACAGGGCCTTGTCCCAGCGGTCGGGGGGCAGGTCACGGGCGTAACGGGCCACGATGGCCGGGTCGCCGGCGGCCCGCTTGTAGAGGAACAGGTTGCCGAACTGCACGTGGTTGAAGCCCTCCAGCGCCGGCGAGTGGGGGTCGCCCTCCTCGTCGGAGTGGGCATGGTGCTTGCGGTGGACGGCCACCCACTGACGGGGCCGGATACCCGTGGTCATCCAGGTGACCACCCGGAGGAACATGGTGATGCCCGGGGTCAGGGTGATGGCCTTGTGGGACAGGGTGCGGTGCAGGTAGATCGTCGTGACGAAGATGCCCAGCTGGGTCACCGCCGCGGCGAGGATCAATGCCAGGAGGGGGGATCGAAACATGACGGCAACCGTACTACCTACCGGTAGGTAGGGAGTAATCGGGTCACTGCTAGCCTGGGTGTCAATGCCACCTGTCGTCGTTGCCTCGTCTCGTATGGTACGACGATGAAGTCGGCAGTGGATCCCCGGCACCCGGCGGGCATGACCACCCGTGAGGCCATCCTGGCCGAGGCCCTGCGTTGTTTCGCCGAGCACGGCTACGACGGCACGTCGCTGAACGACATCGCCGCCGCCGTGGGCATCCGCCGGCCCAGCCTCCTGCACCACTTCCCGTCGAAGGAGGCGCTGTACCGCGAGGTCTTCGAAGGCGCCCTCATCGACTGGTTTCGCCGGGTCCAAGAGGCCAGCGAGGCCCCTCGCCAGGGTTGGCGCCAAGTCGACAGCATTCTTACCGCCGGGTTCCAGTTTTTCGTCGAGCACCCCCAGCTGGTGCGCCTGGCCCGCCGGGAGGCGCTCGAAGGCGGGAGCCGGATGGCCACGGAGTTGGGCGACGGGCTGCGCCCGCTGGTCGCCCGGGCCGTGGGGTTCTTCGAACGGGAGATGGCCGCCGGCCGGCTCCGCTTCCACGACCCCGAGCAACTCCTGCTCACCATGTACGGAGCCCTGCTCAGCTACTTCAGCGACGCACAATTCCTCGGCGTCCTCATCGAACGCGACCCGCTGGCGCCGGCGATGCTCGAGGGCCGCCTCGACCACCTCCGCACCCTGTTCCGCACCGCCCTGGAGCCCTGAGGCCTCAGCTCGGCCGGTGCCCGAATGGCCCGTGCCCGCACCTCCCGCACCCGTCGGCCTGCCCACCCGTGCCTCCTTCGGACACCCAACCCGCCCCTATCCTGACCGCCAATGCCCCGCCGAGCCCCCCGATCCCGACCGACGCGCGCCCTGCCGGGCCTGCGCGCCATGGTGGCCGGGTTGCTGGTGGCCGGGTTGCTGGCGGCCGTCCCCACCCCGGCGTCGGCAGCCGCCACGACCCCTGTGGCCGTGCCCGCCACCCCCGTGCTCAGCCTCCGCCGCCTGCCGGGCGTGGTCGCCTCGGTGACCGCCGACCGGCGCCTGGCCGGCGCCCTCAGCCCCGTGATGGCCGGCACCGGGGGACCGACCGGCCAAGCCTGCCTGTCGGTCCGCGACCCCGAGGGCCGCACCGTGTTCGCCCAGAACCCGGCCACCGCCCTGATCCCGGCGTCGACCATGAAGCTGGAGACGGCCACGGCCGCCCTCGGCCGCCTGGGCGCCGGGTCGCACTTCACGACCGAGGTCCGCGCCGGCTCCGCCCCCGTCGGAGGCACGGTCGCGGGCGACCTGTGGTTCGTCGGTGGCGGCGACCCGCTGCTGGCCACCGCCGACTTCGCCTCGGTCGCCGGCTACCGCAGCCAGCCCCGGCTGGCCACGTCGATGGAGGTCCTGGCCGATCGAGTGGTGGCTGGCGGTGTCCGCAAGGTCGAGGGGAGGGTCGTGGGCGATGAGAGCCGGTACGACACGCAGCGCTACCTCCCGTCGTGGAGCCCCACCTATGCCAGCCTCGGTGAGATCGGGCCTCAGAGCGCCCTCACCGTCAACGACGGCTTCGTGGCGTGGCGGCCGATGGCCGTCCCCGCCCCGGCCCCGGCCACCAATGCCGCCGCCGTGCTCACCACGTTGCTACGGGCCCGGGGCGTGACGGTGGGCGGCGACGCCGGTGAGGGCCGGGCGTCGGCCTCGACGACGGTGGCCAGCATCGATTCCCCCCCGCTGGGCGACGTCGTAGGCGTGATGTTGGCCGAGAGCGACAACCTGGCCGCCGAGCTCCTGGTGAAGGAGCTGGGCTCCCGGTTCGGCGGCGCGGGCACGACCACGGCCGGCCTGGCCGTGCTCAAGGACGCGCTGGCCCCGTTGGGCCTCGGTGCCGACGGCCTGGCGTCGGTCGACGGGTCCGGACTCGACCGCTCGGACCGCCTCAGCTGCAACTCCCTCCAGGCCACCCTCGCCCAGGGCGGCGAGAGCGGCGACGTGGGCAGGAACCTGTCGGTGGCCGGACGCAACGGCACCCTGTCCAAGCGGTTCCTGGGCACGCCCGCCGCGGGGAAGGTGAAGGCCAAGACGGGATCGTTGAAGGGGATCAGCGCCCTGAGCGGGTGGACCGGGACCGTCGACGGCCGATCCTTGCAATTCGCCCTGATCGCCAACGAGCTGCCCAACGACGCCAGCGGTACGGGTCTCGAGGACCGGGTCGTGAGCGCGCTGGCCACTTGGCCCCAGGCACCGGCGCCGGCCGAGATCAGCCCTCTGCCCCCATCGGCTCCCGTGGTGCCGACGAACAGGTGAACGGCCCCGGGGAGGCCGCGGCCACGGCTGCGATCGAGCTGGCCATGTTCCCCTTGGGCACGGTGCTGTTCCCGGGCATTGCCCTGCCGCTGCATGTGTTCGAGCCCCGCTACCAGGCCCTGACCCGCTCGTGCCTCGACGGTGACGGGCACCTCGGCATCGCCCTGATCGAGCGGGGGAGCGAGGTCGGCGGGGGCGATGTCCGATTTTCCGTCGGGACCCGGGCGCGCATCGCCCAGGCCGTGGCCCTCGACGACGGCCGCTGGTTCCTGGTCCTGGTCGGCGTCGACCGGATCCGGGTCGACCGGTGGCTTCCCGAGCTGCCGTTTCCCCGGGCCGTGGTCGAGGTGCTCGCCGACGAAGCTCCCGGTGATGGGGCCGGGCCCCTGAGGGACGAGGTCGAGCGCCTCCTTCGCCAGGCGCTGGCCCTGCTGGCCGAGCTCGACGGAGGGGCAGGGGCGCCTGAAACGGTCTCTTTGGCCGTCGAGGCCGACGTGGCGGCATGGCAGGCGGCCGCCCTGGCCCCGTTCGGCCCGGCCGACGCCCAGCGGGTCCTGGAGGCCGACGGGATCGACCAGAGGCTGCGCCTGCTGATCGAACTACTGGCCGAGGAGGTCGCCGTGCTTGCACATCGGGCCGCCGGACGGTAGGAAGATCGTCTCGCCGGGTAGGTCCGGCAGGCGAGAGCGGAGGGGAGGACACCAGGTGGCCCAGCGCACCAGCGATACCAAGGACGCACCGGACGACGTGCCCACGTTGCTTCGCGAGATCGCCACCATGGTGGTCACCTATGTCAAGCAGGAAACGGTGGAGCCCCTCAAGGGGATCGGGCGCTTCCTGGCCTTCGGAGCCGCAGGCATCATCGTGGCCGGCGTCGGCATCCTCCTGCTCGTCCTCGGGGGACTGCGGCTGCTGCAGACCGAGACCGGGTCTGCGTTCCGAGGACACCTCAAGTTCCTTCCCTACCTGTTCGCGGTGATCGTCTGCGGAGCTGTCGCCGTCGGTGCCCTCAAGGCCAGTTCCGGCTCCCCGAAGGACCGTCGATGAGCCCGGGAGGCTCGGATCGCGTCACCCGCGCCGACATCGAGGCCAAGTTCGGTGAGCTGCAGGGCGACGTGGAATCGGCGGGCGAGGCCGCCAAAGGGATGGGCATGGTGATCGCCGGGGTGGTGGCCGTCGTCGTGATCGGCGTGGTGTTCGTGCTCGGCAAGCGCCGGGGCAAGCGTCAGACCACCACCATCGAGATCCGGAGAGTCTGATGCTGCGCCGCCTGACCCGGCTGGGCATCACCAAGGGTCTCCTCGGCGGCGACCGGCGCTGGCTGGCTCTGGGTGGGGCGGCCCTGGGCCTGCGGGCCCTGGCCAAGCTGGCCACCAAGGAGCCCAAGGTGGTCTATTCCGAGGACCTGGCTCCGGGCCAGTCCCTCGTGATCACCCACCTCACCCACCACGTGTAGTCGGGCGGCGTCGCTCCGATGAGCGGTCCCTTCGCCGCCGGTGAACGGGTCCTTCTGATAGATGGCAAGGACCGCCACTACCTCGTGAGCCTGCGCGACGGTGGGCAGTTTCACACCCACGCCGGGATCACAAACCACGACGGGATCATCGGCCGGCCCGAGGGCATCACCGTGCGCTCGGGGACCGGGGCCAAGTACGTGGTCGTGCGGCCGACACTGTCCGATTTCGTGCTGAACATGCCTCGCGGTGCCCAGGTCATCTATCCCAAGGATCTCGGGCCCCTGCTCGTGCTGGGCGACATCTTCTCCGGTGCCCGGGTGCTCGAGGCGGGTGTCGGCTCGGGGGCCCTGTCCATGGCCCTGCTGCGGGTGGGCGCCGATGTGGTCGGCTACGAGATCCGTGACGATTTCGCAGCCAAGGCCCAGGCCAACGTCGAGACCTTCCTGGGGCCCGGCACCGCCTACCGGGTCGAGGCGCGCGACGTCTACGGAGGGATCGACGAGACCGGTATCGACCGGATCATGCTCGACCTTCCCGAGCCCTGGCGGGTGGTCGGCCATGCCGAGGCCGCGCTGCATCCGGGCGGGATCCTCGTCTCCTACCTGCCCACCATCGGCCAGGTGGCCCAGCTTCGCCAAGCGCTCGACGCCAGTGCCTTCGGTCTGGCCCGCACCATCGAGGTGCTCGAGCGGTCATGGCATGTGGAGGGCCAATCCGTGCGTCCCGACCATCGCATGGTGGCCCACACCGGCTTTCTCACATCGGCACGCCTACTCGGCTCCGAACACCATCCGTGAACCTTCTCGACCTGGCCATCGTCGCCGTCCTGATCTCGTCGGTGGTGGGCGGTTGGCGGGTGGGCTTGTTCGTCGGCGCCACCGCGTGGGTCCTGCTGGCCCAGGGGCTGGTGACGGCCACCCTGGTCCTGCCGTCCATCGACCGCAGCCTGGGCCGTGACAACCCGGGGGCGGCGCTCATGGTCGAGGCCATCGTGTTCATCTCCTCCGGCTTCGCCGGGCTCTACGTCGGGCGGTATATGGGCAGGGTGTTCCGCAGTTCCTTCCTGCCGCCGGCGATGGCCGCCAACGATCGCCGGGCGGGAGCCATCGGTGGCCCGGTGGCCACCCTGCTGCTCATCTGGCTCGTTGCCATCCCTGCCATGACCCAGTCGGCGGGGTTCTTCGCCCGCCAGGCCCATGGCTCGGCCCTGGCCCGGGGCGTCGACGCCGTGCTGCCGCCCCCTCCCGACACGTCGACGGCGTTCCACCGGCTGCTGGGCCCGGCGGGGATGCCCCAGGTCTTCGCCTCACTCGACCCCCTGGTCGGCTCGGCCCCGCCGCCGGCCGACAGCGGCCTGGCTGCCCCCCTCCAGGCCCGGGTGGCGGCCAGCACGGTGAAGGTCGACGGCATGGCCTGTGAGCGCCGGCGGGAGGGGAGTGGCTTCGTCGCCGGCCCCGACCTGGTCGTGACCAACGCCCACGTGGTGGCGGGCGAGGACACGACCTCGGTCCTGCGCCCCGACGGCACCCGCCTGGCGGCCGCGGTCACCGCCTACGACTCCGACCGCGACCTGGCCGTCCTCACCGTGCCGGGTTTGGGCCAACCCGCCCTGGCCCTGGCCAGCCCCGAACCACGCCAGACCACGGCGGTGTTCGGCCATCCCGACGGCCAGGACCCGCTGCGGGTCGCTCCCGCTCTCATCCGCCGGGAGATGAGTGCCAAGGGCTACGACCTGTACGGCGACCACCTGACCCGCCGGGAGGTGCTGATCCTGGCCGCCAAGCTGCGCCCGGGGGACTCGGGCTCGGCCGTGGTCAACAACGACGGTTCGGTGGTGGGGGTGGCCTTCGCCATCTCGCTGTCGACCGACGACCTGGCCTTCGCCCTCAGCACCAGCGAGCTCAAGCCCCTGCTGGCCACCAACAGCGCCACGCCCGTAGGTACAGGCGACTGCCTCTCATGACCAGGGCGGAGTGTCAGTCGACTTCGATGAAGATGCACTCTCCGGGGCACTCTTCGGCCGACTCGATGGTGCCGTCCTCCTGGCCGCCGGGCACGATGGCAAGACCCTCGACCCCGCCGGGGTCGGAGAGCGTCTTGCCCTTGTCGCGCACGTAGGCGAGGCCGTCGTCGAGGAGCGTGAACACCTCGGGGGCGATCTCCTCGCACAGTCCGTCGCCGGTGCAGAGATCCTGATCGATCCAGACCTTCATGGCCATCTCGCGCCTGCCTCTGTCTCGTCGGTACCGACGTTCACGGTAGCCGTTGTCGTGGGGTCGCCGGGTTCCACCGGCATGCGATCAATTTACCCGGAATTCGCCAGGAAAACCAGTCCTGGGGGGTAACCTTCTTCAGCAGACGACAGGTGTAGGTTTCTCCGGAGGGCTGCGAAGCGGCCGAGGAGGTGGTTCCCGCGTCCAGCTCCGAGTACGAACGACGGTTGGCTGGTTACGAACAAGAGGTGGGTGGCCTCCTCGAGCAGGTGAAGACGCTCGAGGAAGAGGTGATCCAGCTCCGGCGCAAGTTGCAGGACGCCCCCAAGCGCGTCCGTACGCTCGAGGAGCGCCTGCTCGAGACCAAGGGCGAGCTGGCCCGGGCCACCTCCCAGAACGAGAAGCTCTCCTACACCCTGCGCGAGGCGCGTGAGCACATCACCGAGCTCCGCGGGGAGGTAGAGAAGCTCACCCAGCCGCCCTCGGCCTACGGCACCTATCTCGACACCAACGACGACGGCACCGTCGACGTGTTCTCGGCCGGTCGCAAGATGCGGGTGGCGCTGCACCCGGCCATCGACATCGAGACGCTGCGCCGGGGCCAGGAGGTCGTGCTCAACGAGTCGCTCAACGTGGTATTGGCCCGGGCCAGCGAGGTGGCCGGCGAGATCGTCACCCTCAAAGAGCTCATGGCCGACGGCCGCCGGGCCATCATCGTGGGCCGGGCCGACGAGGAGCGCGTCGTCGAGCTGGCCGATCAGCTCATGGGCGAGAAGCTGCGCTCCGGCGACACCATCCTCATGGACACCCGGGCCGGACTGCTCCTCGAGCGCCTGCCCCGTCCCGAGGTCGAAGAGCTCATCCTCGAAGAGGTGCCCGACATCTCCTACGACGACGTGGGTGGCCTCGACACCCAGATCGAGATGATCACCGACGCCGTGGAGCTGCCCTTCGTCCACCGGGACCTCTTTGTGGAGCACCGGCTTCCCGCGCCTAAGGGCATCCTGCTGTACGGCCCTCCCGGGTGCGGCAAGACCCTCATCGCCAAGGCCGTGGCCAACTCCCTCGCCCACAAGGTGAGCGAGGTCACCGGCGACCAGAACGCCCGGAGCTACTTCCTCAACATCAAGGGCCCCGAGCTGCTGAACAAGTATGTGGGCGAGACCGAGCGCCAGATCCGCCTGGTGTTCCAACGGGCCCGGGAGAAGTCCGAGGAGGGCTGGCCGGTCATCGTGTTCTTCGACGAGATGGACTCGCTGTTCCGTACCCGGGGCACGGGCATCTCCTCGGACATGGAGGCCACCATCGTCCCCCAGCTCCTGGCCGAGATCGACGGCGTGGAGACCCTGAAGAACGTGATCGTCATCGGCGCCTCCAACCGCGAAGACCTCATCGACCCGGCCATCCTGCGCCCAGGGCGCCTCGACGTGAAGATCAAGATCGAGCGCCCCAACGAAGTGGCCGCCCAGGCCATCTTCAGCCGCTACCTGGTGGCCGATCTTCCCCTCGACGAGGGTGAGGTGGCTTCTCTCGGGGGGGGCGACCGCCAGAAGGCGGTGAGCGCCATGATCGAGCGCGCCGTCGATGAGATGTACCGCGACGACGACGACAACCGCTTCCTCGAGGTCACGTATCAGAACGGCGACAAGGAGATCCTGTACTTCAAGGACTTCGCCTCGGGGGCCATGATCGAGAACATCGTGCGTCGGGCCAAGAAACTGGCCATCAAGCGGGTCATCGCCGGCGAGAGCCGCGGCATCCGCACCGACGACCTCCTGGCCTCGACCAAGCAGGAGTACAAGGAGCACGAGGACCTGCCCAACACCACCAACCCCGACGACTGGGCCAAGATCTCGGGCAAGAAGGGCGAGCGGATCGTCTACGTGCGCACGCTCATGTCCGAGGGCAAAGAGGCCACCGGTGGGCGGGCCATCGAGCGCGTCGGCACCGGCCAGTACCTCTAGCTGATGGACCTTTAACTGATGGCCATCCGGAAGGTCTGCGGGATCGAGACCGAGTACGGGATCCTGCTCCGGGGTGGCGGCGAACCCAACCCCATCACCGCGTCGTCGCTGCTCATCAACGCCTACGTCGCCCGGCTGGCCCGCAAGGTCGGCTGGGACTTCGAGGACGAATCGCCGGGCTGTGACGCCCGGGGCTTCGCCCGTGAGGGTTCGCTCGCTCCCGAGATCGAGACCCACCTGGTCAACGCCGTGCTCACCAACGGGGCTCGGTTCTACGTGGATCACGCCCATCCCGAGTACTCCACCCCCGAGTGCTCCGACGCCCTCGAGCTGGTCCGCTTCGACAAGGCGGGGGAGCGCACGCTGGCTCGCTCGGTGGAGGCGGCGGCCGAGACCCTGCCCTCGGGCCACAGTATCGCCATCTACAAGAACAACTCTGACGGCAAGGGCAACTCCTACGGCTGCCACGAGAACTACCTGCTCGACCGGGCCGTTCCGTTCGCCCGCATCGCCGCTCAGGTCATGCCCCACTTCGTCACCCGTCAGATCTTCTGCGGGGCGGGCAAGGTGGGCGCCGAGACGGTGGCGAAGCCCCCCGTCGACGTCCACTTCCAGTTCAGCCAGCGAGCCGACTTCTTCGAAGAGGAGATCGGCCTCGAGACCACCCTGAAGCGGCCCATCGTGAACACCCGCGACGAGCCCCACGCCGATGCCCAGAAGTACCGCCGCCTGCACGTCATCGTGGGCGACGCCAACATGGCCGAGATCTCCACGTTCTTGAAGGTGGGCACCACCTGTGTGGTGCTGGCCATGATCGAAGACGACTGGTTCGGCGAGCGAGACAGCGACCTGACGCTGCGGGCGCCTGTCGCCGCCATCCGCTCGGTGTCGCACGACCTGTCGTTGCGGGAGCCGCTCACCCGGGCCGACGGCACGTCGATCACCGCTTTGGAGTTGCAGTGGGAGTTGCTCGACCTGGCCCGAAAGTACGCCAACGAGCGGGGCCTCGAGGCGGTCGGCGAGGAGGTGGGCGCCGAGATCCTCCGCCGCTGGGAGGCCACCCTCATCGCTCTCGAAGGCGATTTCATGAGCCTGGCCAACCAGCTCGATTGGGTGGCCAAGTACCAACTGGTCGAGGCCTACCGCGACCGCCACGGCCTGGGCTGGTCGGACCCGAAGTTGGCTGCCCTCGATCTCCAGTATCACGACGTTCGTCCGGGGCGGTCGCTGTTCGCTCGCCTCCCCATGGAACGCATGGTCACCGAGGAATCGGTGCTGGCAGCCATCACCGAGCCGCCCACCACCACCCGGGCCTACTTCCGGGGCCGGTGCCTGCAGCGCTGGGCATCGTCGATCGCCGCCGCCAACTGGGACTCGCTCGTTTTCGACATCGGCGACGACCCGTTGCGGCGAGTCCCGATGATGGAACCTTTGAAGGGAACGGCAGCGCATGTCGATACGTTGTTGGAGAGATGTAGGACCCCTGGCGACCTGCTCGAGGCGCTGGGGTCGACGTCGTAGGAGGAACCCATGACAGAACGGGAGCAGAAGCGGCGCCAGACGCCCAGTCAACCGGAGGAGACAGTCGAAGAGCTCCCTGCCGCGTCAAAGCAGGGCGACAAATTGAAGGCCGAGCTCGACGAACTTTTGGACGATATCGACGAGGTGCTAGAGGAGAACGCCGAGGACTTTGTTAGAAGCTACATTCAGAAGGGCGGTCAGTAGTTATATCTAAATAGCTTCGTCCTGGGACTGGGTTGACAGCCGAACGCCTGTTCGGTAAAATGGATCCATGAAACGATGCAACGAATGTGGTGAGTTGAAACCGCTCGACGAGTTTTACCGAGCGGCTGGGATGAAGGATGGGCATCGGGGGTGACTGCAAGGTTTGCAATCTCAGCTACCAGCATCGTCGCTACGTGGCGAACCCGGAACCGGTCAAAGCTCGGGTCAAGGCGTGGCAACGGGCAAACGCCGAGGAGCTGAACGCATACCGGCGGGAACGGCGGCAGGACCCGATCGTGAAGAGTCGGGACCGGGCGGGCCACCTTCGCCGAAAGTACGGTCTCTCCCTCGCTGAGTACGACGAAATGCTGGCGGCGCAGGGCGGTGGGTGCTTCCTTTGCGAGGCGCCACCGCAGCCCCCGTATTCCCTGCATGTCGACCACGACCATACAACTGGGCGGTTGCGTGGGCTGCTCTGCTTCTCCTGCAACAACGCGTTGGGGAACTTCGGCGAGGACCCGGATCGGCTCCGGGCGGCGGCTCGCTACGTCGAGGTGGCCCAGCCCAGGGACAAAGGCCATCGAGCGCCGCCTGGCCGGCCTGAAGGCGATGCGCCCGGCCTGTGACGTCGCCTGACGCTACGCCGAACCCCGGCGACGGCCGTAGACGTCCCGCCAGGGCGCGATGTCGAGCACGAACACGACGCCTGGCTCCTCGGCGATGCGGTACACGACACGGTAGGTGCCCCGCCGAGCGCCATGACACCCCTCCAATGGGCCGAACAGCGGCTTTCCGACCCGCCTGGGATCCTCGGCGAGCGGCCCGGCGCAGAAGTCGAGCACTGCGGCCGCCACCGCCTCCGGCAGCTTCTCGGCGACCGCACGCCGAGCGGGCCCCAGCAACTCGACCCGGTAGGGGCCCTCGATCACCCGGCTGACGGTCGGCGCAGGTCGTCTCGCAAATCGCCCGGTGGGACGCCTCGCTCGCCCTGATCGATCTCGCGTAGCGACTCGCTGATCGCCGACACCGACGCGCCATCAGCGAGAACTTCCAGCGTGGTCTCGAGCCCTTCGAGGTCGTCGACCGAAAGGAGCACCGCCTCGGGTGTGCCGTTGCGGGTGAGGGTGAACCGTTCGTGCTGGGCGTGGGCGAGTCGAGCCAGCTCATTGAGTCGCGCTTTTGCCTCGCTCACGGACAGGGTCGACATAGTCCGAATAGTAGTCCACCCCGACGAGATTCGGCACCGAGGCTTACCACGAGTACGGCGATGTGTTCAGGACGGCGCCGCCTCACGGCGAGCCCATTCCAGTACCGCGCTGCCCTTGGCGGTCAGGGTCCCGGCCGCCTCGAAGGGCGCCAGGAGGGCCATCACCCCGGTCGGGATGGCAGGATCCACGAGCACCATGGCCGAGAGCGCGAGCGCGACCGCCAGTTCCTCGGCGAGGTCGACCCGGCCAGGTTCCCGGGTCACGACGGCTTTTCGTCGGGAGACGGCCGTACGGTACAGCTCGGCGGCCTGGGTCGGCTCTCCCCTCGTGCGCGCTATCTCGGCCAGTCGCTCGTAGGACACCGACACGTCACGCTGGTAGCCGGTGTTGGCCGGCTCGGCCCGGCCCAGGGCCTCGGCGATGGCCAGGCCCTTGGTGTACAGCTCCTCGGCCCGGGCCCCCTCGCCCCGGGCCACGGCCAGGTCGGCGAGCTTGATGTAGGACACCGACACGTCACGCTGGTAACCGGTGTTGGCCGGCTCCGCCCGAGGTAGGGCTTCGATCCGGTCGGCAAGCCCGGAGAGCAGCACGCGATCGAGCGCAGCCGCGAGAGTCGTCTGTCCGGCCCTATACGCCTGGGTCCCGGGGATCTCGAGATTCCCGCGGGACTGCTGCTCGGCGCGGGTGACCAATCTTGCCAGGACCTCTGCGTCCATAGCGGCGGCGAACAGGTCGCGGGGCGCGGCGTGATCGGCGATCACCCGAGTCATCGTCTCCAGGTATCGGGTGACCTGGGCGTCGTTGGGTAGCTCCAGGACGCCGCTCAACAGGGCCTGGCCGGCGTCACCCTGGGCGGCGAGGACATCGGCGACCAGCACCTCGCCCAGGCGGTCCGGTTCCAACGGGTTGAGTGTGTGGCGCCCCGGGTAGAGGTCGGCCAGCCACGCGACATGAGCGTGCAACTGCGCCGGCGTCGCCCCCGCCAGTTGGGTGGGAATGACGGCTCGGCCAGGTCCCCGGGCAGCGTCACCTGCCAGCTCCGGGGAAACCGGGACAGGGCGGCGCGATACAGGTCCGTTCGTTCGCTGCCGCTGAGGCCGGCAGTGGCCTGGGCGGTGCGGGCGACATCGGTGATCACCTTGAGGGCAGCAGTCGTACCGCCCAGAAGGTCGAGCAGAGCATTCGCTTCCGGCCGTTCGTTGCGCACGAGCAGAAGTACCCGGGCCGGTCGGTGACGGGCACACCTTTGGCCCAGAGCACCGAGCAGGTCCCGGAGCGACGGCAGGTCGGCGTTTTCGGCGTAGTCGACCACCACCAGGCGGGGGGCGGGGCAGTCGACCAGCTTTTCGTCGTGGGCCGCCAGGCGCACGAGGCTGGCGTCATCGGTGCCCCGGCGGCGGAAGCCGGTCACCCAGCCCTCGTCGGCCAGTTGCCGGCACGCCTCGATGGCGAAGCGGGTCTTGCCGGACCCGCCCGCGCGCGGTGACCTGCCAGAGCGACAGCGGCTCGCTGGTGGCACACCACTCCCTCAGGTCGGCCATTGGCTGGTCCCGGAAGAGGAACGGCACCACCCCGAAGTCGGCCTTCAACAGGTCGGACGGGCGTGACTTCGGGGTCTTTCGGAATTGCGCCCATGGCTGATCAAGCGTCTCAGCGCATCCCTTCACAGGCACCACGAAGTGCCACGATCGGCGACGCAGATGGTAGCTGTCGTTCGCCTCCAATATCTGGCCGGCGAGGTCTCCGAGCGTCGCCAAGGGGGGTCATCTGAGTAACGGCGCCAAAGTGGCCAACAAGTGATCCTCTAACACTGATTAGTGGAAGTAAATTGAGAGCGGAGTTCCACTAATGCGGTCGAGGGGCCCGAACAGCACCGAGTTCCCACTTCCACCAACAGGCGGAGCTTCCCCGATCAGCCCACGCCCGCCGGCCCTGGTCAAGGCGTCTCGGTCCATCGACCCCCGAAATCCGCCCCTGACCAGCCA
>JBBSHU010000011.1:0-41643 GCA_038232455.1 Acidimicrobiales bacterium
GATGGAGTTCCCGACGGCCGAGAACTTGGTGGCGGCCTTGCCACCCAGGAAGGTCAAGGCGACCACGCAGAACACGGCGATGAGGGCCAGCAGCAGGGCGTACTCCACCAGGGCCGCTCCACGCTCAGTGGTGCCGAAGCGGGCACGCACCCACGGCGCCACCCAGTTCTGGAAGTACTTGACCATGTCCATTTCCTTCTCCTTCTGAAATGTATCCCGTTTAGCTTAGATGAGTGATCGGCGACGGACGGAGAAAGCTGAATGGGGTGATCGACTTATTGGCCCCGACGGGTCCGCTCAACTTGCAGCGACGGACTGCCCGATTTTCGAGAATTTGTCGGCCGTCTGGGTGCCTAGGAAGCCGACGGCGAGCATGCAGAAAACGGCGATGAGCACCAGGAGTAGCGCGTATTCGACCAGGGCGGCTCCCCGTTCGTTCTGCCGGACTCGCACCAGCGACAGGGAGGCCACCTGTCGGTGCCCGTATGCGATCACAACCATGAAGATGCCTTTCGGGTTGTGCCGGCCACTGGTTCGGGCCCGCCGGGCTGGGTCAAGAGACGTATCGGCACCTACACAGAAAAGGTTGAACGCCCGAAGTCGTCATCGTGCCGGCCGCATCTCAGTCAAGGCGGATGATGCCCATACGGACGGCCCGCAGGACAGCCTGGGTCCGGTCGCGTGCATCGAGTTTCCCGTAGATCGAGCCCAGGTGGTTCTTCACCGTCTTCGAGCTGATGAACAGCTGGGCGGCCACCTCGGGGATGGAGAGGCCGTCGGCGACGAGTTGCAAAACCTCCTCTTCCCTCGGGCTGATCACCGCCTCGTCCGCCTGGGCGGGGGAGCTGCGGTGGACCTCGGCGAGCATGGACGAGGCCAGCTCGCTCGACAAGGTGCCGCCGCCGTCGGCGGCCATGCGGACGGCCTCGACAATTTCTTCGGTGGAGCAGTCCTTCACCAGGTACCCGACGGCGCCGGCCTGAATGGCCCGGGCCATGACGTCGCTTTCTCCGTGCATTGTGAGCATGACGACGCGCGTCCGAGGGTTCTTCTCGTGTATCAAGCGCGTCGCCTCGATGCCGTCGAGCAATGGCATGGTGACGTCCATGAGCACCACGTCGGGGTGCAGGGCGTTGACAAGGCGAGCTGCCTCCTCTCCGTTGCCGGCTTCGCCCACAACCTCGAAGCCGGCGTCCTCCATCGCCAACCGGAGCCCGTCCCGAAGCATGCGGTGGTCATCCGCGAGGAATACGCGGATGCGGTCGCCATCGTCGCCGGTTTCGTTGATTGACCAATTCATCGGCGATGGCTCCTGGGAATGCCCGGGCCCGAGCGGGCTTCTGGATCCACGCAGCGGGCTGACGGTGGTCATGCGGCGACCAACTGGCAACGTACTGTCGTTCCCCCGGGCCCGGAGACAATGTCGAGCCGGGCGCCGATCGCGTCGGCCCGCTCCCGCATGCCCATGAGCCCGTACGAGTCCGTCCGCCCGTCCTGCTCGACGACGAAACCCGTCCCGTCGTCGGTGACCTCCAGGACGGCCTCGGTCTCGTCGCGGTGCCAGTGGACCCCGACGGATCGGGCCGACGCATGATGGGCGGCGTTGGTGACAGCCTCGTGGGCGATGCGCCAAAGCTCACGTTCCTGGAGGAGCGGCAGGCGTTCGGTCTCGTCATGGGCGAAGGACACGCCCAGACCGCTTCGGGCCCGGACCCGGGCCAGGAAGGACTCCAGGGTCTCGACCAGGCCTTGTTGGTCGGAGACGTCGGTGCGGAGGTCCGAAAGGGTGGCCCGAACGTCGCCGAGCACCTCACGGACCTCGCCCCGCAGGCGGACGAGGTCGGTCTCGAGCGGCTGCCCCCGGACCTTCCCCGAGAGCCGGTCGAGACCGAACGCCACGGAGGCGAGGGACTGGCCGACCCGGTCGTGCATGTCGCGGGCGATGCGCACCCTCTCTTCATCAGCACCGATGGTGCGCAGGCGGGCGAACCAGCGGGCGTTGTCGATGGCCAGAGCCGCCGTCTCGAGGAAGCCATCGAGGAGCTGGAGCTCTCGGCGGCCGTACTGCCCGGGCTCGTGGTGCGCGAGGGCGACCAGTCCGATGAGGCGGCCGCGCGCGCGCAGTGGCGCGTAGAGCCCGGACCACGACAGCAGGTCGATACCGACGCCCTGGCCCTCACCGAGTACGAGCACGAGAGAGGCCACGCTGCTCTGAGTCGCGTCGCGTAGGGGACCGGGAAGGTCGTCGTCGCTCAGCGAAGGAGCCAGACGGCTGCCATCTCCGACGACCACGTTCCAACGCGAGGTGGCATCGTCCCGCAGCAGCACGACGACGACGTCGCAGTCGACGAGGGACCGGAGACGGGCGCCCGTCGACGCCAGTACCTCGTTGAGATTGAGGCTGGCGGGCAGCGATTGAGCGAGTTGATGGAGCGATACGAGGAGGTCGTTGGCCTCGGACAGGCGGTCCATTCGGTCGAGCGTTCGCGAATGGCGCTCCTCGGCCTCGCCGAACATGCGTCGGGCGTAGCCGGCCAAGACCGCCAGGAGCACGAACTCCGCCGCCCATTGGCCCGTGGCCTTGATGGCGGCCATGGGCGGACCGGCGATGACGTCGGGGATGGCGACGACGATCACGGCCGCCGACGCCGCACGAATCGCTGCGCCAAATCCGCCGTGAAAACCGATCCCGATCACCGGGGTGACCAGGCAGAACACGAAGGGCGAGCTCCACGACCCCGTGGTGGCCACCGCGGCCACGACGAGGCCCAGTTCGCCCAACAGCAACGACCACGAGACCGGCTGTTGCGTCGCCGGTTGGTGGCCGGCGGCGGGGTGCAAGGGGTTCCGGCGCGATTGACGGAAGGTCCTCCAGCCCGCGTAACCGAGGAGGACGGCGCCCCAGGCGAGGTATATGCGGACAGGCCCGCTGGTGATGACGGCGAGAACGAGTCCCACAGTGAGCGAGCCCCAGCGAACTCCGGAGACGAGCGACGAGCCCGCACTGAGGGGGCGGGCCGTCCAGGGGTCGATGACCCTCGGGGAAGGCTCGCGGGGAGTCGCCGAGAGAGTCGGTGGCCGGTCGGCCTGCCTATCGGCCGTGGCTCGCCTGCTCATTTCAGCCGAGGGACTTCATGATCCCAGACGCACCGGGACCGATGATTACCACCATGATGGACGGGAAGATGAACGCCATGAGCGGAAAGAGGATCTTCACCGGCAGCTTGGCCGCCTTCTCCCTTGCCCACTGGCGGCGCTTGGCTCGCATCTCGACGGCCTGGGTGCGCAGGACCCGGCCCACGGGGATGCCGAGGGCGTCGGCCTGCAGGATGGCCAGCACGAAGTTCGAGAGTTCGGGAACCTGCGTACGGCGCTTCAGGTTCTGAAAGGCGTCCTTGCGCGGGAGGCCCAGCTCCATCTCACGGAGGGTTCGTGAGAACTCCTCGGCCAGAGGTGAGGCGAAGTGCTGGCAGACAATGTCGAGCGCCCCTTCGAAACCCATACCCGCTTCCACGGAGATGGCCAGCAGGTCGAGTGTGTCGGGGAGGTCCTTGCGAATGGCCATCTTGCGGGCATTGACCTTGCGGCTGAGCCACGACTCCGGCCCGATCACGCCGATCGTCGGTATCAGGACCAGGGAGATGAGGGCCCACTTGGGGGCAGGGTGGGCGAGGACGATGTAGGCGACGGCGAGCAGGGTGAACAGCACTCCACTCATCACCTGACCTACCACGAACTCCTCGGAGCGCAGGGTCGACGACAGGCCGGCGACAAGGATCTTCTTGTGGACGTTGTCGAGGTAGCCACTGGGCGTTAGGCGGGTGAGCGATCCCCAGATCCCGGTGGTCATGGGTCGCACGACGCGGATGAGGAAAGGCTCGGAGAGCCGCCTCTCGAACTCGTCGGTGGGAAGCTGGTCACCCTCGTCGAGGTCGTGGAGGTACTGCTCGACGCCGCCTGCCGTCCGGCGGGCCATCACGGTCCCGGCAGCGATGGCGGCAGCGCCGCCGAGCGCGGCGGTGAGAGTCAGAAACAGAACCAATGAGCTCACGTCACACCTCGATCTTGACCATGCGGAAGATGATGTAGGTACCGAGCGCCACCGATGCTCCGGTGGCGAGCAGGACGATCAGCCCAACCCCCTGCAACATGGGAGCGAAGTACTTGGGGTTGGTAATCTGCATCATGAGCATCAGCCCAGGAGCCAGCACGGCGAGGGTGTAGGCCGATATCCGGCCCTCGGCGGAGAGCACCTGGACCTCTCGCCGGACTTCCTGGCGAGCCCGTATGAATTCGGCGAGCGTGTGGAGGATGTCGGCCAGCTTGCCGCCCACCGTCTGTTGAATGCGGATGGCCTGAACAATCCAGTCGACGTCACGGATCTCGAGCCGGGCGGCCATGCGCCCGAGGGCGTCGACCACCGGGTCGCCGAGGCGGGTCTCGGACACCACCCGGCTGAACTCCTCGGAGAGCGGGGGTTCGGACTCCTCGCACATCATCTGGATGGCTCGCAAGAAGGTGTGGCCGGCGGTGAGCGAGGAGGCGATCAGGCTGAGCGCGTCGGGGAGTTGGGCCTCGAACGCCTTCCGACGCTTCGAGATCCGCGTCCGCACCGCAGCGCTGGCTGCCAACGGGCCGAGGGCCAGGGCGAGAAGCGGGAACAACCATGACGAGGTGATGCCGTAGAGGAATGCCGCCACCGCCAGTGTGGCGGCGCCGGAGATGACCACGTATTCACCCGGCTTGACGGGGATCCGAGCCTTCTCCAACGAAACCGCCAGGGATCCCTTCTGATCCAACTGGTTGACCACCCGCGAAGCCAGGCCGATAGTGCCCTCGACCAACGGGCTGTAGCCCTCCGTCACGGCGGCCACGGGCACGTCACGCTCCCCGAAGGGAAGGTCGAGGATCTCGGCCAGGGAGTGCTCACGCTCTTTCGCCCGCCAGAGCATGCCGCCGGCAACGAGGGCGAGGCCCAGGCCGACGCCGATTACGGCCAGCACTGTGAGGTTCATGATGTCCGACTCTCCTATCGGGCCCGCTCGGCGCGGGCGAGGGTGGCCACCTCGGGAACCTGCCGGTTCCGTCCCCGGCCGTTCACCGGGACCGGAGCGGGCAGAGGCGTCGAACGGAATGCCTTTGCCGGCACGTCGACCCCGTTCTCCTTCAGCTTGTCGAGGAACTTCGGGCGCAGGCCGGTGGCCACCAGCTCCCCCTTGGCGGTGTTGGTGATGGGCTCTCCGATCTGGCGGGGGAACATCCGGTACTTGAAGATGTCCTGGAGAAGGATGGTGTCGCCCTCCATGCCCTGCAGCTCGGTCACCGACGTGACCACGCGCCGGCCGTCGGGCATGCGGTCGAGATGCATGATCAAGTCGATGGCGGCGCTGATCTGTTCCCGGATGGCCCGAACCGGCAAGTCGAAGCCCGCCATCAGGACCATGGTCTCGAGGCGGCTGAGGCCGTCTCGGGGGCTGTTGCAGTGAACGGTTGTCATGGATCCTTCGTGGCCGGTGTTCATGGCCAGGAGCATGTCGAGGGCCTCCCCGCCGCGGACCTCACCCACCAGGATGCGGTCCGGTCGCATACGCAAGGCATTTCGGACCAGGTCCCGGATCCGCACCTCCCCTGCACCCTCGGAGTTCGGGGGCCGGGCTTCGAGGCTCACGACGTGGGGCTGCTGGAGCTGGAGCTCGGCCGCATCTTCGATGGTGACGATGCGCTCACCGTCGGGGATGAACGACGAGAGCACGTTGAGGTTGGTGGTCTTGCCTGTGCCGGTACCACCCGAAACGAGGATGCTGAGCTTGCCCCGAACGCACGCCTCCATCACCGTGGCCAGATCGAGGGTGAAGGTCCCGAAGTTGATGAGGTCCTTCACCTGGTACGGGTCGGCGGCGAACTTCCTGATGGTAAGCACTGGCCCGTGGATGGCCAACGGAGGAATGACGGCGTTGACACGGGAGCCGTCGGGGAGGCGGGCGTCGACCATGGGGGAGGACTCGTCCACCCGGCGACCGACCGCAGCGACGATCTTCTCGATCACGCTGCGGTACTGGCTGTCGTCGGTGAACGACGCCCCGGTGTGGGTGAGCCTGCCTTCTCGCTCGACCCAGATGTCGTCGTAGGAGTTGCACATCACCTCGGTCACGCTGTTGTCGGCGAGCAGGGGATCGAGCGGGCCGTATCCGAGGGTGTCCTGGATCATCTCCTCGAGGAACGCCTTGCGCTCCCGGGGTGACACCTTCACGTCCTCCCGCTTGAGGATGCCGTCGAGCGCTGATCGAACCTCGGTGGCCAGGGCGTCAGCCGACAAGCCGCTCGACTTGGGCGCGACCTCGGTCAGCACCAGTTCACGGACCGTTCGCTTGTTGGCGGCCCACGACGACGAGGCCGTCGCCGATCGTTTCGTGGCCGGGTCCGATGTCCTGACCCGCCGGCGGGCCACCTCGACGACGGCATTGGTGGACGAAGCGGCTGCGTCCCGGTGGTCCTTGGCCTCGAGGGCGGCCAGCTTGTCTGAGAGGTTCACGGTGGTCCTTTCCTACGAGGCGTTGGCGTGAGCGTGTGAACGGAACATGCGGGAGAACAGGCTCCGCCGGTCGGCTTTTGCGGCTGGCTCGCCGATGCGGAAGCGGGCATCCTCGGGGAGGATCGGAGCCAGGCCGGTCTGGATCCGATGACTGACCTCGGACCCGGGCGAGAAGGCCAGGATTGGCGTGCCGACGTTCACCGACTTGCTGACCTCTCGGGCGTACGGCAACACGGCCTGGAAACCCTGAGGGAAGAGCCGGGTCACCTGGTCGATGTCGAGGCCCACATCCCGCTCGGCCTTGTTCAATATGAGCTGCACGTTCTCGGCCGGCATCTTCAACTTCTCGAGGGTGTTGAGGAAGACGCCCATGTTCCGCACGCTGGGCAGGTCGAGGGTGGCCATGACGTACAGGTGATCCGACAGATCGAAGGCCGCCAGCACGATCTCGGTAAGCGCCGAGGGTGTGTCGACGATGACGTAGTCGAACTTCTCCCTGAGCATCTCGATGATCTTGGTGACGTCGGGTGGATGAATCCGATCGGCATCGGATGGGTCTTTGGGGGCGGCGAGGATCTGCACGCCCGTGTCGTGGGTGACGAGGTACTCCTCGAGCTGCGAGGGAAGGTCGCCTTCCTCGGCCTCATCGCGTTGTAGGACATCGAAGATGGTGTACCGGGGTCGCAGGCGCAGCGACGTCGAGACCTCTCCGAACTGAAGATCGAGGTCGACGATGCACACGCTACGCCCGGTGTGATGGTGCAGGAAGTACGCCAGATTGGTTGCGAAGAACGTCTTCCCGCAGCCACCGGTGGCCGACCCGACGGTGAACACGGTGCCCAGGCGGGCGGGGGCCACGGGTTGGTCGAACGATGCCACGGGCGCCAACTTGGGTCGCTGGTGGCCCACTTCGATGGCCCGCTCCAGGGCATCGCGCAGCACCCGTTCGGTGACCGGTAGCTGGAGCAGGTCAATGGCACCCGCCCTGATGATGTCCCGGAGCTGGGCGTCGGGCCGATTCGAGAACGCCAGCACCACACTCATGGCCGGTAGCTCGTCATGGATGATCTGGAGCCGGGACAGTCCGGCCTTGGTGCCCAGGCTCGGGCCGGCGATCAGCACGTCGAACGGACCGTCCTCGGTGAGGGTCTCTCCGACCGTTCCCACCCGCTCGCAGGACACCACTTCGGGGCGGGGCCGGAGCTCACCGGCGATCTCGGTCACCTGCCGGAGCAGCTCGTTGCCGCGGTCGAGGACGAGGATTTTCGGATTGCGCACGTCAGGCTCCTAGGAAAGTTGCTTGAGGGCGTCGGCGGCGCTACTGCCGGGGGTGGGCCCCACGGCGGCGGCATCCTTGGACACGAGCGAGAAGTAGAGGGCGTCGAAGCTGGTGAAGTACACGAGGCGTTCCGCTTCGGGTGCCGTCACCGCCACGAGGTAGGTCGGGTTGGTCGATGCGGCTGCCGCCGCAGTGGCCACGGTGCCGGCTGGGCCGGCGCTCAGGACCTCGGTGTTCTGCATGATCAACTTGGCCGAGGGGGACCCCGGACCTTCCTTGAGCACCCCGAAGATGTCGATGTGGTCTCCTGTGCCGACGAAGCCAGCTGCGCCCGGAGCGGGCTGCATCGCCAGGGCCAGCGCCATCTTGCCGTCGGGGATCTTCACCGATCCGAGAGTTGTCTTGGGGGCGGTGAACTGGCTGCCAGTGATGACCGTGCCCGACGAGATGACTCCCAGCGCCGACTTGCCGGCGAGGGCGGACTGGTCGCTCAGGGCGCCGGCGGGCTTCGCCGACGCGGACACGGAGCGCGTCTTGACGTACCCCTGCTCGATCGCCTGAGCCCCGGTGGTCCCCGACGGAATGTCCTTGGTTGCGTAGAGGACCGTCGATCCAGTCGGTGCCGCCGACTTGCTCCCGCCCCCGCTGCCGTTGCGGACGACGAAGAACGTCGCTCCCGCCCCGATCACGAAGACCGCCAGGCCGATGGTCACTATGAGGTTGGAGCGCTTTCCCATGTTGTCTCCCGGATGGTCGTGCCGCCCGCCACTTCGAAGGGCAGCTTGCTCCCGGTGCTATCGGTGGCTTCGCAGGCCACCTGTAGTCCCGAATGCCGATGACTGGGCCTAAAGACCTATGTCGCCCCGACCGATACCGAACTCGATGATTCCCGCGCACTGGAGCGACTGAGTGTCCGACCGAGCTGTGTCCTCGCCGCCCCCCCGTCCCTCGACGACCGCCCCGGCGCAGCGTCGCAGCCGCGCTCGTCGCGGCGATCAGTCGGGGGCTGCCATCGTGGAGATGGCCTTGATCCTCCCGGTCTTCATCTTCATCCTCTACGGCCTCATCACTTTTGGCGTGATCCTGGCCCAGAAGCAACAGATCACCAACGCTGCTGCCGACGGCGCTCGTGCCGCGGTAGGCCAGACGAGTGGCCCGTCAGCCGAGGCGGCAGCCAAAGCGCGGGTCGAGCAGTCGCTCGGTCCTCAGGGCAACTACACCGCCACGTATGCAGCCGGTTCGTGTTCTGGCGGGTCCGGCCAGTGCGTCACGGTGAACATCGTCTACCTCTACTCCACTCATCCGATTGTTCCCCCGGCACCGGGATTGGGACTCGTGACGCCCAACACCTTCACGTCCAAGGCGATCGTCCAGTACTCCCTATAGTCGGGCGGAACGGAGCGAATCCATGAAGCGCATGTCCCGGAATGCCGACGAACGTGGATCGGTCATCATCCTGGCGACGGTCGGAATCGTCCTGGCCATGATCTCTGCCGCCCTCGCGGTTGACCTCGGTCGTCTGGCTTCCGACAAGCGGACGGACCAGAAGATTGCCGATCTCGCCGCCATCGATGCCGCCCGGGACCTGAGCTCGGGGCCCATTGCGTGTTCACGGGCCCAGACGAGTGCCAGCCGCAACGGCTACCCGACCCTTTCGTGCAGTGATGTCGTGCTCGGCTACGTCGACTCCACCGGGTTTCACGCCGGCGGCGCCATGAACGCCGTCCAGGTCAATGTCCGATCGACGTTCAGCGCTGCCTTTCCCTTTGTCAGCGGTCCTGGCAGTACCGGCGGCAAGGCGGTGGCCAGGATACGGGCGGACGCCGGTTTCTCCATGGGCTCGTCACTGGTCAACTTCAGCTCGGCCGACAACGTGGTTCTCAACAAGGTGTTCGGGGGGCTCTTGAACAACCCGGGCGCCGTCAACTTGAGCGCCGTGACCTACCAGGGCCTGGCGGACTCGACCATCACCCTCGGCGACCTGGCAACCCAGCTCGGCTTCGGTAGCGTCGACACACTTCTCAGTTCCAACATTACGATCGGCCAGCTGCTTACGGCTAGCGCCACCGTGCTGAACAACACGAACACGATCCTGGCGGCGCAGGTGAACGCCCTGGCGTCGGCCGTGGTGTCCGGGACCAGCAGCTTCAAGTTGGGTGACTTCATCAGCGCTCAGCAGGGTTCGGGGGTCGCAGCCTCGACCGGCATCAACGTGCTCGAGCTGATCACCGCCTCGGCGGAGCTCGCCAACAAGAGCCACCTCGTCGTCGTGGCATCCGCGGTCACCCTGCCCGTGACCGGAGTAGGCAGCCTCAACACCAAGCTCGGACTGACACTCATCGAGCCGGCCAAGACCTACATCGGCCCGGTGGGGGGCTCCGTGAAGACAGCTCAACTGACAGAGACGCTGACCCCGAAGCTCAACGCCAACCCCTTGGGGGTGGGGCTCCTGACCATCAGTGGTGACGTCCCAGTGGCAATGACCGCAGCCGGCGCAACCGGCACGCTGAACAGTGTCACCTGCTCCTCGCCCCAGGGGATCAGTGTGGGCGTCAGCGCCACGCCTGTCGCCACGTCAGTGAACACGATTCTCACAGTGTCGTCGCTGGGCATCCCCGTGGCATCGGTCCAGGTTGGACCGGCCTCTGCGAACAGCGCGTCGGGCACAAACAGCCTGTCCTTCAATTACCCGAGCGAGTTCACGCCGAGTGCCAATCCCAAGTCGACTCCAGCCGTGCCACCCGGCTTGACGGTCTCGGGCGCCCAGATCACGGTCACTCTTCTGGGGATACTGCCGCTGGGCATCAGTTCTGCTGACATTGCCAGCGCCGTCCTCACCATCGTCAACAACACCGTCAGCGCCGTCTCCACCGAGGTGCTGTCGCCGACCTTTGCCGCCTTGGGCCTCAAACTTGGTCAGGTCGACGTTGCTGCCCTGCGGGACGCGTTCAACCCCACCAGCTGTGGCCAGCCTGGCCTCGTGAGGTGACGACACCCCGCTGACCCGGCACCCCGGGGTCCCCCTTGGATGGTCCCTGCGGAGACGTCCCGTCTCTGTCTTGTGCATCTAGATGCAATTGGGCCCTATTGCCGAAGACCACGTCGTCGTCCACTCTTGAAGTCTGCGCCGTTCTGTGGCAGGCGCCGAGCGAGGGCAAGAGATGGAGTACGGACCAGCGGTCAGTGCAGGTAGGCGATGAGTCGCTGCACCCTGGTCTGGGCCCACGGCCTGGTCAGCTCACGGGCCCACGAGGACGAGCTCGGATTGTTCGACTGGTCCATCCCCGAGAAGACCGCCGCAGTCGTGCGCTACGACGCCCGGGGACACGGAGAGACCGAGGCCATGCAGTACTACGACCGGGCCTTCCGGTGGCCCTGCATGGTCGACGACATGCTGCGGGCCGGCGGCAGCGCCCCCTTTGTGGCCGGGGGAGCCGACATGGGGGCTGCCGTCGCCTTGTGGACGGCTCTGCGGGCACCGAAGCGAGTGCAGGCCATGGTGCTGACGGCGCCGCCTCCGGCATGGGAGGGACGCGGGCCCGGTGCCGAGCAATGTGAGCAGGCGGCCCAGGTCGTGGAGGCGCGGGGACTTACGGCGTGGGCCGACGACGTGCGCCGCCGGCCTCAGCCGAGGATCTTCGCCGAGGAGCTTCCCCGGGCCGGCGACGTGACCGCCCGCCATCTCATGACCATGGACAACAAGGCCGTGCCCGCCATCCTGCGGGGAGCGGCCGCCTCCGATCTGCCCACGCGAGACGAGGTTCGCACCCTCGTTGTCCCTACCCTCATCCTCGCCTGGGCCGATGACCCCGCCCATCCGGTGGAGATGGCCGAGTCACTGGCCGACCTGCTCGTACTCAGTGAGCTCCACGTGGCCAGTGATCTGGCCGGCATCCGGGCGTGGCCCGGACTGGTGCGCGACTTCCTCGGCGGACTCTGCTGCTGGGAGGACGAGTAAAGGAGGCGGCCGTCACCGGCGGCTGCGGGCCATGAGGCGACCGGCGGCTCGGATCTCGTCGGGGTCGTAGGGCGGGTCCACCACCAGGATCAGCCGGTCGACTCCCAGCCGCCGCAGGCGCGACCGTTCGGCACTGCCCTGGTCGAGCCAACGCTGGTCGAGGCCGGCGAAGGCGGTGACCAGAAAGTCGGAGGCATCGAGGCCGGCCTCCTCGCGTGCCCGCCGAGCAATCCCGAGCAGGTCCTCGATCCGGGGATGGAAAGCCTGGAGGTTGATACCGTCGCCGACCTGGCCGGCCAGGGCCGCCATCTTGGGGCCGAAGGCGCCGACCACGATGGGCGGCGACGGTTCGGGTCGGGGAAAGCCGCGTGCCGCCCCGAGCTGGTAGTGGTCACCGTCGAATCCCTCGGTCGTGCCCCTCCAGACCTGGCGGACGACGGTGATGGCCTCGACCACCTGGCGCCGCCGGAGCGGATCCGAGGGCACCTCCCGGCCAAGGACCCGCTGTTCGGCCGCGTAGGGCGTCTGGCGCCCACCCCCCGCACCGATGCCCAGGAGCACCCGGCCGCCGCTCATCTCCTGGAGGGTGGCCGCCTGCGCGGCCACCATGGCCGGGTGACGGTTGGCCACGTTGAGCACCAACGGACCGATGGCCAGGCCCTCGACCACCGCCGCCAATCCGGCGAGGAGTGTCCATGCCTCGAGCACCGACTCGGCCTGATGGACGCTGCCCAACAGGTGATCCCAGGTCCACAGGCCCGAAAAGCCGGCCTCGGCCGCAGCGACGGCCGCTGACCTCATGTCCGCCCAGCGCGCTCCGAAGGGGTCGAACAGGAGGTCGGTTCTCGTGGGCACCGGCTCAGACTAGAAGCGGCGATCCTTGGCTACCCTGCGTCAGTGCTCCGCCACGTTGCCCTGTTCACCTGGAAGTCCGACGCATCCGACGTCTCGATCCGCGCTTTGTCCGACGGTCTGGCCGCCCTACCCACCCAGATCCTTGAGATCCGGGCCTACCAGTTCGGCCCCGACGCCCGCCTCAGGGGTGGAAACGACGACTTCGTCGTCGTGGCCGATTTCGACGACGCCGATGCCTATCGGCGCTACGCCGAGCACCCGGCCCACCGCCACCTCATCGCCGAACTGCTGATGCCCATCGTGGCCGGTCGTCACGCCATCCAGTACGAGGTATAGCGCACTATCTCGCGTCGGGGGGTAGCTGGTGCGACGCCGGCCACGGAGCGGGAGCCGAGCGTAGGAAGCCGATCATGTCGTCGTCCCGGTACAGGTTGTGGGTGGTGGGGTGCTGGGGAGCCTTGCCTACCACTCGACCGTCGGGCGTGCGGCCCCAGAAGCCTTCGTACACCTGACCGGGGCGATGAGGATCGTTGATGTGGTGGGCCACCTGGCGAACCTGAAGGCCGGAGCGCACGCACGACGGCTCGTCGAGGAAGAGGATCATCTGGGGTTCGGAGAGCTCCATGGCCCGTGACAAGCGATCGCTCTCGTCACCCAGGTGCAGGAGGGTGGTGAGGGCGAGGGCGTCGGGTGGCCCCCATCGCGGGTACTGCAGCTGGAACAACTCGAGTGACCACCGGCGGATCTCGGCCCAGAAACCGAGCGGGTCGGGGTAGTAGAAGCCCTCGTTGGCTCGCCCCAGGCTGGGCGGGTGGTCCTCCCACAAAACGAGGTTGTCGTGCCAGGTCGGAGGCTTGGTGGTGACGAGCAGCAGCCAGGCGTTGACGGCGGCGGGCGAGTTCGGTGGCCAATCGCCGACCTGGTCCAGCACGGCCCGCCGGGCCCGGCCCTTCGCCGCCGCCCCAGCCTGGAGCCGCTCGTCGGCTCGAGGGGAGAAGATGAGTGGGTCGGTGCTGCGGTGGCGCGACAACCGACCGCCAAGGCGCGATCGCGGGACAATGTTCGGCGTGGTGGTCATGGGTCTCACTGGGAGTATCGGCTCGGGCAAGTCCGCGGTTGCGGAATTGTTTGCCGAGAAGGGCGCGGCCGTGATCGACGCCGACGACCTGGCTCGCCAGGCCGTCGAACCGGGGGCTCCCGCCTACGCCGCCGTGGTCGACCGCTTCGGGCCTGGCGTCCTGGGCCCCGACGGTGGTATCGACCGGGCCGCCCTTGCCTCGCTGGTTTTCGAGGATGCCGGCTCCTTGGCCGACCTCAACGCAGTCGTCCATCCGGCGGTTGCCGAGGCCATGCGCCGCCGGCTGTCGGAGGAAGGCGCTCCCGGGCGGGTGGTCGTGGCCGTCGTCCCCCTGCTGGTGGAGGTGGACTGGGAGGGCGCCGATGTCGTGGTAGTGGTCGACTGCCCCGAGGAGCTGGCCATCGAGCGTCTGGTGGCAGGTCGGGGAATGACCGAGGCCGACGCCCGCCGCCGCCTGGCCGCCCAGGCCGGCCGCGCCGAACGCCGGGCCCGGGCCGACCGGGTCATCGTCAACGACGGATCGTGGGACAACCTCCGTGACCAGGTGAATGCCACCTGGGAGTGGATGAGCGGCCTCGCCGGCCCTGGCGGGGGAACGGACCCGGCACCGTCGGCAGGGGCCTGCTAGCAAAGGGAGATGTCACCGCCTCTGGTCCGCGGTGTCCTCGCCTGCGTCCTGGCCATGGCCCTGACCACCGCCTGCGGGTCTGGTAGCCGCTCGTCGGCTCCGCCCACCTCGGGCCCGACGACGTCGGTCGCGCCCGGCGGGAGGACGGCCGATGCCGGCGATGGGGTCACGTTGGAGGAGGCGGGGGCCCCGCCGCGGAAGCCATTGTTCCTCCGCGTCTCGGGAGGGACCACGACGAGCGTGGCCCTGGTGGCCAAGATCGGGCTGGGCATGAACCTCGGCGGCAGGGATCTGCCGAACGTCGCCGTGCCAGCCACCAGGGTCGTGATGGACCAGACCGTCGACAAGATAGATGCCGACGGCACGGCCCATTCCCGCGTGAGCATCACCGACGTGTCGGTTGTCCCGGCACCTGACGTCAAACAGGAGGTCGTCGATCAGACCCAGGCGCTGCTCGACCAACTCAAGGGCGTCTCCGGGACAGCCACCGTCGACGCCCACGGCGGTAACCAGAAGGTGTCCTTCGACACCAGCTCGGTCACCGACAAGACGCTGAGGTCGACCATGGACTCGGTGGCGTCGCAGATCGGCAACCTCACGGCACCGTTTCCGGTCGAGCCCGTCGGGATCGGCGCCCGTTGGACGGCCAAACGCACCGCCATCATCAACGGGATCACCCTGAACACGGTGACGACCTACACCTTGCGCGGCCACACGGGCGACCGCTACCAGCTCGACGTGGACCAGAACGGCACGGCCCCGACCGGACCGGTGACGCTCCCCAACCTCCCGGCGGGAACGGATACGTCGGTCGAGAGCTACGTCCTGCACACCAAGGGACACGTCAACGGCAACCTGGCCCAGACCCAGCCCGAGAACAGCTCGAGCACGGGGGAGGGCGACGCCAAGCTCACCATCACCCAGGGGTCCGATCGCGAGACGATGACCGAGCACCTCACCATCGACTTCTCCCTGGGTCCCGCCTGAGGCCGGCGCCGGTGGACCGGGCGGGACGACACAGACCCGGACGTCATAGGCCCCTTGTACGATCGAGATCGTGCCCCCGTTCAAGGTCGTCAGCTCGTTTCAGCCGGCGGGCGACCAGCCCGCGGCGATCGAAGCCCTGGCCGCGGGGGTCGACCGAGGTGACCGGTTCCAGACCCTGCTGGGGATCACCGGCAGCGGCAAGAGCGCCACCATCGCCTGGACCATCGAGAAGGTGCAGCGCCCCACCCTGGTGATCGCGCCCAACAAGTCGCTGGCCGCCCAGCTGGCCAACGAGTTCAAGGAGTTCTTCCCCGAGAACAGGGTCGAGTACTTCGTCTCCTACTACGACTACTACCAGCCCGAGGCCTACATCCCGTCGAGCGACACCTACATCGAGAAGGACTCGTCGATCAACGACGAGATCGACCGGCTCCGACACTCCACCACCTCGGCTCTCCTGGCCCGGCGCGACGTGATCGTGGTGGCCTCGGTCTCGTGCATCTACGGCCTTGGTTCACCGGAGCAGTACGCCAAGCAGGTGCTCTACCTGCGTCCCGGCCAGCAGATCGACCACCGGGCCATCATCACCCGCCTGGTCGACATGCAGTACGAGCGCAACGACCTCAACTTCATCCGGGGCAAGTTCCGGGTGCGGGGCGACACCATCGAGGTGTTCCCCGCCTACGAGGAGATGGGGGTGCGCATCGAGCTGTTCGGCGACGACGTCGAGCGCATCAGCCGGGTCGACCCTCTCACGGGCGAGCACCTGGGCAGCATCGAGGAGTTGGAGATCTTCCCCGCCACCCACTACGTGGCCGGCGAGGAGAACATGAAGCGGGCCATCGGTGGCATCGAGACCGAGTTGCGCGAGCGCCTCCAGTGGTTCGAGAAGGAGGGCAAGCTCCTCGAGGCCCAGCGTCTACGCATGCGCACCGCCTACGACCTGGAGATGATGCAGGAGGTCGGCTTCTGCTCCGGCATCGAGAACTACTCGCGCCACATCGACGGCCGGGCCCCGGGCGAGCCGCCCCACTCGCTGCTCAGCTTCTTTCCGAATGACTACCTCATGGTCATCGACGAGTCCCATGTCACGGTGCCTCAGCTCCACGGCCAGTACGAGGGCGACCGGTCGCGCAAGGAGACGCTCGTCGATCACGGCTTCCGCCTTCCCTCGGCGGCTGACAACCGGCCCCTGCGCTTCGACGAGTGGTACGAGCGGGTGGGCCAGTGCATCTTCTTGTCGGCCACGCCGGCCGCCTACGAGGTGGACCAGTCCAGCCAGGTGGTCGAGCAGATCGTGCGGCCTACGGGCCTGGTCGACCCCGAGGTCATCGTCAAGCCCACCAAGGGGCAGATCGACGACCTCATGGAGCAGATCACCTTCCGCACCGGTCGGGGCGACCGGGTGCTCGTCACCACCCTCACCAAGAAGATGGCCGAGGACCTCACCGACTACCTGCTGGAGCTGGGCGTACGGGTGCGCTATCTGCACAGCGAGGTCGACACCATCCAGCGCATCGAGATCCTGCGTGACCTGCGCCTGGGCGAGTTCGACGTGCTCGTGGGGATCAACCTCCTCCGGGAGGGCCTCGACCTCCCCGAGGTCTCGCTCGTGGCCATCCTCGACGCCGACAAGGAGGGGTTCCTGCGGTCGGAGACGTCGCTCATCCAGACCATGGGCCGGGCCGCCCGCAACGTGGATGGCCAGGTCGTGATGTACGCCGACAAGGTCACCGACTCGATGCAGCGTGCCATCTCCGAGACCACCCGGCGCCGGGGCGTGCAGGAGGTCTACAACATCGAGCACGGCATCGACCCCCAGACCATCCGCAAGGCGGTCACCGACATCCTCGCCACCCTGCGTCCTGAAGGGGACGGCAAGTCACCCGCCCCCGGGCGAGACCGCCGCTCTCGGAAGCGTGACCGGGTCCGCAGTGACTTCGCCGAGTTGCCCCACGACGAGCTGGAGCGCCTCATCCGCACCCTGGAAGAGGAGATGCACACGGCCGCCACCGATCTGCGCTTCGAGTACGCCGCTCGCCTTCGCGACGAGGTCCACGACTTGAAGCGGGAGCTGCGCCAGGTCGGCTGAAGGTCGCCAAGGACACAGCGGCTGAGCCGCCGGCGGTACAGCGGATAGACCCGACGACCGGGCCGGGAACCGCTCAGGTCGGACCCCCAAGCTGCCGAATTCACACGTTGTGGGTACCAGACATGCCGGTCCGGGGGGCGCGGTCGTGGTTCGACGCCTGACGGCCCCGCCACCGCCTGTGGGCGATGAGGCGGCAGCGGACCACGGGCCACCCCTACCGGCAGCGAGGACTCTGGCCGCCCGGGTCTGGGGGGCACCCCTCTGGGCGCACGCCGCCGCTCTCGCCCTGGTGCTCCTTGCTCTCATGCCCCTGGTGGGGACCAGTGCCTCGTTCTCCGCCGACGAGGGCGCCGCCATCGTCCAGGCCCACCATCCGAGGGGGACGGCTGGGTCGTCGATCACCCCCTGCCTCAGGTCGACCCTGGTCAACGGGCGTACCCCCTCGAGCTCTCGGAGCGTGGTGACAAGGGGACGGCCCCGTTCGCCAAGCATCCGCTCTACGCACTCCTTCTGGCTGGCGCCGACCGGGCGGGTGGTCAGCTGGCCATGGTCCTGTTCTCGATGGCCGGGACGGTGCTCGCCGCGTGGCTGGCCGCTGCTCTCGCGCGCCACCTTCGTCCCGAGCTGCCACGGCCCTCCCTGTGGATCACCGGCCTGGCCACTCCGCTCCTGTTCGACGGCTACCTGGTGATCGCCCACACCCTCGGTGCGGCGGCGGCCGCAGGAGCGGTGCTCCTCGCCGTGCGGGCGACGGAGGATCGTCGTCGTCGTGGCCTCGCGATCGCCGGCGCCGCCGGGTGTGTCGTGATCGCCGTTCTGCTCCGCAACGAAGCCGTGTTCTGGGGCGTCGCTCTCGGCGTCGCTCTCGGCGTCCTCGCCTACCGCCGGCGCAGCCGGGTGCTGGCGGGGGCAGCCGTCGCCATGGTTGGCGCCGCGGGGCTCGCCCACCTGGGTGAGGCAGTGTGGATAGACCGGATTCTCGGTGGTCATGCCGTGGCCCTCGGCGAATCACCGGACAAGGGGATCGGTCTCGTGGCGGGGCGGGCCCAGAGCATCGTACTGACCTGGTTCCGACCCGGGTACGGCCTGTTTCAAGGCGCCGAGCTGGCCCTCGTGCTCATGCTCGCAGCCATTGTCGCCGGCGGCCTGGCCGCTCGGCGACGCCCACCCGACCGCCGGGCGATCATGGGGCTCCTGGCGGTCGCGGCGGTCGCGTCGCTGGGCGCGTTCGCGGCCGCACCCACCAATCTGGTCCCTGGGCTGCTCGTGGCATGTCCGTTGATCGCCGCCGGCCTGGTGGTTCTACGGCGTTCGAGCCTCCGAGAGGCGCCGGCGCAGGTGGCCTTCGGGACGTTCGCCTTGTTCGCCTTCGCGGTGATCGCAACCCAGTATGCGCGGGGTGGTTCGGGTGAGTGGGGTGGTCGGTACTTCGCCCTGGGCCTTCCGGTGTTGATTCCTGTCGTCCTCCTCGCCCTGGCCGATGCAGGCGCACTGCTCGACGGGTCCACCCGCAGGGCCGCTGCCGGCGCGCTTGTCGTCTGCTCGCTGTCGACGACCGCGATGGGTCTCACCAGTCTGTCGGACACCCATCGCTTCACCGCCCGGTTCATGGCGACGGTCGACCAGGCCGGCCGCGGGATCGCCGGGGTGGGCGAGAAGCCGGTGTTGATCGCCACCAGCGGCGCCGTGCCCCGCCTGGCCTGGGCGACGTTCGATCGTCAGCGCTGGCTCCTGGCCGATCCTGGCGACCTCGGTCCCCTGGCGGCACGACTACGGACGGCCGGCGTGGACCGCCTGGTCCTGGTAACCGACACGCCGGCACGCGACCTGGCCGAGCTCGGTCCCGGCCTCGAGGTGATCTCGAATGGTGGACAGTCGCCTGGCGGCAGATGGCATGTCGTCCAGCTCAGGCTCACCTGAGACACCGTGGCCCGACGCGCGGCGACCCGGCCGACCTCCGCCCACCTGGCGGCATCCGGTGGTACCGGGGTAGCCGGTCCGCTCCTCGCTCCCACCGCGTCCCCGAGGGTGTCGTCCTCCGGCGCCGGGCCGGCGACCGTCGAGGCCCGATCGCGGCGAGGCCCACGGCGCCCTGTCGCCTCGAGCCTCTGGTCGGCCCCATTGTGGGCGCACTGCCTCGCCTTATCGCTGCTCCTCGCTGTCCTGTTCCCGTTCATGAGCCCGAGCGGCTCGATGACCTCGGACGAAGGGGCCTATGCCCTCCAGGCGAGTGCTCTCCGGCACGGGTCGTGGGCCTATGACTACAAGGCGGCGCCGTTCGACCCGGACGGACGTTCGTTTCCCGTGGTACTCAGCCACCGGAGTGGTCAGAGCTACTACACGTACATTCAGCACCCCGCCTATCCGGTCCTGCTGAGCGGCGTCTCGGCTCTCGCCGGTACCACCGTCGGTCTCCACCTTCTGGCGCTCCTGGGCACCGTCGGCACCGCGGCGGCCGCCTGGCTGCTGGCCGGGGAGGTCAATGAGCGACTTCTCCGTGCCGCCTTCTGGCTGGCCGCCCTGAGTCCCGCCCTCGTCAACGGCTACCTCCTGTGGGCGCACACTCTTGCCGCCGCCGTTGCCGGACTCACCCTGGTGGCACTTGTTCGGACGTTGCGGCGGGGCACCACCGCGTGGAGGACGGTCGCAACGGCAACCGGCCTGGCCGTCGGTGTCCTTCTACGGTCCGAGGGGATCCTGTTCGCGATGACCCTGGCCGCGGTGATGGCGGGCGTGGCGTGGCGTCGTCGGGATGCCGAGCACGAGTCAGCCGGGACCGCGGTGGCAGATACCCGCGTCCGGATGGTCCGGGCGGGGGTCGCGCTGGTCCTCGTCGCCGGTCCCGCCGTGGTCGCCGCCCTCGCCGAGCGTGTCTGGGTACGGGCCATAGTCGGCGGGGCGTACGACAGCCTTCACGACCGGGCCGCGGGTAGGCCGTGGCTCTCCGGCCGGCTGACGGCGATCTGGCACGACCTGTTCCAGGGCGCTTATGCCGGATCGGGGCGGATCCTGGCACCCTTGGCCCTGGCCGCCATCGTGGGTTTCGGGGTCGTCGCCCTCCGACGTTGGCGCCACGACTCCGTTCCGGCCCTGGGCATCGGCGTCGCCATCGCCATCGGCCCGACGCTTGTCGAACTCGTCCGCTACCCGCACGAGTCGGCCTCCGGGTTGTTCGCAGCCTGGCCTGTCGCCCTGCTCGGCCTCGTCCTGGTGCGCTGGCGACGCGAGCGCCAGGTCGTGGGGATCCTTGGCATGACCGTCGGGCTCTTCGCCGTCGCCGTGATCGTCACCGAATATGCCGATGGCGGCGGGGTGGAGTGGGGCGGGCGCTTCTTCTTCGCGATGCTGGCGCCACTCGCGGTGCTGGCCGTGGTCGGCCTCGACCGTGCGCTGTCCAGGGCGCCACGTGCCGGGAGGTACGCAGCTTCGGGTCTGTTGGCCTCGCTTGCCCTCGCCAACGCCGTTCTGGGGGTCGGCGTGGTCGCCCAGCTCCGGGCCGACCAGGGCGGCCTGGCTGAAGCTGTCGCACGGCACCCGGCACCGGTGACGGTGACAACCGTTCCCGCACTGCCCCGGGTGGCATGGTCGACCCACGACACTGTGAGTTGGATGCTCACCGACGCCGTCGGACTCCAGGACGTGCTCGCGGGGCTGCGCTCGCGAGGTCTGACCGAGGTGGCCGTCGTCACCGCTCGCCCGGGTCCGGGGCGGGCAGCGTCACTGGCCGGTTTTCCCACCCTCGAAGAGATCGACGAGCCCGACCTGGCCGCCCACGGCCTCGGGCTCTACGTCCTCCACCCCTGAGCGATCGCGCAACGCGCTCGTTCCCGAACGAGCCGGCACGCCGGTAGTCTCGGCGGAGTGGCTGACACGCTTGTCATTCGAGGCGCCCGC
The DNA here is from genome assembly GCA_038232455.1 of Acidimicrobiales bacterium. Lineage (GTDB taxonomy): Bacteria > Actinomycetota > Acidimicrobiia > Acidimicrobiales > AC-14 > DATAQC01. The sequence goes on from JBBSHU010000011.1 coordinate 21,304, forward strand.
GAGCACAACCTGCGCAATGTGTCCCTCGAGCTGCCGCGGGACAAGCTCATCGTTTTCACGGGCCTGTCCGGCTCCGGGAAGTCGTCGCTGGCCTTCGACACGATCTACGCCGAGGGGCAACGAAGGTACGTGGAGTCCCTCTCGTCGTACGCCCGGCAGTTCCTCGGCCAGATGGACAAGCCCGACGTCGACTTCATCGAGGGCCTGTCGCCGGCGATCTCCATCGACCAGAAGTCGGCCTCGCGGAACCCCCGGTCGACGGTCGGGACCATCACCGAGGTCTACGACTACCTTCGGCTCCTCTACGCGCGTATCGGTATCCCTCACTGCCCAAAATGTGGAGCGGTGGTCACCCGTCAGACGCCCCAGCAGATCGTCGACCGGGTGCTGGAGCTGCCCGAGGGGACCCGGTTCCAGGTGCTGGCCCCGGTGGTGAGGGGTCGCAAGGGGGAGTACGAGGGTCTCCTGAGCGAGCTGGCCGGCCAGGGGTACGCTCGGGCCCGCGTCGACGGGGTGCTGCGGGAGCTGACCGGCCCCGACAGCGACCAGGCCGAGGCCCTGGCCCGCTACGAGAACCACACCATCGAGGTGGTCGTCGACCGCCTGGTGCGACGCGACGGCATCGAGCGCCGCCTCACCGACTCCATGGAGACGGCGCTGCGCCTGGCCGACGGGGTGGCCGAGGTGGAGATCGTCCCCCGCGATCCGGAGCCCGGCGAGGCCGCTCCCGACGAGCCCGGCGAGGCCGCTCCCGACGAGCCCGGCGAGGCCGCTCCCGACGAGCCCGGCGAGGCCGCTCCCGACGAGCCCGGCGAGCGTCAGGTCTTCACCTTCAGCCAGCACCTGGCCTGTCCCAACGACGGCACGTCGTTCGACGAGCTGGCGCCCCGCAACTTCTCGTTCAACTCGCCCTACGGAGCGTGCCCGCACTGCGACGGCCTCGGTACACGCTTCGAGGTCGACCCCGAGCTGGTCATCCCCAACCCCGACCTCACCCTCGACGAGGGGGCGGTCGCGCCCTGGGCGGGCGCCCGGGGCGAGTACTTCCACCGGGTGCTGGCGGCGGTGGCCGAGTCCTACGGCTTCCGGGTCACCACCCCGTGGCGCAAGCTCAAGAAGTCACAGCAGAAGGTGCTTCTCTACGGATCCGGCACCCGCCAGATCCACGTCCAGTACCGGAACCGCTATGGCCGCACCCGCTCGTACCACACCCTCTACGAGGGCGCCGTGCCTTACCTGCAGCGGCGCCACTCCGAGGCCGAGTCCGACTACATGCGCGACCAGATCGAGGGCTACATGCGCCAAGTCGCGTGCCCGGATTGCGGCGGTGCCCGCCTGAAGCCCGAGTCACTGGGTGTCACCGTGAGCGGCCGCAACCTCTTCGAGCTGTGCAACCTGTCGATCGCCAAGTCGGCCGAGGCCCTCGAGACCCTCGCGCTTTCCGAGCGCGACCGCATGATCGCCGAGCGGGTCGTGCGCGAGGTCAACGCCCGCATGCGGTTCCTGCTCGACGTCGGCCTCGACTACCTCAGCCTCAACCGCTCGGCGGGCACGCTCGCCGGGGGCGAGGCCCAGCGCATCCGCCTGGCCAGCCAGATCGGCAGCGGCCTGGTCGGTGTGCTCTACGTACTCGACGAGCCGTCGATCGGGCTCCACCAGCGCGACAACCGCAAGCTCGTCGACACGCTCGTGCGCCTACGCGACCTGGGCAACACCGTCATCGTCGTCGAGCACGACGAGGAGACCATCCGGGTGGCCGACCACGTGGTCGACATCGGCCCCGGTGCCGGCGAGCACGGCGGCGAGGTGGTGGTGTCGGGCACGGTGGCCGACCTGGAGGCGTCCGAGACGTCGATCACGGGCCAGTACCTGAGCGGGGCCAGAACTATCCCTGTTCCCGCGCTGCGCCGGGAGACGGGTGACCAGTGGCTCGTCATCCGGGGAGCGAGGGAGCACAACCTCAAGTCGATCGACGTCGAGTTCCCCCTGGGGTGCTTCATCTGCGTCACCGGGGTGTCGGGATCAGGCAAGTCCACCCTGGTCAACGACATCCTCTACCGGGCCCTCATGCAACGGATCTACCGGTCCAAGGTCGTGCCCGGCCGCCATCGCACGATCGAGGGTGATGAGCACCTCGACAAGGTGATCAACATCGACCAGTCGCCGATCGGCCGCACGCCCCGCTCGAACGCCGCGACCTACACCGGTGTCTTCGATCACATCCGACGACTGTTCAGCCAGACCCAGGAGGCCAAGGTCCGCGGCTACCTGCCCGGGCGCTTCTCGTTCAACGTCAAGGGGGGCCGCTGCGAGGCATGCGCCGGCGACGGCACCATCAAGATCGAGATGCACTTCCTCCCCGACGTCTACGTGCCCTGCGAGGTGTGCAAGGGGGCCCGCTACAACCGCGACACCCTCGACATCCAGTTCAAGGGCAAGAACATCGCCGAGGTCCTGAACCTGTCGTGCGAGGAAGCGGCGGAGTTCTTCGGCAACCAGCCTCCGATCGCCCGCCACCTGGTGACCCTCGTCGACGTGGGTCTGGGCTACGTGCGCCTCGGCCAGCCCGCCCCCACGCTGTCGGGCGGTGAGGCCCAGCGGGTCAAACTGGCCAGCGAGCTGTCGAAGCGGTCGACGGGCCACACCATCTACATCCTCGACGAGCCCACCACCGGCCTGCACTTCGAGGACATCCGCAAGCTCCTGCAGGTGCTCAGCCGCCTGGTCGACGCCGGCAACACCGTGCTGGTGATCGAGCACAACCTCGACGTGATCAAGTCGGCCGACTGGCTCGTCGATCTCGGCCCCGAGGGCGGCGACGGCGGCGGCCTGGTCATCGTAGAGGGCCCTCCGGAGGTCGTGGCCAAGACCTCCGATAGCTACACCGGCCAGTTCCTGCCCCCCGTCCTCGCGACCAGCCGGTCAGGGGACCGGTAGGCATCAAGGGGTCTTGATCGGTCCCTGGAGGCGGATGACACAGACCCAGGCCTGGTAGCGCAGTGGCGGAATGACACCGAGCAGATAGCGGTCGACGACATCGAGGGTCCGCAGGGCGGTGGAAAAGCCCGGTCGGTCGACCAGGGCGATCGCCGCGAGACCGGCGAGATGGAAGAACTCGACCTCGACCTCGGAGAACAACGTGCGCAGCAGTGCGAAGTCGGGCTTCAGGAACGGGTGCTCGTCGGGCGTCCGCATCTCCGGAGTGCGGTTGCGGTACCAGTTGATGAGCGGATTGTGGCCGAGCGGCTCGAGAAAGACGCCGCCCCCGGACGGCCGGAGGACCCGGGCCATCTCTTTCAGGGCGGGGGCAAGCTCGAGGTGATGGAGCACCGAGGTTCCGAAGGCCAGATCGAAGCTGGAATCGGCGAACGGGAGGGCCTCGGCCTCGGCCATCTCGAAGGTGGCGGTTGACGAAACCTGGTGGGCCGCCTCACGGGACTTCTCGACCGCGACACCCGATATGTCCGTCCCGACGACCGAGCCGGCGAGGCGGGCGACGCGGATGGAGCCATCGCCCTGGGCGCATCCGTACTCGAGGCAGTCGGCCCCGGGCGCCCGCGCCTCGACGGCCCGCCAGTAGTAGTCGAAGCTGCCCTTGGTCACGGAGTAGAACCGGCCGGTCTCGCTCCGAGCCTCGCTGTCGTGCTCGAACAGGGCATCGTGGAACTCCCGCTCCCTGTCCTGACGACGTTCGTCGACGGTGCCCATGGCCAGAGCGTAGGTCCCGTGAGGGGCGGCGGCTGCTCAAGCCCGGGCGCTGTGGCGCCGATACCCAAAAGGTGATCCGGCTCGAGGGGTGCTGAGGGGATGCGCCGGCTTGCCCGACCACTGCTGTTCGCCGGCATTGCCGCCGCCGTCCTCGGCCTGGGCAAGGCCCACGCCGTGGAGTACGGCTACGACCTCACCCAGTCGTCGCGCTTCGCGTGGGTCCTCGCCTATACCGTCCTGCTCGCCGTCTGCGTCTACGGGGCCGGTCTTCCGGAGCTGACGGGCACCCGCCGATCGGTCGTGGTGACGACGGTCGCGGCCACCGCGGCCGGTGCCGTCGGAATCTCGATCCTCCAGCTCGTCGTGGGATCGGCCCTGCTTCCCCGGTTCGTCGTCTTCGCCGCCCCCGCGCTCCTGCGGCCGTGGTCCGTCCTCTGCGCCGACCTCGCTCGCGACGGACGGGCCCACGACGTTCGGCGTGATCGACTCGTCGTGGTCTCCGGGCTGGCGACTGCGGCGGAGCTCGGTGACGATCTCGACGCCGAGCCCGAGCGCCCAGCCCTGGTGGTCACCGTGCTGGACCCCTCAGAGGCGACGTCTCGCCGACCCGGGCAGCGTCCGCTCATCGAGGCCGTCCGGACGGCGGCGGCGACCGCGGTGGTCCTCGATCGGGCCGCGCAGGCCGACGACTCGATCGTGGCCCAGGCGGCCGACTTGCACGAGGCGGGCGTGAGGGTGCGGACACTGTCGCTGTTCTATGACGAGTGGCTCGGGAAGCTCCCGGTCTCGGAGCTGGAACGGGTGTCGTTGATGTTCGATATCGGCGAGTTGCACCGGGCCCGTTACGGACGCATGAAGCGGGTGCTCGACAGCCTGGCCGGGCTCGTGGGCCTGGTGGGGCTCGCGGTGATCACCCCGATTGTCCTGCTCGGGAACCGCTTCGGCAACCGCGGTCGGCTCCTGTACCGCCAGCCCCGGGTCGGCAAGAACGGCCAGGTCTTCGAGATCCTGAAGTTCCGGACCATGCACACGCCGCCCGCTTCGGTTCCCGACGCACCCGACGAGGCGGCCGACCCCGGGCTCGGGATCACGCGCTGGACGGCGACCGACGACCCTCGCATCACGCCCTTCGGATCCTGGCTCCGCCGGACCCACCTCGACGAGCTGCCCCAGGTCCTCAACATCCTGCGGGGCCACCTCTCGGTCGTCGGTCCCCGGCCCGAACAGCCCCACTACGTCGAGATTTTGGAGGCGAAGCTTCCCTTCTACCGTCTCCGCCACCTGGTGCGGCCGGGACTGACCGGCTGGGCCCAGGTGAAGTACCCGTACGGAGCCAGCGATGCCGATGCCCTGGAGAAGCTCCAGTACGAGTTCTTCTACCTCCGCCACCAGGGCCTGGCGCTCGATCTCCGCATCATCGGCCGTACCCTCCGGTCGGTGATCCGGGGCGCGGGCCGGTGACGTCCTTCCTCGTGATCGGATGATCCGCCGGCGCTGGCTCGTGTCGCGGGTGTTCACGTTGGGCGGTGGACGCGTCGTCGCCGCCTGCATCTCCGCGGCATGGCTGATCGTCGCCGCCCGTCGACTCCCGGTGGATGCCTACGGCGACCTGTTGTTGCTCCTCGGCCTCGGACTCCTCCTCCAGGTCGTCCACGACGCGGGCCTGCCGCTCGCCCTCACCGACGCGGTACTGGACGACGCTGCCGTCGGCCGGTCCGCCTTCGTCCGGGTGCTCGGGCGTCGCCTCTCCCTCGGTGTGGCGACGGCGGCTCTGGTGACCATCGCCTACGTCGTCGCGTCGGGATCTCCCGACCTCATGGCCGCAGCGATCTTCTCCGTCTCGATCATCTCCACGGCTGTGCATTCCACCGCTGTCGCGGTCTTCCGCGGGCACGGCAAGGTCCGCGCCGATGCCGCCAACGACGCCGTATCGCGCATCTTCGTGGCCGTGTTGGGAAGCTGGTGGCTGTTCCACGGTGGCGGCCTGAGGGCGGCGGTGGCGGTGTACGCCCTAGCCGACGTGGCATCGCTCTTGGTCATGGGAGTCATGGCCTGGCGCACGACCGCTGGGGCCGATGAGCCTGTCGACGTGGCGCGGTTCTCACTGCTCCGCATCGCTCCTGTCGCGCTGGCCACCGGTCTCGGCGTCCTGTACTACCGGGTCGACCTGTGGTTGCTGGCCATGATCAAGGGCCCCCGCGAGGTCGCCCTGTACGGAAGCGCCTACCGCGTCCTCGACGGTATCCTCCTGGTTGCCACAGCCGTCGCTGTCCTCAGCGTGCCCGCCGTCGCCAGGGCCGCCGACCAGCCCGTGCGCAAGGTGCTCGGCCGGCTGGTGATGCTCAGTCTGGTCGTGACGTTCCCCCTCGCGGTGGTCGGATTCGTCGGTGCCGACCCGATCGTGCGGTCCTTGTTCGGGGCTCGCTACGTCGAAGCTGCAGGGCTGCTCCGACTCCTGCTTCTCGCTGCCGTGCCGAGCGCGATCGTCATCGTCGTGGCCCCGCTGGCGTTCCTCCGCGGTCGTTCCGGTGCCGTCAAGGGATTCACCGTCGTGCTGGCGCTCAATGTGGGTCTCAACCTCGCCCTCATCCCGCCTTTCGGACCCGCTGGTGCCGCGCTGGTCACGTTCTTCTGCCAGGTCGGGCTCGCGGCATGGCTGTGGCGATCGGTCATCGCGTGGTCCGCGGTGAGCCCGATCACGCCCGCAGGAGCCAGGGCGCCGGCAGCCCGGTCCCCAGGCGTACCCGCACCGGCGGCGCCGGATCCCGTCACATCCTCAGGTGATCTCCAGCATCCGCTCGAGGGCCACGCGAGCATTCGCCGCGGTGGCGGGGTCGACCGTGATCTGGTTCACGACTCGGCCCTCGACCAGGTTCTCCAGGACCCAGGCCAGGTGGGCGGCGTCGATGCGGAACATGGTCGAGCACGGGCACACGACGGGGTCGAGCGAAACCACCGTGAGGTCGGGGTGCTCGTCGGCGAGGCGGTTGACGAGATGGATCTCGGTGGCCACGGCCAGTACCGATCCCGGGGCCGCGCCGTCGACGGCGCTGATGATGAAATCGGTCGAGCCCACCCGGTCGGCCTGCTCCACCACCTCGTGGGCACACTCGGGGTGGACGATCACCGTCCCGCCGGGATGGGCGGCCCGGAACTGGTCGATCTGGCCGACGGTGAAGCGCTGGTGGACGGAGCAGTGCCCCTTCCACAGCAGGAAGGTGGACTCCTTCACCTCCCGTTCGCCCAGCCCGCCGCAGGCGAGCCTCGGGTTCCACACGGCCATATCAGACGCGGCGTAGCCGAGCTGGAAGGCGGTGTTGCGACCGAGGTGCTGGTCGGGGAAGAAGAGCACCTTCTCGGCCCTGTCGAGCGCCCAGGTGAGCACGGCCCGTGCGTTCGACGAGGTGCACACCGCGCCACCGTGATCGCCGACGAAGGCCTTGAGGGCGGCGGAGGAGTTCATGTAGGTGATGGGCACGATGCGGTCGACGTCGGTGACCGCGGCCAGGTCGTCCCAGCCCTCCTCGACCGAGTCGAGATCGGCCATGTCGGCCATGGAGCACCCGGCGTTGAGGTCGGGCAGCACGACCTGCTGATGGTCGCCCGTGAGGATGTCGGCGGACTCGGCCATGAAGTGCACGCCGCAGAACACGACGTACTCGGCCACGGAGGCGGCGGCCAGGCGTGACAGCCCGAACGAGTCGCCTCGGGCATCGGCGAAGGCCATCACCTCGTCGCGCTGGTAGTGGTGACCGAGGACGACGAGCCGCTCGCCGAGGTCGACCTTGGCCGCGGCGATCCATAGCGCCAGTTGCTCCTGGCTTGCGTTCACGTAACGCTCGGGCAGTGCCGGTTGTATCCGCACCATGTGGAACCCCCTGATGGAGCCCCGATATCGGCCGGCGGAGACAGCCTGGTCGCCTCTCGCGGGGTTGTCGGCCTCGGAGCTGAAGACGTCGCCGGAAACCAGGCCGGCGTAAGAGTCAGTCTACGTCGTCGCTGGGCCGTCTGTCTCGTCGAGCATCTCCTGAAGGGGAGCAAGCACCTCCAAGTGCATCTTGTCCTTGACCCGGCCGCTCGCCCGCTTCATGCGCATGAGATCTTCAATGGCGACAACGGACACTTCCAGGTCGTCAATCGGGACCTTGGTGGCCCGGGCGCACAGGTCCACGAAGCCCGAAGTGCCTGATGGGGTGCCGAGGACGTCGAGCGCCCCTGCGTCGGTGTCGAAGGTGAAGGAGTCGCCGGCGGCCAGGGTGAGCCCTTCGAGGACGAAGGGCAACGGCTCGTTGACCCCAGGCACGCGCAGGGTGGCATGCAACTCGACGAGGGCCGCGGCGAGACGGTCCATGTTGTCGGCGGATCGCTCGTAGCAGACGTCGAGATCGTTGGTGTTCAGCGGAGCCCCGAGGAGGTCGCCGGCGAAGCCCCCGATCACGACATAGCGGACGCGATGGTTGCCGAGGACCCGAAGGGCCCGCAGCGGATCGAACGGGGCCGTCATGCCCCACGTCGGGCGGCCCGGGCCGCGCGGCCTGCTTGACGCAGTGTTTCGGCGAACCGCCCGTATGCCGCGCCGCGCTCGGCCCGCACGGTCGGCGACATCGAGAGCCAACTGCGAATGAGGCTGCGGTCTTCTCCCTGGCCACGCCGCACCGTCATGTCGAGCTCCCAGCCGCAGGCTTGCAGCAACTTGTCGAGGGTGTCAGCCCGCGGCATCTGGTGACCTGATTCGATCCTGGCGATCGTCGGTTGGGGCACCCCCGCCCGGGCCGCCAGCTGCCGCTGGGTCAGGCCGGCCGACCGCCGGGCCCCGTTCACCCACTCTGCCGCTCTCGTCATGGGCGCCATGATAACGGATTCGCTATCGCTATCATTGGACACGATGTTCCAGCGACCACCGGCCGGCACGATCCCCGACACCCCCGGCTCGTACCAGTTCAGAGACGCCGAGGGGCGGGTCATCTACGTGGGCAAGGCCAAGTCGTTGCGGTCGCGCCTGTCGAACTACTTCGGCAACCCGGCCACGCTTCCGCCTCGGACGGCCCAGATGGTGTCCTCGGCGGCGTCGGTGGAGTGGATCCAGGTCCGCAACGACGTCGAAGCGCTCATGCTCGAGTACAGCCTGATCAAGCAGCACAAGCCCCGGTTCAACATCCGCCTCCGCGACGACAAGAGCTACCCGTTCCTGGCCGTCACCATGAGCGACGAATGGCCCCGCGCCCAGGTGATGCGGGGGCGCAAACGCAAGGGCACCCGCTACTTCGGGCCCTACGGGCACGCCTATGCCATCCGCGAGACCCTCGACCTCCTGCTGCGCACGTTCCCGATCCGCACCTGCTCCGACAACAAGCTCGACCGCCATCGGAAGCTCGGTCGACCGTGCCTGCTGTTCCACATCGAGAAATGCACGGGCCCGTGTGTCGGCGAGATCGACAAGGCCGATTACGACGCCCTCGTGGGCGAGTTGGTCGACTTCCTCGACGGTGAGACCCAGCCCGTGATCAACCGGCTCGAGCGGCAGATGGCCGAGTGCGCCGCCAACCTGGAGTTCGAGCGGGCGGCCCGGATGCGCGACCGCCTGGCCAGCGTGCGCAAGGTCATCGAGAAGCAGGCCATGGTCACCGAGCGGCCCGAGGACCTCGACGTCCTGGGCATCGCCGAGGACGAGTTGGAGGCGGCCATCCAGGTGTTCCACGTGCGCCGGGGCCGCATGGTGGGGCGCAAGGGCTTCGTAGTCGACAAGGTGGAAGACGTCACCCGGGCTCAGTTGATCGGACATGTCCTGGAGGGCCTGTACGCCGAGGCCGACGCCGAGTCGATCCCCCACGAGGTGCTGGTCCCCGACGATCCCGATGACCCCGACCTGTACCGCCGGTGGTTGTCGGAGCGGCGAGGGACCAAGGTTGCCGTGCGGGTGCCCCAACGGGGCGACAAGCGCGCCCTGCAGGCCACGGTCACCCAGAACGCCAAGGAGGAGTTTGTCCGCCACCGGCTCAAGCGGGCCTCGGACCACAACGCCCGGGCCCGGGCCCTCAACGCCCTCCAGGAGACCCTGGGCCTGCCCCAGGCGCCGCTGCGCATCGAGTGCTATGACATGAGCCACATCCAGGGCAGCGACTACGTGGGTTCCATGGTGGTGGTCGAGGACGGCCTGCCCAAGAAGAGCGACTATCGCCGGTTTCGCATCCGCGAGGTGCCGGGCAACGACGACTTCGGTGCCATGCGCGAGGTCCTCACCCGCCGGCTGAAGGCCATGCTCGCCGACCGCGACCGTCCGCCTGCCGAACGGGGGCGCCGCCGCTTCGCCTACCAACCCAACCTCCTCCTGGTCGACGGCGGCAAGGGCCAACTCAGAGTGGCCATCGACGTCGTCGCCGAGCTGGGCCTGGCGGACGAGATCTCGGTGGCCGCCCTGGCCAAGCGCTTCGAGGAGGTCTTCGTCCCGGGCCTGGCCGACGCCGTCCGCATCCCCCGCCAGTCAGAGGCGCTGTACCTGCTCCAGCGGGTGCGCGACGAAGCCCACCGCTTCGCCGTCTCCTACCACCGCCAGCTACGGGGCAAGCGCATGACGCGCAGCGCCCTCGACGACGTTCCCGGCCTGGGCCCTACCCGCAAGCGCCGTCTCCTGGCCGAGCTGGGCGGCATCCGTGCAGTGAAGACCGCCTCCCTCGCCGATCTCACGGCCCTGCCCTGGCTTCCCGAGGCCGTGGCCGAGGCCACGTATTCGGCTTTTCACGACGTTCCCGGCCCGTCCTCGGCGAACGGCGCACCCGGCCGTGGCTGAGAGCGGCCCGGTGGGGGAGTCACCCGCAGCACTGTGGGAGGCCCACGCCGGGTGGTGGCAGGAGAACTTCACCGACGGGGCCGACGCCGAGTACGACGAGCAGATCCTGCCCCTGGCCGCCACCCACCTGGCGGGGGCGGTCGACGTGCTCGACATCGGCGCGGGGGAGGGCCAGGTGGCCCGGGTGGCCGCCGCCACCGGTGCCCGACGGGTGGTGGGCATCGATCCGGTGGCGGCCCAGGTGTCGGTGGGCCGCAGCCGGGGTGGGGGAGTGCTCTACGGACGAGGTGAGGCCGGGGCTCTCCCCTTCCCGCCGGAGGCGTTCGACGCCGTCGTGGCCTGCCTGGTGTTCGAGCACATCACCGACACCGACGGCGCCCTGGCCGAGGTGGGCCGGGTCCTGCGTCCGGGCGGACGCTTCCTGTTCTTCCTCAACCACCCCCTCCTCCAGGCCCCGGGGTCGGGGTGGATCGACGACCACATCCTCGACGAGCAGTACTGGCGCATCGGTCCCTACCTCCACGAGGACTCATCGCTGGAGGAGGTGGAGAAGGGCGTCTTCGTGCCGTTCGTCCACCGGCCGCTGTCTCGCTACGTCAATGCCATGGCCGCCGCCGGCCTGGTGATCCGTCGCATGGAGGAACCTCCGCCCCCACCCGGCTTCATGGCCCGGGCCACCGAGTACCGCGACGCCGCCACCATCCCGCGCCTCCTCCTCATGATCGCCGCCAAGGAGGGGGATAGCGTGGGTCCGTCGTGAGCGAGTTCCTCATCATCACCGGGCTGTCCGGGGCGGGGCGGTCCCAGGCGGCCGACTGCTTCGAGGACCTGGGCTGGTTCGTCATCGACAACATGCCCCCGGCGCTGCTAACCAAGGTCACCGAACTGGTGCAGGCGCCGGGTTCCACCATCGAGAGGGTCGCCCTGGTGGTGGGCACCACGGCCTACCTCGACGAGCTGTCACCTGCGCTCGACCAGGTGGCCAAGACCGCCAACCGCGTCCGGATCCTCTTCCTCGAAGCCACCACCGAGGTACTCGTCCGCCGCTACGAGAACACCCGGCGCCGCCACCCCATGGCCGAGAGCGACCGGGTCTCCGACGGCATCGAGCGCGAACGGGAGTTGCTCGACCCGGTGAAGGCGCAGGCCGACGTGGTCGTCGACACGAGCGACCTCAACGTGCACCAGCTCCGCGACCGCCTGCTCGACCTGTTCGCCGGCGACACCGAGAGCGGCCTGCAGACGAGCATCGTGTCGTTCGGGTACAAGCACGGCCTTCCTCTCGACGTCGACCTGGTCTTCGACTGCCGGTTCCTGCCCAACCCCCACTGGGTCCCCGACCTCCGCCCCCTCACCGGGCTCGACGACCCCGTGCGCAAGTACGTCACCGACCAGCCCGACACGCCGGTGTTCCTGGAGCGACTCGACGGGCTGCTCGAGCTGCTGCTGCCCGCGTACGTGAAGGAGGGCAAGTCCTACCTGTCGATCGGCGTGGGGTGTACCGGCGGCACCCACCGGTCGGTGGTGATCGCCACCGAACTGGGCCGACTGCTCCGCGCCCGAGGCTTCCAGCCCACCGTGTCGCATCGCGACATCAACAAGCATCGGGCCGAGTGGGCCGGGCGGTCGGGAGCCTGACCGTGACGAGGGTGGTCGCCCTGGGCGGAGGCCACGGCCTGGCCGCCAGCCTGCTGGCTGTGCGCCGCTACGCCGACGACATTTGCGCCATCGTGTCGGTGGCCGACGACGGCGGGTCGAGCGGTCGTCTGCGCGCCGATTTCGACATCCCTCCGCCGGGCGACCTGCGCAAGTGCCTGGTCGCCCTGGCCGAGCCCGGATCGCTATGGACCCGGGCCTTCGAGCACCGGTTCGACGGTGGTGAGCTGGAGGGCCACGCCTTCGGGAACCTGGTGATCGCCGGCCTGGCCGACACCACCGGTGACTTCTCGGAGGCCCTGACCGAAGCCGGCCGCCTGCTGGGGGCGGTGGGCCGGGTCGTGCCCGCCACCCGCGACCCGGTCGTGCTCAAGGCCGTCGTCGGCACCGACGCCAACGGCGGAGAAGGCTCCATACACGGCCAGGTGGCGGTCGCCAATGCCGGGCGCATCGTCGGCGTCTCCCTCGTCCCCACCGATCCGGCGCCCCCGGCAGCCGCCCTCGAGGCCCTAGCCAGGGCCGACCAGGTGGTCATCGGGCCCGGGTCGCTGTTCACCAGTGTGCTCGCCGTCGTCGCCGTCCCCGCGCTGCGCCATGCCCTGGCCACGACGCCCGGACGCAAGATCTACGTTTGCAACCTGCGCGAACAGAAGCCCGAGACCACCGGCTACGACGTGGCTGCCCACGTCCACGCCCTCGCCGCTCACGGACTCGACGTGGACGCCGTCCTGTACCATCCGGGCGCCCTACCCGTCGGGACACCGGGAGTCACGTGCGTGGAGCGACAGATTGCGCGGCAAGGGAGTGCCGCGCACGACCCGGAGCTTCTGGCGGCGGCACTAGTGGATCTGGCGGGTCAGGTCGGGTAAACAGAGACGAAACAAGGGAGGCCACATGACGGTCAGGGTCGGCATCAACGGGTTCGGGCGGATCGGGCGGAACTTCACCCGAGCGGTTTTGCAGCGGGGATCCGATATAGAGATCGTGTCGGTCAACGACCTCACGTCGCCGGCCACCCTGGCGCACCTGATGGAGTTCGACTCGGTCCTCGGGCGCCTCGGCGAGGACGTCTCCACCACCGACGACGGCATCCAGGTGGGCAGGCAGAACTTCCGGGTCACCTCTGAGCGCGACCCCAAGGCCTTGCCCTGGGGCGAGTTGGATGTCGACGTGGTGATCGAGTCCACCGGCCTGTTCACCGACCGGGACAAGGCGGCCCAGCACATCGACGCGGGCGCTCCCCGAGTCGTGGTGTCGGCCCCGGCCAATGGAGCCGACGCCACCTTCGTGATCGGCGTCAACGACGACACCTTCGATGCCGACAAGCACACGGTGGTCTCCAACGCCTCCTGCACCACCAACTGCTTCGTGCCCATGGTGAAGGTCCTCGACGATGCCTTTGGCGTGGAAAAGGGCCTGATGACCACCGTGCACGCCATGACCAACGACCAGAACCTGCTCGACCTCCCGCACAAGGACCTGCGCCGGGGCCGGTCGGCACCCATCAACATCGTGCCCTGCTCCACCGGTGCGGCCCGGGCCACGAGCCTCGTCCTCGAGGCCATGAAGGGCAAGCTCGACGGAACCGCCCTGCGGGTTCCCGTGCCCGTCGGTTCCATCACCGACTTCACCGCCGTCCTCGGTCGCGACGTCACCGTCGACGAGGTGAACGAGGCCTTCCGCAAGGCCGCATCCGAAGGCCCCATGGCCAAGATCATCGAGTACTCCACCGACCCCCTCGTCTCCACCGACATCGTCGGTTCGCCGGCGTCGGTCACCTTCGACTCCGAGCTCACCATGGCGATGGGCAACCTGGTCAAGGTAAACGGCTGGTACGACAACGAGTGGGGTTACTCCAACCGCCTCGTGGATCTGGTGGAGCTGGTCGGTTCGGCCAACAAGTGAGCCTGCCCACCCTCGAGGATCTCCCCGACCCCAAGGGCAAGCGGGTCCTCCTGCGGGTCGACTTCAACGTCCCCATCTCCGACGGCTCCATCGACGACGACATGCGGATCAAGGCCGCCCTGCCCACCATCGAATGGCTCACCGAGCACGGGGCCAACATCGACGCCTGTGCTCACCTGGGCCGGCCCAAAGGAAAGCCGGACGAGAAGTACAGCCTCGACCCGGTGCGCGAGCGTCTGGCCGAGCTGGCGCCCGATGTCGAGCTGATGGAGAACCTGCGCTTCGACCCGGGAGAGGAGGACAACGACGACGCCTTCGTGCAGCGTCTGGTCGAGGGCCACGACCTTTACGTCAACGATGCCTTCGGCGCCTGTCACCGCTCCCACGCCTCGGTCGTGGGGCCCCCGAAGCATCTGCCCAGCGCAGCCGGCCGTCTCCTGTCCCGCGAGGTCGAGGTGCTGACCAAGTTGCTCGAAGACCCCGCCCGCCCGTTCGTGGCCGTTCTCGGAGGGGCCAAGGTGAGCGACAAGTTGGGTGTCATCAAGGCCCTGCTCGACCAGGTCGATGGCCTGGTCATCGGCGGGGGGATGTGCTTCACGTTCCTGGCCGCCCAGGGCCACGGGGTCGGTGACTCCCTGCTCCAGAAGGACCAGATCGACGCGTGCCGGGAGTTGTTCGACTCGGGCAAGATCACCCTTCCGTCCGACATCATCGCCATGGGTCCCGACGACGAGGTGCGCACGGTCGACGGCGAGGTACCCGACGGCTGGAAGGGACTCGACATCGGCCCGGGCAGTGCCGCCGCCTTCGCCGACATCATCGCCGAGGCCGGAACCGTCCTGTGGAACGGCCCCATGGGCATGTTCGAAGACGAGCGGTTCGCCGCCGGGACCAAGACGGTGGCCGAGGCTGTGGCCAATGCCGGGGGGTTCACCGTCGTGGGGGGCGGCGACAGTGCCGCGGCGGTCGCCGGATTCGGCTTCGCCGACGGCGTCGACCACATCTCCACCGGTGGGGGAGCCTCCCTGGAGTTCATCGAGCAGGGCGACCTGCCCGGGCTGAAGGCGCTGCGTGAAGCTAAGGGAGCTAATGCCTGAGGGTCGCAAGCCGTTCATCAGCGGCAACTGGAAGATGAACCACAACCACCTCGAGGCGATCCAGGTGGTGCAGAAGCTGGAGTTCAGGCTCGAGGCCGGCGACTACGAGGCGCTCGACGTGTCGGTGCACCCGCCGTTCACCTGCCTGCGGTCGATCCAGACCATCCTCGACGCCGACAAGTCACCCATTGCCCTCGGGGCCCAGAACTGCCACTGGGAGGAATCCGGGGCATTCACCGGCGAGATCAGCGCTCCGATGCTGGCCAAGCTCAACGTGGCGTGGTGCATTGCCGGCCACTCCGAGCGCCGGGAGTTGTTCGGCGAGACCGACGAGACCGTGAGTCGCAAGCTCGAGGCCATCTGGGCGGCGGGGATGAAACCCATTCTGTGCGTGGGCGAGACCCTCGGGGAGCGGGAGGCGGGGCAAACCGAGGCCAAGGTCTCAGGCCAGGTGCGGGCCGTCCTCAACGGGCCCGCCCCCGAGCGGATCGCAGCCATGGTGGTGGCTTACGAGCCCATCTGGGCCATCGGCACGGGCAAAACGGCCACGCCTGACGACGCCCAGGCCACCTGCGGGCTGATCCGCAGCGTCGTCGCCGACCTCCATGGCGATGAAGTCGCCGCCTCGGTTCGAATTCAGTACGGAGGCTCGGTGAAGTCGTCCAACATCGCCGAGATCATGGCCCAGCCCGACATCGACGGGGCACTCGTGGGAGGGGCCAGCCTCGACCCCGACGAGTTCGCCAAGATCGTCCAGTACCGCCTGTCGCCCGGCTGAGACCAGGGTGGGGGAGCGCCGGAATGGCGGGCTGCTAGCCTCGTCGGCCGTGGATCAAATGGTGAACAGCGGTGGTTCGGCGTGCTGACGGCATTCGTCATGGTGCTCCATGTCGCCGTGTCTCTCACACTCATCCTGCTGATCCTTCTCCACAGCGGGCGGGGTGGCGGGCTCTCCGACATGTTCGGTGGAGGTATGGGTAGCGCGGCCGCCGGCTCCACCGTCGTCGAGCGCAACCTCGACCGCATCACCGTCGCCATCGCCGTGGTCTTCGCCTTCACCTCCATCATCCTGGAAATTCGACTCCAGTAACCGGGTTCCGACCTGTTGTCCGGGAAGCGGCGACTCTTGTCGGCCTGGTCCTGGTGATCTCGGCCTGCTCAGGCGGCGCCACCAAGAGCAATGCCTCGGTGTCGACCGGCAAGCGCGGCGGCGTGTTTCGCCTCGGAATCGTCGAGCCGACGGCGATCGACCCCTACAACTCCCACGAGTCCGAGGTGGAGAACGTCACCAGGTTCGAGGGGACGAACGTCACCAAGGCCCTGTTCGAGGGCTTGGTCAAGGTCGACCGGGCCACGTCGGAGCTCGTCCCGGGGGTGGCGGAGAAGTGGAGCCACGACGGTGCGTGTTCCCAGTGGACCTTCCGCCTCCGCTCAGGCACCACGTTCTCCAACGGCGAGGTCGTGACCGCCCAGTCCTTCATCGACGGCATGACCCGCGCCGCGGTGAGCGATCCGGCATCCGACAGCGCCCACTTCCTGGACGGGATCCAGGGCTACGAAGCGATCCATGGCACCGCCGGCCCCTCACCGACGGCGCCGCCACTCTCGGGCCTGTCCGCTCCGACGACAACACCCTGGTCGTCAACCTGGCCAAGCCCAACTGTGAGTTCGACAAGTTGGTCCTCCAGCCGGTGTTCAGCCCCGTGCCCAAAGAGGCGGGCCAGGCCGACCCCAACTCGGCCTACTACGGCATGCCGATCGGGAACGGGCCGTTCAAGATGCGTGAGCCGTGGAACCACAACGTCGGAATCGTCCTCGTGCGAAACGACCTGTACTACGGCCCCAAGGCCCATCTCGACGAGGTCGACTTCACCATCGTGGGTTCCGACAAGCCCACCGAGGCCGAGTACGCCAGCTTCCAGGACGGCAAGGCCGACTGGGCCCGGATCCCGCCGCCAGCCCTCCCCGAGGCCAGCGCGACCTACAAGCCCCGGAAGGAGTTCATCGCCGAATCCAGGTTCGGGGTCAACTACCTGCTCGTGAACGTGGCCAACCCCCCGCTGAACAATGTGAAGGCCCGCCAGGCCATCTCCCTGGCCATCGACCGCGACGCCATCATCGGCGCGGCGTTCAAGGGCTTCCAGACCAAGGCGACCTCCTTGGTGCCACCCCCGCTCTCGGCGTTCTACCAGCCCGGCGTGTGTACCAGTTGCGCCAAGGCGGACCCGGTGCAGGCCAGGCGACTGGCCCAGGAGGGAGGGGTCCCCCCCGGGACCCCGGTGCGGTTCTCCTTCAACACCGGAGGCGGTCACGAGGAGTGGGTCCAACTCGTCGCCCAGCAGCTTCAGGACACCCTTGGGCTGAACGTCGACCTGCAGGGCATGGCCTACCGGGACCTGGTGGCCAAGGAGGAGGCTCCCGACGCCACCGGCCTCTACCGCGCGTCATGGGGATCCGACTATCCCAGCGCCGACGGGTTTCTTCGGCCATTGCTCTCGGCCTCGTCGTTCCCGCCCGGCGACAATCGGGGGCGCTACGACGATCCCTCCTTCGACTCCCTTCTCGACCGGGCCCAGAAGGCCAACTCCGAGAGCGAGAAGGTCGCCCTGACCAAACGGGCCGAGGATGTGGCCATCGGCAAGGACCTGGCGTTGATCCCCATGTGGTATCGCACCCAGTACCGCGTCTTCTCCAACAAGTTCAAGAACGTCGCTCTGGATTCGTTCGAAAACCCGACGCTCGCCGACATCAGCCTGTCGTGAGGTTCCGGTCGCGTCCTGTCGGCGCCCCGTCCTTCCCTAGACTCCCTCTGGCCATGACCCCCTCCCCGTCGTCGCGCAGCTTTCGCCGGCTCGCAGTGGTGGGCGTCGTGGTCGTTCTGGGCCTAGTCGCAGCGTCGTGCCAGTCCAGCACTCGTGGCCTCACGCCGACGGCGGCCAAGCCTCCCCCCGACGTGTTCCGCATCGGCGTGGAGACCCCGGGCTCACTCGACCCGGCCCAGGTCCGCTCGCCATCGGAGTTCCTCCTGGCCGAGCAGCTGTTCGACGGGTTGACGGCCTACGACTCGAAGTCCCTGGCGGCCAAGCCCTCTCTCGCCGCCAGCTGGCAACCGAGTGCCGACTTGGCCCACTGGGACTTCACCCTCCGGCCCGACGCCAAGTTCGCCAACGGTCGCCCGATCACCTCTACCGACGTCAAGTACAGCTTCGAACGCATCGCCCAGAAGGGTTCGACCTCGCCGGCGGTCTCCCAGCTCGCCATCGTGACCGGGTACAAGCAGTTCAACGGCACCGGCAAGGCCGACAACCTGGCCGGCATCACCACGCCCGCTCCGGATGTGGTCCATTTCGATCTCGACGAACCCCTTTCCGTCCTTCCCTCGATGGTCGGCAACCCCATCTTCGGCATCGTTCCAAAGGAGGCGGTGGATGCGCCGAGCCCGCCCTTCGCCACCCAGCCGGTGGGGAGCGGGCCCTTCACCTTCCAGTCGCGCACCGACACGGTCCTGCGCCTGGTCCCCGCACCCGACGCCAAGGTGTCGGTGAAGGGCCTCGACGTCTTCCTGGCCAAGGACGCGGCCAGTGCCTACGCCGATTTCCTCCGGGGCGGCGTCGACTGGGCCGAGGTGCCCCCCGACCAGGTCGAGCCCGTTCCCGAGGCCAAGGGTCGCGACGTGATCACGCCCTACACGGGAGAGCTCTTCTACGCCTTCAACCTCAAGAACCCGAAGTTCGGCGACCAGCGGTTCCGGGAAGCGATCGTGCACGCCGTCGACCGGGATGCCATCGGTCGGGTGGTCTACGGGAGCACAGTGATCCCTCGAAGTGGGCTGGTGGCCGAGGGGATCCCCGGAGCCCAGCCCGATGCCTGTGGAGACGTGTGTCGGTTCGACCCGGGCAAGGCCAAGGATCTGCTGAAGCAGACCTTCGGCGACCAGCCCCCCCCCGCCTTCTCGATCGACTACGACGAAAACCCGACCCAGGAGGCGGTGGCCGAGGCCATGCAGGCCAACCTCAAGGCGGTGGGGATCACCGCCACCCCACGCCCCCATGTCTTCGGTGACTACCTGAGCTTCGCTCAGAGCGGCGACCGGGAGCTATTCCGCCTGGGCTGGATCGGCCAGTACCCCTCACCGGACGCCTTCCTCACCCCGCTCTACCAGACGGGCACCGTCGACAACGTCACCGGGTTCTCCTCACCGGTGATCGACAACCTGCTCAAGCAGGGTCGCGGCGACCCCGATGAGGCCAGGCGGATGGCGTCGTTCCAGGAAGCGGAGAAGCAGATCCTTGCCCAGGTCCCGGTCGTGCCCATCGCCCAGTTCCGGACCCATTCCGTGTCGGCCAAGCGTGTCCAGAACCTGATTGTCACCACCATGGGCACCTTCGATGCCTCCCAGGTGAAGCTCTCCGGCTAGACGGTAGACTTGCCTGACCACCCCAGTCGGAGTGGCGGAATTGGCAGACGCGCCAGGTTGAGGGCCTGGTGCCCTCATAGGGCGTAGGGGTTCAAGTCCCCTCTCCGACACCACTCAACTCCGAGTCCTTCAGCCCGACCTCGGAGAAGGCCACGTTCAGCGGCGGCGCTCCGTGGACTTCCACCACCAGGCGGCCAGGGTGGACCGTGACGGCCGCGAGAAGCTCGTCGAGGAGCTTCCGACGTTCGCTGCCGTGGCGGCGTCCCACAGCCGCGCGACGTCGATCCGGTCGAGCAACTCGGCCAGCTGGTCGAACTTGGTGCTGAGGTCGTCGGCGTGTACGTGCTCGGCGACGGCGGCGTTGGTGTCACCCTCGAGATTCTCGAACTCGAGGGTGAGCCGGGCCTGCTCCTCGCCGAACTGGTCGGCCGAGATCTTGCCCCCGTAGTGCAGCTGGAGCAGCTTGCGCCGGTCCTCATGCAAGCGCGCAAGCCGGCGGCCCGACGACCGGGAGGCCGGTAGGCGAAGGCCTTGAAGGGCCTCATGGCGCTCCGCGTCCAGGTGCCGACGTATCGCCTCACGGACCCCGGCATCGCACAGCAGTGACGACGGCCATGAGATCCTCCCCATAGACGGACACGAACCTCCCCGCTGGTGGTCACGGAATCTCCCCACGCACGGCCAGCAGTTCTCCCCAGCACCTGTCCGCTGACCCGTCGGTATCCACTGACGGGCGGCCCCTCCCCGGTCAACTCGGAGTGCTTATCCAC